>JBPYDT010000152.1:0-33178 GCA_051986275.1 Acidimicrobiia bacterium | reverse complement strand
TGGTGGGCGGTAGAGGATTTGAACCTCTGACCCCTTCCGCGTCAAGGAAGTGCTCTTCCCCTGAGCTAACCGCCCTGGGTTTCATGCCCTGACCTGCCACTTTCATGGGCTCCCGGTTCCGAAACCTCAAGCACAACGCCTGGAGAGCACGGAAGTGGCAGAGGAACGGAGCGGCGTCATGGCAGTCCAGACGCTAGCAGCGCGAGACGCGAACTAGACGGGGCCCGGCGAGCTGGGCGGCTGCTTACGCCTCTACGAGCGTTCGTTGAAGGCCTCCAACCGCGCGGACACGACAATCCACAGGTACACGTTGAGCGCGCGCAGCTCATCGACCTTCTGAAGCGAACAGGGATGCAGACGACGGCCGCGGTCGCGTGCTCACACGCCGACTCGCCGACTCGGCTGGGACCGACGATCACCCGTCGGGCGGCTACGTGCCGCGACCAGCGTTCGACGGCGTCGACCAGAATGACCGGGTGGAGGGGTCCGGCCAGGCAGCCGCACGCGAGGTGGGAGCCACGAGCCGCCGGTTCTGGCAACTGCTGCTGCTCATCGTGCTGGCGGGCATCGGCTTGCGGGTCGGGTACGTGCTGACGGTGACGCAGTTCGATCACGGCTTCTACGACGCCGCGTTCTACGAGAACGAGGCACGCAGCGTGGCGGACGGCCACGCCTTCGTTTACCCGCTGCTCGCCCCGCAAGCCAACCACCCGGCCGCCGACCATCCGCCGCTGACCGTGCTCGCCCTCGTGCCGGCGGCGACGCTGCCGGGCAACAGCACCAGCCGGCTCTGGATGCGCTTCACGATGGTGGCGTTCGGCGCACTTGTCGTCGTGTTGGTCGGTCTGCTGGCTCGGTCCCTTGCCGGCGCCCGTGCGGGGCTCGTCGCCGCCGCGCTCGGCGCGGTCTACGCCAACTTCTGGATGAACGACGGGCTCCTCATGTCCGAGACGCTCGCGACGCTCACGACCGTTGCTGCGCTCGTCCTCGCGTATCGCTACTTGCGACGGCCGACCTGGCAATGCGGTGCCGCGATCGGTGTCGCGTGCGGGCTCGCGATGCTGGCCCGCGCCGAGCTGATCTTGCTCATCCCGTTCCTGGCCCTTCCCGTCGCGTGGGTGAGCCATCGTCGAAGCGAAGCTCGGCTCGCGGCGTTGGGCGTCGTGCTCACCGGCGCCGTCGTCGTCGCCGGGCCATGGGTCGGGTTCAACCTGGCCCGGTTCAAAGAGCCGACATTCATCTCGACCGGCGACGGGTACGCGCTCCTCGGCGCGAACTGCTCGAGCGCGTACAACGCCAGCCTCGTCGGGCTCTGGGACCTCGCCTGTTTCCCGACAACACCACCACACGGTGACGAATCGCAGGTGAACCTCGCCTATCGCAACCAGGCCACCAGCTACATGCGATCCCACGTGAGCGAGCTTCCGATCCAGGTGCTCGCTCGCTTCGGGCGACTGCTCGGTGTCTACGACCCGGGGCTGGTCGCCCGTTACAACGCGCACGAGGGGCGGCCACGGTGGGCCTCGTACCTCGGGATGGCATCCTTCTTGCTGCTGCTGCCTTTCGCCGTCGGCGGCTTCATCTGGCTGCGCCGACGGCGCGTGCGCGTCTGGCCGCTGCTCGCGCCGGTGTACGTCGTCCTGATCTCGGGTGCAGTGTTCTACGGCACACCGCGGTTCCGCGCGCCGGCGGAGCCGGTCGTCGTGGTGCTCGCGGCCGTCGCGGCCCTCGCCCTCCTCGGTCGATGGCGGCCCGGCTGGGCGCCCGAAACGCCAGGGGTACGCGCGGCGCGCGGCCGGGCGCAGCCGACGGAAACGTCGGCTCAGGCGCTCGTCGCCGCATCCCCCGCCGGCCCGCCAGCATGACGGGGCCGCGTGCCGCGACGCAGCACGCGATCTCGAAACCCCCACCAGGTGACCAGCAGCAGCTCCTCGGCGAAGATCCCCCAGGTCATCTTCGAGTAACCCCGCACCCGATCGGTGAAGACGATCGGCACCTCGACGATCTTGCCGCCGAAGCGCCGGACTCGGTAGGCGATCTCGATCTGGAACCCGTACCCCATCGCGCGCGAGCGCATGAAGTCGATCTCCGACAACACGCCCGCGCGGTAGGCCCGGAAGCCGGCGGTGGCGTCTCGCACCTTCAACCCGAGCACCAAGCCGGCGTAACGGTTCCCCGCCCTCGAGAGGAGCTTCCGAAACCACGGCCAGTGGGGAATGACACCACCGGCGACGTAGCGCGACCCGATCGCCATGTCCGCGCCGCCCGCCACCGCTGCGACGAGCGCTGGGACTGATGCCGGGTCATGCGAGAGATCGGCGTCGATCTGCACGAGCGTGTCGTACCCCCGATCGAGCCCCCACGCGAGTCCCGCGCGGTAGGCCTCGCCGAGACCCTCCTTCATGGCCCGCTGGAGCAGGGTGATCCGCCCCAGCTCCTTCGCGACGCGTTCGACGATCACCGCCGTCCCGTCGGGGCTGCTGTCGTCCACGACGAGGATGTCTGCGTCGGGGACCGCCCCGCGGCATCGGCGGAGAAACTCCTCGACGTTGTCCGCCTCCTGATACGTCGGCGTGACGATCAGCGTCCGCATTCCCGCAGGCTACAGCACGACGCGTCGACACTGCGGTGATCGCACACGCGCGTCATGCCCGAGACGCGTGAGATGTCGTGAGCCGTAAGTTGCGCGCGCGGCGGAACGCGATCAGTACGGCCACTCGCCGCTGGGGTTGCCCATGAATCGCGTGAGCCGTCGGAGTCGCAGCACAATCAGCGTCTTGATGATGAGGCTCCACGCGAAGTAGGGAGTCTCGGTGAGCTGGCGGAGCGTGCTGCGCCACCGCGTGCGGCGATCCAGCCGACCGCGCCGGTACTCAGCGAGGGACCCGACGCGCCCGACGTACTCGACGTCGCGTCGACCGACCAACACGGCCGCGATTGCGCCCGTCACGCCCACCGAGCAGAACGAGTCGTGGATGAGGATCGTGCCCCCGTCGACGACGCGCGGGCACCAGTCGCGCAGGTCGGCACGGGCCGGCACGAAGCGGTGGGCACCGTCGACGTAGAGGAGCTCAATCGGCCCGTCGACCTCCCGACGCGCATCGTGGGACGGGAGCCGGACGTGATGGATTCGATCCCGGACTCCGGCGCGCTCCAGGTTCGCGAGGAAGGCCGCGTGATCGCGCGCCCCCTCATCCTCGGTCCCGTCGAGCTCGCGGGGACCCCGGTCGTTCCCCGCGTGCGGGTCGATCGCCACGACCTCGACGTCGGCGGCCGCGGCACGCGCGAGCACGATCGCGGACCTGCCCTGATAGCTCCCGATCTCGACGATCCGTCCGCCGCGGCGCACCGCGCGCGCGCGATCCCACAGGCGTCGAGCCTGCGCGTCCGTCATCCAGCCGGCGACACCGTCGACGGCGTCAAGCGCCTCCTCGAACGCGGCGCTCGTCACGACGACTCCTCCTCTTGGACCGACCGGACGCTCCAGCCTGACCGACCGACGTCGGCTCCGCCGACGCCCCCCGCCATCCGATCGCGCGTAGGCTGCCCGGGCCGCCCGGCGGGCTGGGCGCGGCCGCCCGCCCCGGGCACCGTCCGGTTCGCCCACCGCCCTTCTGCGATGACTGACCACGACGCCACGATCGCCAAGATGGGCAGCATCGCGGCCGACGCGGGGCTGCGGCGAGTCAGCATCCTCGCCTGGCGCGACCTCGACGACCCCGAGGCCGGCGGGTCGGAGATCTCGGCCCACATGGTCGCCAAGTACTGGGCCGAGGCGGGTCTCGAGGTCACGATGCGCACCTCGTTCGCCGCCGGTCGGCCGCCGGTGGCGTGGCGGGAGGGCTACCGGGTCATCCGGAAGGCCGGGCGGTACCTGGTCTTCCCGCGGGCCGCCTTCAGCGAGATGCTCGGCTGGCACGGCGGCCGGGACGGCCTGATGGAGGTCTGGAACGGCATGCCGTTCTTCTCGCCGCTGTGGTCGCGCACGCCCCACATCACGTTCGTGCACCACCTCCACGCCGAGATGTGGCAAATGACCCTGCCCCCGCGGCTGGCCGCTCTCGGCAACTTCATCGAATCGAAGTTCGCGCCGCCGTTCTACCGCCACGTGCCGATCGTCACGCCATCCGAATCGAGCAAGCAGGAGCTCGTCGAGGCGATGCACTTCACGCCGCGCCGCGTGACGGTCGTGCATCCCGGCGTCCACCCCCGGTACTCGATCGGCGGCGAGAAGTCCGACGTGCCGCTCGTGGTTGCGGTCGGTCGCCTCGTCCCGGTGAAGCGCTACGAGCTGCTCATCGACGTGCTCGTCGAGCTGAAACGCGACGTCCCGACGCTGCAGGCCGTGATCGCGGGCGACGGGTACCGCCGCGACGAGCTGGTGGCCCAGATCCGCGACGCGCGGGCCGAGCACTGGATCCAGCTCCCCGGCCGGATCTCGGACGAGGCGGTCGTCGACCTGTACCGCCGGGCGTGGGTGCTCGCGAGCGCGTCGGCACGCGAGGGCTGGGGCATGAGCATCACCGAGGCCGGCATGTGCGGCACCCCCGCCGTGGCGACCCGGATCGCGGGCCATCTCGACGCGGTCGACGACGGCGTGAGCGGCCTGCTCGTCGACGGGCGCGAGGGGCTCGTGGACGGGATCCAGCGGGTGCTGAGAGACGTCGACCTGCGGGCGCGGCTGTCGCGCGGCGCGGTCGACCATGCCTCGACGATGACGTGGGAGGCCTCGTCCCTCGGGGTGCTCGAGGTGCTCGCCGCCGAAGCGCTGCGCTACCGGGCTCAGTCGTCTCGGCGATGAGCGCGTCGGCGCCCGTCGACACGACGGAGCCCGCGCCGCCGACCCGCCTGCAGCGCGGCATCGGCTACACGCTGCTTGCCGCGCTCGCGTACATCCCGGTGCTGCTGACGTCGACCGGCCGGGTTGTCGCGGACACGAAGCAGTACCTGTACCTCGACCCCGGGAAGCTGCTCGCCCGGGCGCCTTACATCTGGCAGAACAACGTCGCCCTCGGGACCGTCACCCACGAGAACATCGGGTACCTGTTCCCGGCCGGGCCCTTCTACTGGGTGCTCGAGACGGCCGGCGTCCCACAGTGGGTCGCGCAGCGCCTCTGGCTCGGCTCGATCCTGTTCGGCGCGGGCCTTGGCGTCCTCTTCCTCCTGCGCACCCTGCACGTCCGCGGTCCCGGCGTCGTCCTCGCGGCGCTCGCCTTCATGCTCAGCCCGTACTCGCTCGTCTACGCGTCGCGGCTCTCGATCCTGCTCGTGGCGTGGGCGGCGCTGCCGTGGCTGGTCGCGCTGGTGGCGCGGGCCCTGCGGGACGACTCCTGGAAGTACCCGGCGATCTTCGCCATCGTCGTGCAGCTCGCCGGGAGCGTGAACGCGACGGCGCTGATCATGGTCGGGGTCGCGCCGCTGCTCTGGGTCCCGTACTCGGTCTGGATCAGCCGCGAGGTGTCGCTGCGTCAGGCGCTGCGCACCACCGGGCGGGTCGCGCTGCTCACTGTGCTGGCGTCGCTCTGGTGGATCGCTGGCCTCAGCATCCAGGCCAACTACGGCGTGAACGAGCTGAAGTTCACCGAGACGATCAAGGACGTCTCGGACGCGGGGCTGTCCGGCGAGGTCCTGCGCGGGCTCGGGTACTGGTTCTTCTACGGCGGCGACAAGCTCGGGCCCTGGATCGAGGCCGTCATCGACTACACGGCGCGGCGCTGGCTCATCTTCGTCAGCTACGGGATCCCGGTCACCGCGCTCATCGCGGCGATGTTCGTCCGCTGGAAGCACCGGGTGTACTTCGTCGCGCTCATCCTCATCGGCGTGACGATCGCCGTCGGCGCGCACCCGTACGGCACGCCGTCGCCGTTCGGGGCGATCGTGAAGGCGTTCGGCCAGGGCTCCACGGTGGGGCTCGCGCTCCGCAGCGTGGGTCGCGCCGGCCCGCTCGTCGTGCTGGCGATGGCGGTGTTCCTCGGGCTCGGTATCAACCTGCTCGTGCGGTGGCTGCGCGAGCACGGCCGTCCCCGCCTCGGGCTCGTGGCGTGCGCGCTCGCCGTCGTCGTGATCATCGTGAACCTCCCGGCGGTCTGGAACGGCACCTTCTACGGCAAGAACCTGCAGCGGCCCGAGGCGCTCCCGACGTACTGGACACACGCGATCGCCGCCTTGAACGCGAAGTCGCACGGCACCCGGATCCTCGAGCTGCCGGGCGCGGACTTCTCGTCGTACCGCTGGGGCAACACCGTCGAGCCGATCACGCCCGGGCTCACCAACCGGCCCTACGTCGCCCGCGAGCTCGTCCCGTACGGGTCGGCGCCGTCGGCCAACCTGCTCGACGCGCTCGACCGCCAGCTCCAGCTCGGCGTGCTCTCCCCCCAGAGCGTGGCGCCAATCGCTCGGCTGCTCGGGGTGGGCGACGTCGTGCTGCGCAACGACCTCCAGGTCGACCGCTACGACCTCGCCCGACCGAAGAACACGTGGCTGCTGTTCAGCCCGACGCCGACCGGCCTGAGCGCGCCCACCTCCTACGGCACGAGCCTCGGCCCCCCGCTGGCGTTCTCGCTCCTCGACGCCAAGACGCTCGCCCTGCCCGCCAACATGTCCGACCCGGCGCCGGTCGTCGACTTCCCCGTCCGGTCGGCCGTGCCCATCGTGCGCGCGGACGGCGCCGGGCCCGCGCTCGTCGTGTCGGGCGACGGGGACGGCCTCGTCAACCTGGCGGCCGACGGGCTCCTCACGGGCAACGAGCTGATCCACTACTCGGCGGCGTTCGCGAACGACCCGCAGGGACTGTCGTCGGCGATTTCGGGCAACAGCGTGCTCGTCGTCACCGACTCGAACCGCAAGCGCGCCGAGCGCTGGGACAACGTCAACTACGACGTCGGGTACACCGAGCGCCCCGGCGAGCAGCCCCTCGTGACCGACACGCTCAACAACCAGCTCGACCCGTTCCCCGGCGAGGCTGGGAACGCCCAGACGACGATGTCGCAGGAGAACGTCCAGGTGTCGGCCACCGCCTACGGCTCCAACTCCCAGTACCTGCCGGCCGACCGTCCGGCGTACGCCTTCGACGGCGATCTCGGGACGGCGTGGGTCGTCGGCGCCTTCGACCAGGTCGACGGGCAGCGGCTGGTCGCCAACCTCGACCACCCGATCAGCACCGGCACGGTGAACCTCGTCCAGCCCCTGACCGGGTTCCGGAACCGATACATCACCTCGGTAACACTCCAGTTCGCCGACGCGCACGGCAACCCGGTCGGCGAGGACATCACGGTCCCCCTCGGGCCGGCGTCGCAGACGCCCGGCGGCCAGACGATCACGTTCCCGAAGCGGCGCTTCGCCCGCTTCACGGTCGTCATCGACGCCGACAACCAGGGCCCGCAGGCGAGCTACGGGCACTCGAGCGGCGTCGGCTTCGCCGAGATCCGCCTCCACGACGACGCGACGCCGAACCAGAACGTGCACGTCAACGAGGTCGTGAACATGCCGACCGACGTCACCTCCTCTCCCGCGGCGCGCTCGACGTCGCGCCCGCTCGTGTACGAGATGACGCGGCTGCGCACCGTCCTCGCCCCACCGAACACGGCCGAGGAGGAGCCGGCGCTCGTCCGGTCCTTCACGGTCCCGAGCGCCCGCGACTTCGGGATCGTCGGGACCGCCCGCCTCTCGCTCGGCGCGGCCGACAACACGATGGACGCCGCGCTCGGCCAGCCGGGCGTCAACGAGGGCGGCGTCACCGTCACCGCGTCGGAGCACATGACGACGAGCGCGCTCGCCCGGGCCTCCTCGGCGCTCGACGGCGACCCGACCACCGCGTGGAGCACCCAGGTGGGCGACACCGTCGGGCAGTGGATCGACGTGCGGACGCCCGAGCCCGTCACGTTCGACCACCTGAACCTCCAGGTCGTGGCGGACGGTCGCCACTCGGTGCCGACCCAGGTGCGCATCGACGCCGGCGGCCAGTCCCGCACCGTGAACCTGCCGGCCGTCGCCGACCAGCCCTCGCAGAACGCCGCCGTCCCTGCGCCGATCACCTTCCCGACGCTCACCGGCAACGACATCCGCGTGACGATCAGCGCCGTCCGGCCGGTGCAGACGATCGAGTACTACTCGGACCTGCCGACGAACCTGCCCGTGGCGATCGCCGAGCTCGGCATCCCCGGCGTGCGGGGAGCAGCGCCGCCCGCGGCCGTGCCGTCGGCGTGCCGCAGCGACCTGCTCACGCTCGACGGCAAGCCCCTCCCCGTCCGGCTCGTCGGGTCGACCGCCACCGCGATCGCCGGCGGGACCCTGCAGGTGCAGGCCTGCAACCCCGACGGCGGCGCGCCCGCCCCGCTGCACCTGAGCCCCGGCCGGCACCTGTTGCGCGCCGTGCCCGGCACGACGACCGGCATCGACCTCGACGGGCTCGTGCTCGCCTCCGGCGCCGGCGGCGGCGCCGTGACGCTCACCGGGCCGGCCACGACGCTCGCCGCCGCGGTCTCGTCGTCCGCGCCGGCGCTCCACGTCCAATCGAGCGGCGAGACGACCGTCCACGCCACCGTCCACGGCGCGCACGGCCCGTTCTGGCTCATCCTCGGCCAGAGCTTCAACAGCGGGTGGCACGCCGTCGTGAACGGCCGCGACCTCGGCGCACCGCAGCTCGTCGACGGGATGTCGAACGGCTGGCTCGTCAACCCGGGCCGCGCGTCGACGCTGTCCGTCACCTTGAAGTGGACGCCCCAGAACCGCATCTGGGTCGCGCTCGCGATCTCGGGGCTCACGCTGCTGCTCTGCGCTCTGCTCGCCCTGTGGCCCCGGCGGCGCGCCGTCGTCGCGACGGTCGACAACCCCGACGGCCCCGTCGAGCTCGCTTCGCCGTTCGTCGCCCGCGGCGCCACGCCTAAGCGGCGCGCCGTGATCTCCACCACCGCGGCCGTCGCGATCGTCGCCGGGCTCATCGTGAACCCGCTCGTCGGGATCGTCGCCGGCGCGCTCACGGTCGCGGTCCTGCTGCGCCCGCGCCTGCGGTGGCTGCTCGTGGTCGGCACACCGCTCGCGCTCGCCGTCGCCGGTGGCTACGTGCTGATCCAGCAGTGGCGGTTCAGCTACCCGACGATCTTCACGTGGCCCACGTTCTTCGACAACGTGCACGTGGTCGGATGGCTCGCCGTGATCCTGCTGTCCGTCGACGCGACCGTCGAGTTCGTCCGCACCCGTCAGCGCACGGGCACGTGAGCGCGCAGGTGGCAACCCGCGCGCGGCGTGCGCGACACTGGACGCTGCTTCGACCGCACCGGAGGGTCGGTGTCGACGGCTGACATGCCCGGGTCCGCCCCCCGGTATCGCTCACTCTCGGTCATCGTGCCCGTGTACAACGAGCGGAACACCGTCGCCGAGGTCGTGCGGCGGATGCGGGCCGTCGAGCTCCCCCTCGAGCGGGAGATCGTCATCGTCGACGACGGCAGCACGGACGGGACCCGCCAGGTGCTCTCCCAGCTCGGCGACTCGACCGTGCACGTCGTGCTCCACGACCGCAACCAGGGCAAGGGCGCGGCCGTCCGCACCGGGCTGGCCCAGGTCACGGGCGACCTCGTGCTCATCCAGGACGCCGACCTCGAGTACGACCCCGACGACTGGCCGAAGCTGCTCACGCCGGCGCTGAAGGGCCGGGCCCGCGTCGTCTACGGGTCGCGCTTCACCGGTGAGCGGCGCAACATGCTGTTCGTCCACTGGGTCGGGAACCGGTTCCTGTCCCTCGTGACGAACGTCCTGTACAACACGACGCTCTCCGACATGGAGACCTGCTACAAGCTCTTCGAGCGCGACATCATCCAGGGAATCTCGCTGCGCGGCAGTCGCTTCGACTTCGAGCCCGAGGTCACGGCCAAGGTCCTGCGCCAGGGGATCCGCATCTACGAGGTCCCGGTCTCGTACTCGGGGCGCGAGTTCGACGAGGGCAAGAAGATCCGGTGGCAGGACGGCGTCGCCGCGCTGTGGACCCTCGTGAAGTACCGCTTCGTCGACTGACTACGGCGGTTCCGCCGCGGCGAGGGTTTGCAGCCGGGGCCCGAGCCAGCGGACCACGAGCTCGGCGGCCGGCCCCTCGTAGTGCATGCCGTCCTCCCGCAGCGTGATGCCGTCGATGTTCTGCACGCACTGGTTCGCCGGGCAGACGAGCGTCTTGAAGTCGACGAGGTAGACGTTGCGCATCGAGAGCGCGGCCCGGATCTCGTCGGCGCGCAGGCACGCCGTGCGGAGCACGAAGTTGAGGTCGAAGCTCGGCGCGGGCAGTCCGACCGCGACCCGCGCGCCCCCGGCGGTGAGCTCCTGGAGCCCGGCGGCGACCTGGTGCTCGAACCAGACGTCGTAGCCCGGCTCGCACAAGTGGACCCACTGCCCGTTCACCAGCCAGTCACCGACGACCTGACCGGCGAGCGACACGAAGACGACGTCCGGGTGGTCCACCGCGACGTCGTCGGCCCAGTGCGTGGTGCAGTTCGGTGTCGAGGTCGGCGACGTGCCGTCCGGGAGCTGGTGGGCGCTCGAGCCGGCCTCGAGGCCGCACCCCAAGGTGGTGCGGTCCGTCAACGTGTAGCCGTACGTCCCCCCGAGCTCGGTGAACGCCGGGACGAGGCGGAACGCGATCGAGTCGCCGGTGACCATGAGCCGGAACGGCGGGCTAGGCACGGTGCTCGTCGTCGTCGTGACCGCGGTCGGGTGGGCCTCCGCGGTGAGGTGGCGCAGCGCCTCGGCCGGGTTGGTGTGCGGCGCCGGCGGCGGGATCGTCGCGGCGACGACGACCGCCGCGGTGAGCGCGGCGGCGACCGGCGTCAGCGTCCGGATGCGCCATCCCCGGAGGGCACCGTGGCGGACCGGCTGCTCCACGAGCCGGTAGCTGGCGACCGCGATCGCCAGGGTGATGGCGACCTGCACGCCGGTGAGCGCCCACCCGCCGACCCCGACGCGGGAGGACGTGACGACCAGGTCGACCGGCCAGTGCCATAGGTACACGCCGTACGAGATGAGCCCGAGCGCGCAGAGCGGGCGCCACGAGAACAGCCACGCGATCGGCCCGCGGCGGGGGTGCGCGGCCGCGGCGATCACGAGCGCGCCGGCCGCCGAGCAGGCGAGGAGCAGGCCCTCGTACACCGCGGGGGTGGTGCCGGCGAGCCGCCACCACGCCCAGCCGAGGAAGCCGAGCGCGACGACGCCGGCGACCTCGATCCCCACGCGGCTGACCCGGCGCGGGGTCCAGCCCCGATCGGCGAGCAGCGCGGCGAGCGCGGCGCCGAGCAGGATCGACGACGCCCGCGTGTCCGTCCCCAGGTAGACGCGCTGAGGGTCCGCCCCCGGCGCGTAGAGCAGCTGCATCACGGTGAACGAGGCGACGGCGCCGGCGACGGCGACCACGAGCACGCCCCGCACCGAGCGCCGCCACGCCAGCACGGCCACGACGACGAGCGGCCACACCAGGTAGAACTGCTCCTCGATCGCCAGGCTCCACGTGTGCTCGAGCGGCGACGGCGCCCGGAACAGGTCCCAGTACGACGTGCCGTGCGCGATCTGGTGCCAGTTCGCGACGTAGCCGAGGGTCGCCAACCCGTCGGCGCGGATCTGGCTCAGCTCGTTCGGCGCGGCGAACACCAGCGCGTAGACGCCGACGCCGCCGAGCAGGAGGAACAGCGCGGGGAGCAGACGCCGGGCCCGTCGCGCCCAGAACGCGCCGAGCGCCACGCGGCCGTCCGCGGCGCGCTCCTCGAGCAGCAGCGAGGTGATGAGGAAGCCCGACAGGACGAAGAAGAGGTCGACCCCGAGCCACCCACCGACGAGATGCCCGGCGTGGAACAGGATGACGGCCGCCACGGCGGCGCCGCGCAGGCCGTCGAGCGGGCGGATGTGGCGGCGGCCGGACATCGCCCCGGGCGGCCCGACCGTCGCCGTCGCGCGCCTCACCGGCGGGGACGGGGCGGGCGCGACACGGCGTGCGAACCGAATCGACCGATACGCGCGGGTGCGGGGCACGCCGCCGCGCTCATCACTGTGGCCCGCTGCACCGATCCCCCAGGAGCTGCGCCCCTCCCGGAGAGAACAACGGTAGCGGGGGCCCTCCGTTTCACCGGTAGGCGACGCAACACGCGGGAACGGGTGCCTGAACAGGCGCGCCAGTAGGCTCAGCCGTCGTGCTGTGGTTCGAGCGCGAGGTCGTGACCCACCTCATCTCGCCTGACCTCGACGAGCGGTGGCGGGCCGACGTCGAGGCCTACGTCGACGGTGCCCTCCGCGTGATGCCACCCCACCTCCGGGCCGGCGTGGCGATGGAGTCGCTCGCCTTCGGCGCGTGGCCGTCAGCGCAGCGGGCTCTCGGCCGCCTCGACCCCGCGACCGTCGACCGCGCGGTGGAGTGGTGCCGCACCAGCCGGATCGACGTCGTCCGCCAATACGTCCGGCTGCTCGAATCGCTCGTGCTCTTCGCCGAGAACGAGCTCGTCCCCGAGCCGGCCTCGTGACCACGATCGACACCGAGGTCCTGGTGGTCGGGTCGGGCGCGGGTGGCGCCGTCACCGCGGCCGCACTCGCCGCGGCGGGCAAGGACGTGACGATCGTCGAGGAGGGCCCCGCGGTCGACCCCGACGTCCACGAGCCGTTCTCGCTCGAGGAGATGGTGGCGAAGTACCGGCACCGGGGCCTCTCCGCCGCGCTCGGGTCGCCCGGGATCGCGTACGCCGAGGGGCGCTGCGTGGGTGGCAGCACCGAGATCAACAGCGGCCTCTACCACCGCCTCCCCAAGGAGCTGGCCGAGGAGTGGCAGGCCCGCTACCACATCGACGAGTTCTCCCCCGCCATCCTCGACCGGTACGCCGAGGCGATCGAGCGGGAGCTGTCGGTGTCGAAGCTCGACGGCGCCCCGCCGCCCGCGTCGGCGGTGCTCGAACGGGGCGCGACGAAGCTCGGCTGGCGGGCGGTCGAGTTCCCGCGGGTCTTCCGCCACGACGACGGGCTCCACCGAGGGGTGAAGCAGACGATGGCGCGCACCCTCATCCCCCGCGCCCAAGCGGCGGGCGCGCGCCTGCTCCCCGACACCCGGGTCGCCCGACTCGTCACCCATGCCGGGCGCGTCGTCGACGTCACCGCCCGCCGCCGCCTGGCCGGCGTCGGTGACGAGCCCCTCTCGATCCGGGCGGACGACGTCTTCGTCTGCGGCGGCGCGATCCAGACGCCCGCGCTCTTGCAGCGCAGCGGCATCCGGCACCGCATCGGGAGCGGGCTGAAGCTGCACCCCACGATCAAGATCGCCGCCCGCTTCCCGCAGCGCCTGAACCACGACGAGGTGCCGATGCACCGCGTCACCGAGTTCGCGCCGAACCTCACGATCGGCGGCTCGGCCAGCAGCCGCGGGCACGTCGCGCTCGCGCTTGCCGACTCGTCGGCCGACTACCGCGAGGCGCTCGCCGACTGGGAGCGGGTGACCGTCTACTACGCCGCGATCCGCAGCGATGGCGACGGGCGCGTGCTCGCCGTCCCCGGCCTCCCGTACCCGATCGTCACCTACCGGCTCACCGAGGCCGACATGAGCCGCCTCGCCCGCGGGCTCATCCACCTCGGCGAGGTGCTGCTCGCCGCGGGCGCCCAGGAGCTCTACCCGTCGGTCGGCGGAGGTGCGGTCGTCCGGCGCACCGACGAGCTCGGCACGTGGTGGGACGCGGTCACCCGGTCCCGCACCAACCTCATGACGGTGCACCTCACCTCGACCGTCCGGATCGGCGAGGACCGCGCCCTCACCGGGGCCGACAGCTTCGGCCAGGTCTGGGACTACGAGAACCTGCGCGTCAACGACGCGTCGCTGCTCCCCGACGCCCCGGGCGTCAACCCGCAGGCGGCGATCATGGCGATCGCCAGCCGCAACGCCGACCAGTACCTCACGACGCGCTGACCTACGGCAAGCGCTTCAGCAGCCGCAGGAGCCCGAGCCGCGCCGGCGACTGGTGGCGCGACCCCGCCGTGCCACCGAGCTCGTCCCGGTGCGCGAGGAACCAGTCGTACGACTCGTTCAGCATCGCGACGTTCGAGTGCGCGGGATGCCAGCCGAGGTCCTGCTCGGCCCGGCTGATGTCGAACCACAGCGACTCGCTGTACAACAGCCAGTGGTACGGGGCGAACGGCGCGAGGTCGAGCCGCGCCAGCGCGCGCATCGCGCTGCGAGCCGGCCCGACGGGCAGCGAGCGGACGGGCGAGCCCGTCCCCGCGTGGTCCACCAGCGCCTGGAGGGTCTCCCGCATCGTCCCGAACTCGGCCGCACCGACGTCGTACACGCCCGCGCCGGGACGGTCGCCCGCCCGCAGGCATGCGTCCGCCAGGTCGTTGGCGTGCACGAACTGGTAGCGGTTCGAACCGGGGCCGAGCAGGTAGACGGGCGCGCCGTCGGCCACGAACTCGAAGAGCACCGCCATGATCCCGAGCCGGCCATGGCCCATGATGGTGCGTGGTCGGACGATCGTGACGTCCTGGCCGACGGTGGCCGCCTCCTCGCAGAGGAGCTCGGCCTCGAGCTTGGCGCGGCCGTAGTCCTCGAGGGGCCGGCGGGGCGAGTCCTCGTGCACCGGGTTCGCTTCGGGGATGCCGAACACCGCGCTGGACGACGTGTGCACGACCTTCGTCGCGCCGGCGTCGCGGGCCGCGACGAGCAGGTTCGCCGTCCCGACAACGTTCACCGAGTGGAACAGCCCGCGGTCCTTCGCCAGGGGCACTTGCGCGACGTTGTGGAACACGACGTCGACGCCCTCGCAGGCGCCCCGCAGCCTCTCCCGATCGCGGACGTCGCCGGCGACGAACTCGACGGTCGAGGTGGCCGGCGGCGCGAGGTCGAAGACGCGCACGGTGTCGCCGCGGGCTTGCGCCTGGTCGACGAGCACCGAGCCGAAGTAGCCGGAGCCGCCCGTGACGAGGACGCGTCGCGTCACAGGTGCGCGCCGTGCTGCAGGCACCATCGGACGCTGGCCCGCATGCCCTCGAGAAGCCCGACGGCCGGCTCGTAGCCGAGCTCGGCGCGGGCCCGCCCGATGTCGCAGGCGATCGTGTCGCGCAGCTCGCCGAGCACGTGGACCGCTTGGACGTAGCGGCCGCGGCCCTGGAGCACGTTGTCGGCGGCGGCGGCGAAGGCCGCCGCGCTCGCGGGGAGGCGCGGCTGGTGGGACGACACACGCAGCCCCTCGGCGGCCAGCGCGTTCCGCACGGTCGCGAGCACGGTGCGCAGCTCCACGGGCTCGGCGTCGGCGATCCAGTAGGCGCGACCGGGCGCGACGGCCGCCACCTCGGCCCGCAGGAGGCCGTCGACGAGGTTGCCGGTGTAGACGAGCGAGCGACGGTTCGTCCCCGGGCCCGGGATCGGGAACCGGCCCCGCCGCACCGCCGCGAAGAACCGCGTCTGGCGGGCGGGCTGATAGGGGCCGTAGAACCACGGCGGGCGCACGATGACCGTCGCCAGGTCGCCGCGGTCGTGGCTGCGCTGCACGAGCAGCTCAGCCTCGTACTTCGACTGCCCGTACGAGAGGTACGGGTGGTACGGCGAGTCCTCGGTGAAGCGGTCGGTGCGGGTCGGGTTCGCGCCGAACGGGGAGTTGGAGGACACGTGGACGAAGCGATTCGCGCCCGCGCGGCGCGCCCGGTCGAGCACGAGCTGGGTGCCGCCGACGTTCACGTCGAAGAGCTCGCGGGTGCCGTGCTCGGGGTGGATCACCCCCGCGGCGTGGAACACCGTCGCCGCCCCGACCCCGTCGAAGAGCCGATCCGCCGCGCCGGGATCGCGCACGTCGCCCGCGACCGCCTCGACCGTCGGCGACACGTTCTCGAGCACCGCGGCCTCGTCGCCGCTGCGCACGAGGCACCGCACCCGCGTGCGCGTGTGCGCCAGGCTCCGCACGAGGTTCTGCCCGAGCCAGCCCGCGCCACCGGTCACCACCACCGCCGGTGAGGGCTCGACGTCGGGGCCCACGCCGGGCACACCCTCGAAGCTCATCGGGCCTTCCTTCTAGTCGAGACGGCCGCCGCCGCGGCCATCGTCGCTCACTCCGCGGCGATGGCGTCCAAGACGTCGAGGCGCGCCGCGCGCCAGGCCGGCGCCCACGCCGCGACCACACCGGCGACGACCGAGAGTGCGACGAACGCGACGAGCTCGACGGTCGGGAACCGGAGCACGGTGAGGCCCTCGGCGCGCAGTGCCCGCGCGAACACCCAGCCCCAGAAGAGGCCCAACGCGGTCCCGACGAGACCGCCGAGCAGCGCCACGACGACCGACTCGCCGCGGATCATGCGCCGCAGCTGGCGCCGGGACATGCCGACGACGCGGAGCACGCCGAGCTCTCGCGTCCGCTCGAAGACCGACAGCGCGAGCGTGTTCACGATCCCGAGCACGGCGATGATCTCCGAGAGCATCAGGAGCGCGATCGTCACCGCCAGGACGCGGTTCACCGTCTGCTCCTGGGCGTGCGTGTACTGCGCCCGTGTGTAGACGCTGATGTTGGGGAAGCTGGTCGCCAGCGCGTGGTGCAACGCCGCGCTGGCCGCCGCGACCTGGCCGGGGCGGGCGCGCACGTACACGAGCGTGTCGCCCGCGGCCGTGCCGAACCCCTGCTCGAACGCCGGCTGGGACACGATGAACCCCACGGGGAAGCCCCCGGTGAAGTCCCGCTGGCTGTAGATCCCGACCACGCGCAGGATCAGCGGCCCCGCGTTCGGGAACTGCATCCCGACGAGATTCCCCACGTGCAGGCCGTACTCCCGGCTCACGTCCTGCGCGACGAGCACCCCGTCCGTCCCCATCGCGGCGACGCTCCCCTGGCGGAGCCCGAGATCGACGACTTGCTCCAGCCCCGCCGGCGACGCGCCGGCGACCGTCTCCTGGTTCCCGCCGATCGGCACGCGCACGTTCCCGAACCGGAAGGCCGTCACCGCCGCGACCGGTGCGAGCTGCCCGACGCGCGGCGCGACGCTCGGCGAGAAGGACGCGAACTGCTGCGCCTTCAGCACCAGGTCGGCCTGGATGCCACCGTTCACCGCCCGGGAGATCGAGGCCTTCGCCGACTCGCCGAACACGGCGACGAGACCGACCAGCGCCAGCCCGATCACGAGCGCCGACGCGGTCGCCGCGGTCCGGCGCGGGTTGCGCACCGCGTTGCCCCGGGCAAGCGTCCCGACGATTCCCCAGGCGCGCAACGGGCGGGCCAGCAGCCCGGCGAGCGGTCCCGCGACGACGGCGAGCAGCAGGAGGACGCCGACCAGGACGAGCACCGCGCCGGCGGCCACCCACCACACCTCGCGGAGCGTGTTCGTCTGGTACTGCGTGCGGTGCAGCCCGATCAGGATCGCCGGAACGCCGAGCGCGCCGACCACGAGGCCGAGCACGGCACGGCGCACGAGCGGCCGGCCCGTCCGGGTCGGGATGTCGTTGACCGCCGCGACGGGCGACACCCGCGCCGCGCGCAGCGCCGGCCAGATCGACGCCAGCACCGTCACCCCGATCCCGACGCCGAGCGCGGCGGCGATCGTGCGCGCCTCGAGGACGGCCGTGTGGCTCGGCACCGTGAACCCCAGGTGGTCGGCGACTCCGAGCAGGGCCCGGGCGAGGCCATACCCGACGCCGACCCCGACCGCAGCGCCGACCGCGCCGATCACCGCCGCCTCGCCGAGCACCGACGCCACGACCTGGGACCCGCTTGCCCCGAGGGCCCGGAGCAGGCCGAGCTCCTGGATCCGCTGCGTCACGAGGATGGTAAAGGTGTTGAAGATGATGAACCCGGCGACGACCATCCCGATGACGGTGAAGCCGAGCAGCAGGTCGCCGAGCAGCGTGACGAAGTTGAGCACCACCGTCCCGCGGTCGTGGGCCACCTGGGCCGGCAGGTCGACCTCGTAGAACGGTCCTAGCGCTGACATGAGGCGCGTGCGCACCGCGTCGAGCTGCGCGTGCGGGGCGAGCGTGACGTACGCCGCATCGAGCTGCCCGGGGGCGCCGAACACCTGCTGCGCCGTGCGCAGGTCGAACGCGGCGAACGTGATCGGCCCGAGGTCCGCCTGGTCGCCGAGCGCGAACAGGCCCACGATCCGGAAGCGCTGCTTCGGCCCCTGGAGGAGCACGTCGACGTGGTCGCCGACGTGGAAGCCGTAGCGGCGGGCCGTCCCGGCGTCCATCGCGACCTCGCCCGGGCGGGTCGGCACCCGGCCGGGCCGCGCGCCGTCGGCGACGAGGTGCAGCGGGCCCTGCGACCCGTGGTCCGCCCAGTTGATGCCGAGGGTCGGTGCACCCGAGCTCGAGATGGCCTGGCCCGACCGGTCAACGAACTGCGCGTAGCCCGTGACGAAGCTCGTGGCGCTGGCCACGCCGGGCACGGCGGCAGCCTGCGCCGTGACCGTGTCCGGGAAGCGCTGGAGGAACGCGGCGCCGCCGCCGCCGGGCGGTGGCGAGGCGCGCACGACGAGGTCGACGCCCGCCAGCGTCTGGCGGTACACACCTTGGAAAGAGGTGTTGAGCGTGTCGGTGAGGACGAACGTCCCGGTCACGAACGCCACGCCGAGGACCACGGCGAGTCCGGTGAGCGCCAAGCGGAGGCGCCGCCCGACGATTCCCTTGACTGTGGCCTTCCACATGGCGGCCGTGCTCCCGACGTCGACCGAGCGACCATGATGGTCGGCGACGGCGAGCAGGGAGCGGCACGGTGGGGTTGCTGGACGGGCGACGGGCGGTCGTGACGGGCGGCGCGTCCGGCATCGGGCGGGCCACCGCACGGGCGCTGCACCGGGAGGGCGCGACGGTCGCAGTCCTCGACCTGGACGAGGCGGGCGCCGCCACGACCGCCAAGGAGGTGGATGGCCACGCGTTCGCCGTCGACGTGACCGACGTGGCGGCGCTCGAGCTGGCGGTGCGCGACGCCGCCGAGGCGATGGGCGGGCTGACCATCCTCTTCAACAACGCCGGCGGGTCCAACATGGCGGGGATCCACGAGTGGGACCCGAACGAGTGGGACCGCATCGTGCGGCTCAACCTGGGCGGCGTGTTTCACGGGCTGCGGGTCGGCGCGCCGCTCATCGTCGAGTGCGGCGGCGGCGCCATCGTGAGCACGGCGTCCATCAGCGGGACTCGGCCAGCCGCCGGCGAGGCGCCCTACGCCGCCGCGAAGGCGGCCGTGGCCGCGCTGACGGCCAGCGCGGCGCTCGAGTACGCCCCGACCGTGCGGGTGAACGCCGTGTCGCCCGGGATGATCCACACCGGGCTCACCGACATCCTCCTTACTGGGTTCGACTGGACGGTGCCCCACATGGAGGCCAAGACGCCGCTCGCCCGGATCGGCACCCCCGAGGACATCGCCGACGTCGTGACGTTCCTCTGCTCCGACGCGGCCCGGTTCATCACGGGTCAGAACCTCGTGGTCGACGGCGGCATGACCCTCCACGGCTCGGGGGTCGACGGGCTCCTCGACCGCTTCCGGGCCCTTCTGGCCCCCGGCTAGCGCGCCCCGCTCAAGGTTTCGGCACCGGGGTCCGATCCTCCCCCGACGGCTCGCGGGAGGATCGACGGGCGGGACGCCCAGGTGGGACGGGATCCTCGCCGCGACCGTCACGCGGGGCGTGCCCGGCGCCGGGCGTCAGGCGCGGGCAGGTCGCGATCGAAGGTTCGGACGATGACTCGCGGGCGCGGCGGGCGCCGTGGGGCCGGGCTAGGTGCTCGGTCGGCCGATGCCGCGGTCGAGCTCCTCGAACTCGTCCGCGGTGCGGAGGAACCCCCACCACATGCCGAAGAACACCCCGGCGACGATGCCGACGCCGCCGGCCATGGGCAGCACGACCTCGAAGTTCCCGCTGCCGGCCATCGCGAGCGCGATCGACACGATGCCGACCCAGATCACGATGCAGATCGGGACGGCGAGGATGGACGCCTTCAGCACCCGCGCCATGAGGGTCTGCTCGACGGCGTGGGCCTGCTCGAGGCGCGCCTCGAACGTTTCGCTCGGGACGGCAACGTCTTGGGCGGCCTCGACGTCGGTGGTCATGCGGCTTCCTCCCTCGGGTCGATCATGCCACGACGCCTCGGGTCCGGAGCATCTCGAGGATGGTGGCGGCGCCGTCTTCCGGCGACGTCGTGGCGGCGTCCAGGACGAGGTCGGGGTCGGTCGGCGCCTCGTAGGGGTCGTCGATGCCGGTGAAGCCGGTCAGCTCGCCGGCGCGGGCTCGCCGGTAGAGGCCCTTCGGGTCCCGCGCCTCGCAGACAGCGAGCGGCGCGTCGACGAAGACCTCGAGGAAGACGAGGCCGCTCGCCGCGTGGACGCCGCGTGCGTGCGCCCGCCCGGCGCGGTACGGGCTGATCAGCGGGACGCTCACCACGAGGCCGGCGTCGGCACAGAGCCGGGCCACCTCGGCGACCCGCCGCACGTTCTCGGCGCGGTCGTCGGCCGAGAACCCGAGGTCGCCGTTCAGGCCGTGGCGCAGGTTGTCCCCGTCGAGCGTGTACGCGAGCACGCCGCGGCCGCTCAGTGCGATCGTGAGCGCCGAGGCGACGGTTGACTTTCCGGAGCCCGACAGGCCGGTGAGCCACACCGTGGCGCCGTGGACGCCCGCGGCCTCCCACCGCGCCTCGCGTGACGGCTCGCCCTCGTGCCACACGACGTCCGGGCTGACGGGCGAGCCGGTCACGGCGCTGGTACGCCCAGCACCATCCCCGCCCCGACGGTCCCGAACGTCGACTCGTCGATGAGGATGAACGAGCCGGTCACCCGGTTGCGGCGGTACTCGTCGAGGAACAGCGGCGCGGTGCAGCGCAGGCTCACCCGCCCGATGTCGTTCATCTCCAGCGTGCGGTGCCGCTCGTCGCGGTGCAGCGTGTTCACGTCGAGGCGGTAGTGCAGCTGCTGGACCCGCGCCCGGGCCGCCCGGGTCGTGTGCTTCATCGCGTAGACCGCGCCGTCCCGCAGCGGCCGCTCGTTGAACCAGCACACCATCGCGTCGACGTCCTGGGTCACGGTCGGGGCGTTGTTGGGCCGGCAGAGCAGGTCGCCGCGGCCGACGTCGAGGTCGTCGGCGAGCCGGATGTTCACGGCCATCGGCGGGATCGCCTCCTCGACGGCCGACCCGAACTCGTCGATCGCGGCGATCGTGCTCGTGAACCCGCTCGGGAGCACGAGGACCTCGTCGCCGGGCCGGAACATCCCGCTCGCCACCTGCCCGGCGTACCCCCGGTAGTCGTGGAAGTCGTGGCTCATCGGCCGGATCACGTACTGGACCGGGAAGCGAGCGTCGATGAGGTTGCGGTCCGAGCCGATGTAGACGTGCTCGAGGTGATGCAGCAGGGTCGGGCCCTCGTACCACGGCGTGTTTGCCGAGTGCGACACGACGTTGTCGCCCAGCAGCGCCGACACAGGGATGAACGTCAGGTCGTCGATGTCGAGCTTCGCCGCGAAGTCGGTGAACTCGGCGCAGATCTCGTCGAACCGGCCCTCGTCGAAGTCGACGAGGTCCATCTTGTTCACGCACAGCACGAGGTGCTTCACCTGCAGCAGCGACGTGATGACGGCGTGGCGGCGGGACTGCTCGAGCACCCCCTTGCGGGCGTCGACCAGCACGAGGGTGAGGTCGGCCGTCGACGCTCCCGTCACCATGTTGCGCGTGTACTGGATGTGCCCCGGGGTGTCGGCGATGATGAACTTGCGGCGCGGCGTGGCGAAGCAGCGGTACGCGACGTCGATCGTGATGCCCTGCTCGCGCTCGGCGCGCAGCCCGTCGGTCAGCAGCGCGAGGTTCGTGTAGTCGAAGCCGCGGTCGCGGCTCGTCCGCTCGACGGCCTCGAGCTGGTCCTCGAAGATCTGCTTCGTCTCGAGGAGCAGCCGGCCGATGAGCGTGCTCTTCCCGTCGTCGACGGAGCCGGCGGTGGCGAAGCGCAGGAGCTGCATCGGCTCAGAAGTAGCCCTCGCGCTTGCGGTCCTCCATCCCGGCCTCCGAGATGCGGTCGTCGGCCCGGGTGGCGCCCCGCTCCGTGACCCGGGCGGCGGCGACCTCGGCGATCACCTGCTCGATCGTGGCGGCCGCCGACTCGACCGCGCCCGTGCACGTGGCGTCGCCGACGGTGCGGAAGCGCACGAGCAGCTCCTCCTCGACCTCGCCGTCGACGCGCCCGAGGTGGGGGGTCACGGCGAGCAGCATGCCGTCGCGGCGCACCACCGGGCGGCGGTGCGCGTAGTAGATGGAGGGGATCTCGACCCCGTCGGCCGCGATGTACTGCCAGATGTCGAGCTCGGTCCAGTTCGACAGCGGGAAGACGCGGATGTGCTCGCCCTTGCGGTGCCGCCCGTTGTAGAGGTTCCACAGCTCGGGGCGCTGCGCCTTCGGGTCCCACTGCCCGAACTCGTCCCGGAACGAGTAGACACGCTCCTTCGCCCGGGCCTTCTCCTCGTCGCGCCGCCCGCCGCCGAAGACGGCGTCGAAGCCGTGCTCCGCGATCGCGTCGAGCAGCGTCGTCGTCTGGAGGCGGTTGCGCGACGCCCGGGGGCCGGTCTCGTCGACCACCCGGCCGGCGTCGATGGACGCCTGGACGGAGGCGACGACGAGCTGGGCGTCGAGTTCGGCCACGCGGCGGTCCCGGTACTCGAGGACCTCCTCGAAGTTGTGGCCCGTGTCGACGTGCATCACCGGGAACGGGAGGCGGGCCGGCCAGAAGGCCTTCTCCGCCAGGCGGAGCATGACCGCCGAGTCCTTGCCGCCCGAGAAGAGGAGCACCGGCCGCTCGAACTCCGCGGCCACCTCGCGCAGGATGTGGACCGACTCGGCTTCGAGCGCCTCGAGGTGCGACAGCTGGGTGGGCATGTGGCCGCCCAGTCTGGCCGACGGCCGGCGAGCCGCCGGCCAATCAGCTCAGTCGACGAGGAGCCGGGGGCGCCGGTACAGCGACGAGCCCTCGCCCATGACGAGGGTGCGCTCCCCGCAGTCGACCACGAGCCGGCGGTCGTGGTGGCCGAGGGGGCGGAGGGCGTGCGCCATGCCGCACATGGGGCACGGGACGATGTGCCCCGTCAGCGTGACCGTCGAGGCGCTGAGGAGCTGGACCATCGTGACCTCCCAGTCGGTTCCTACCGTCTCAACGTCGGCAGGCCGATCCTGGTTCTGTAGGCCCGGCGCCTCAGGCCGAGTCGTCCAGCGCGGCCCGGATCCGGGGGTAGTCGGGCTTCCCGGCGGGGAGGCGCGGCACGGCGTCGACCAGCTCGAGGCGCCGCGGCACCTTGTACCCGGCGAGCCCGGCCCGGCAGTGGGCCTGGAGGTCCTCGAGGGTGGGCGGGTCCCCGGCCGGCGCCACCACCGCGACCACCCGCTCCCCCCACGTCGGGTCCGGCACGCCGACGACGACCGCGTCCGCGACGCCCGGATGGGCCCGCAGGACCGCCTCGACCTCCTCGGGGTACACCTTCTCGCCGCCCGTGTTGATCGACATCGACCCGCGCCCGAGGAGCCGGATCGAGCCGTCGGCGTCCACCATGGCCATGTCGCCGGGCAGCGTCCAGCGGCGACCGTCGATCTCGACGAACGTGGCGGCGCTCTTCGTCTCGTCCTTGTAGTAGCCGAGCGGCGTGCGCCCGGTCGTGGCGAGCCGCCCCACCTGATCCGATCCCGGTGGGATCGGGCGCAGCTCGTCGTCGACGACCGTCGTGGTGTCGCGCTGGGCGAAGTGCAGCGACTCCGAGCCCCGGCTGCGGGGCCCGAGCAGCGCGAGCGCCTGCACCGGCGCTTCGGACGAGCCGACCGCCTCCATCACGGTGAGCACGCTCGGCAGCTCGGCGAGCAGCCCCTGCTTCACGTCGGCCGAGAGCATGCTCCCTCCGGAGCCGAGCACCCGGAGCGACGACGTGTCGTGGCGGCCCGGGTCGCGGCGCAGCGCGTCGAGCAGCGGGCGGCCGCTCGCGTCGCCGACGAGGTTCAGCATCTGCACCTGCTCGCGCTCGACGAGCGCGAGCACCGCGTCGGGGTCGACGTGGCGCGCGGTGTAGAGGACGACGCGGGCCCCGCCGAGCAAGGTGCCGAACGCTGACCACTGGCCGCTGGCGTGACCCAGCGGCCCCAGCGCGAGGCACACAAACTGCGCCGGGCCCGGGTCGCCGGGCGGGAGGAAGGGCCCGAGGCGCTGCGCGCGGTTGGTCAGCGCGCTCGGCCCGATGGCCTCGGGCGTCTCGATGGGGGGCCCGCCGGCGTTCCCGCCGCCCATCGCGCCGAAGAAGATGTCCTCGCTGCGCCAGACGACGCCCTTCGGCTTCCCGGTGGTCCCGCCCGTATAGAGGATGAAGTGGTCGTCGGGAGACCGGGGCGGGAAGTCGCGGGCCCGGCTGGCCGCGGCCAGCCGACGCTCGTACTCCTCGCCGCCGACCTCGAGCCAGGCCCGCACGGTCGCGACTCGGCCGGGGATCGTCGCGGCGAGCGACGCGCCGTCGGGGTCGGCGAGGAGGAGCACGGCGTCGGCGTCCTCGCACACGTACGCCACCTCGTCGGCGGTGTAGCGGTCGTTCACGTTCACCGGGACGGCGCGCAGCTTGAAGCACGCGAGCATCACCTCGAGGTACGCCGCGCTGGTGTGGAGGTAGCACGCGACGTGCTCGCCGGGCGCGACGCCGAGGTCAGCGAGGAGGTGGGCCGCCCGGTTCGTGCGGTCGTCGAGCTGCCGGTACGTGAGGTGGCGGCCATCGCTGCTCACCGCGACGCGCTCCGGCACGTGATCGACGACGCATTCGAAGAGGTCGGCGACGTTGAACTCCATGCGGCCCGCTGACGCTACCGTTCTGGCCATGCCGGCTCTCGCCGCCGATGGCGTGATTCCGAAGGAGCGCTACATCTCGCCGGCCTTCCTCGAGCTCGAGCTCGACCGGCTCTGGTCGAGGGTGTGGCAGGTGGCGTGCCGGGAGGAGCAGCTCGGGTCGGTCGGCGACTACTGCGAGTATTCGATCGGGGTCGAATCGCTGCTCGTCGTCCGGTCCGCCCCCGGCGACATCCGCGCCTTCTGCAACGCGTGCCTCCACCGCGGCACCCGTCTCGTCGACGGCTGCGGCCACGCCGCGGACGGCTTCACCTGCCCCTTCCACGCCTGGCGCTACGGCCTCGACGGGCGTCTCGTCGAGGTGATCGACGCCCACGAGTTCGGCACGCTGCCGGAGGGCCTCGGCCTGCGCGAGGTGCGCTGCGAGCGCTGGGGCGGCTTCGTGTTCGTGAACCTGGACCCGGACGCCGAGCCGCTGCTCGAGTTCCTCGACCCGCTCCCCCGCGTGCTCGCGCCGTTCCGCCTCGACGAGCTGCGGCTGCGCTCCTACCAGACGACGATCCTGCCCGCGAACTGGAAGGTCGTCATCGACGCGTTCAACGAGGCGTACCACGTGCAGGGCACGCACCCCCAGCTGCTCCCGTGGACCGACGACGTCAGCATCGAGTACGAGCAGCTCGGCAAGCACGCGCACTACGGCCGGCTCCCGAACGCGCGGCGCCAGCTCCGCCCGAGCCCCCGGCTCGGCCTGCGCGACGACGAGTACGACGAGGGCGAGATCCTCGCCGGGCTCGTCGCCGGGCTCGGCGGCGCCTTCCTGAAGGAGGAGCGGTCGCTCGTCGACGAGCTCCGCGGCTCGCCGCTCCCCGAGGGCACCACGCTCCTCGAGGCGTACCAGCGGCGCCGCGTCGAGCTGCTCGCCAGTCGGGGCTTCGACGTGAGCGGCCTCGATCCCGAACAGATGACGAGCGCCGACGACGTCTACCTGTTCCCGAACGTCGTGGGGCCCATCTACCCGGGCAGCGCCATCCTGTTCCGCGTCCGACCGCACGGCATCGCCGTCGACGAGGCGGTGAAGGACACCTGGGTCCTCGAGTGGCCCCGCCAGGACCGCGAGTGGCGCCTCCCCGAGCACCGCTCGTACGAGGACTGGCGGGCCAAGGACTGGGGCGAGATCACCAACCAGGACTACGCCAACATGGCGCGCGTGCAGGCGGGCATGCAGTCCCGCGGGTTCCGCGGGCTGCGGCTGAACCCCCGCCAGGAATCGAACCTGCTGCACATGCACGAGGTCATCGACCAGTACCTCGACGGGTAGCTCGACCCCGACGCTCAGGTGTCGGCGCGACGGCTTCTGGTCCGCCGTGGGCGCGGCGTGGTCCCCGTCGGGGGCGTCGGTGACTCCTGAGCGTCCTCGGCCGGCGGCTGTTGGTCGGGCGCCCGCCGGCGGGCCATCGGGAATCGCGGCGCGCGGATCCGGCGGCGGCGCCGCGGCGCATCGGGCGCGGTGAGGTCGGTCTCGATGACCTCCTGCTCGTCCGTGTAGGTCGAGAGCAGGGCCTGGATGACCGCGGTCGCCGGCAGCGCGAGCAGCGCGCCTACCGGGCCCAGCAGGAGGACTCCCGCGAACGCCGCGCCGATCGTGAGGGCGGGGTGGATCTTCAGGGTGCGCCGAGCGATGCGCGGGCCGAGGATGTAGTTCTCGAACTGCTGGTAGCCGACGAGGAAGGCGACCACCCAGATCGCGTCGACCGGCGAGTACAACAGCGCGACGAGTGCCGGCAGGATCAGCGCGAGGTACGTGCCAAAGGTCGGGATGAACTGGGACACGACCCCGACCCAGATCGCGAGCGCGAGCGAGGAGGGGATGCCGAGCAGGAACAAGAACACCCACACGACGACCGTGCAGATCAGCGCCTGCAGCCCCCGCGAGTAGAGGTAGGCGCCGGTCTTCTCGACCGCGAGCTCCCAGGTGTCGAGAACCATCTGCTGGTGGCGTGGTGGCAGCCTCGAGCAGATCGTCCGGCGCACCTTCCGGGAATCGGCCGTGAGGTAATACGCGAAGATGAACGTGACGACGATCTCCAGCAGGCTCTTCCCGATCGTGAGCGCCACGTTCGGGGCGTCCCTCTCCAAGCTGCGCCCGAACCTCTGCACCGCGCCGTTCCGGCTCTGCAGATTGCGGATGAGACCGTTGGCGTTGATATGCGTCCCGAAGTCACGGTTCACGAACGACACGACGTTGCGCACGTAGTGCCCGGTGTTGTTCACCAGCTGCGACGTCTGCGTGAACGCCACCGACCCGAACGCGGCGACGAATCCGATCGTGACGAGCAAGAACGCGCCCCACACCAGGCCCGTGGCCCCGTGGCGCGGCCAGCCGCGCTTCACGAGGTTGTTGACCGGCGGCTCCATCGCCAGCGAGAGGAACAGAGCGACGGCGAGCATCAAGATGACAACGCGCAGCTTCTGGACGACCCAGTAGGCGACGACGAGCCCGACGACCCACATGAAGAACAGCGCGATGGCCCGGCGCAGCCAGGGGGGGACCTGCTGATCGTCGTCCGCCCGCCCGTTCCACGAGGGCTCGTCGGCGGGCGGCGCCGCGGCGACGGCCGGGGCCTCGGCCGCCGTGGGCTGAGCGCCGTTGCCGGCGGCCGGCTTACTCGGAGCCCGGCCCGTCCGCTTCGCGGCGTTCCGCGAGCTGCTCGAGCCGCCTTTTCGGGCGGCGGGCTGGCGCGGCATCGGCCCAGTGTCGCACCGCCACCCGCGTCGTCCCATCATGGCCCGCGGCCTGGACCGGTCGGCGGGCCGCAGGCGTGACCGTCGTCACGCCGCCGCGGTTCGCTGCAGACATAGCAGGCGGGACGCTGTAGACACGGGGGGATGCGCCGGGCGAGCGACTCCCCACCGGCTGGCACGCCGGCCGCGCGCACCTGGCTCGGGCGCCTCGCGCGGACCTGCTACGACCACCGCCGACGCGTCGTCGTCGTGTGGATCGTCGCGCTGGTGGCGCTGATCGCGTTCGGCGCGTTCATCGTCAAGGGCCGTTTCGACGACAAGCTGAGCGGTGGTCACTCCGAGTCGAAGACAGCCCAGGACCTGCTGACCGCGCGCTTCCCCCGACAAGCCGGTGACCCGGCCGACATCGTCTTCCACACGTCATCCGACATCCGGTCGCCCGCGACGCAGGCCGCGATCACCGCGGTCGTGGACCAGGTGCGCCCGCTGCCCTCGGTGAGCGGCGTGCGCGGCCCGTTCGACCCAGGGGTGTTCGGTCAGGTCTCGGAGAACGGCCACACCGCCTACGCGCAGGTCCAGTTCGACACCACGACGGACAACCTCACTACGACGAACGTCAAGCGCGTCGTCGACACCGCACGCGCCGCGGAGCGGCCCGGGTTCCAGGTCGAGCTCGCCGGTCAGCCGATCACGAAGGCCCAGAACGCGAGCCCGGGCTCCAGCGAGGCGATCGGCATCCTCGCGGCCATCGTCATCCTCCTGCTGGCGTTTGGGTCGGTCATCGCGATGGGTCTGCCGATCATGACCGCGCTGTTCGGGATCGGCGTTGGCGTCGGCATCATCGACCTGTTCAGCCGGGGCATCGTCGTCCCCACGTTCGGCACCGAGCTCGCGGCCATGATCGGGATCGGCGTCGGGATCGACTACGCGCTCTTCATCGTCACGCGGTACCGGCAACGGCTGCACGCCGGACATGCGCCCCGCGAAGCCGTCATCGACGCAGTCGCCACCTCCGGCCGCGCCGTGCTCTTCGCCGGGTGCACGGTCGTGATCTCACTGCTCGGCATGCTGCTGCTCGGCGCCGGGTTCGTCTACGGGCTCGCGTTCGGCGCCATCGCCGCCGTACTCGCGGTCATGGCCGCGGCGCTCACGCTGCTCCCCGCCGTGCTCGGCTACGCCGGCCACGCCATCGACCGGTTTCACGTCCCACGCCTACTGCACCACGACGTCGACCCGCGACGCACCTTCTGGTACCGGTGGAGCCGAGTCATCCAGCGTCATCCGATCAGCGCAGTCGTCGGTGCCACCGGCGTCCTCGTGCTGCTCGCCGTCCCGCTCTTCTCGATGCACCTGGCGTTCACCGACCAGGGCAACGACGCCACGAACCTCACGACCCGCCGCGCGTACGACCTCCTCGCCGCCGGGTTCGGCGCCGGGACGAACGGGCCCCTCGTGCTCGCGTCGGACGTGCCACACCCCGCCGACCAGACCGTGCTCGAGACCCTCGCGGCCCGGCTCCGCGACATGCCGGACGTGGCCTTCGTGGTCCCGCCCCAGTTCAACCGGGCTGGGGGGAACGCGGCGGTGACGATCGTCATCCCGAAGACGTCGCCCCAGGATCAGGCGACCGAGCAGCTCGTGCACACGCTGCGCAACCAGATCGTGCCGTCGGTCGAGGGGCACACGGGTGTACGCACCTACGTCGGTGGGGTCACCGCCGCGGCGGTCGACACCTCAGCGCAGTTCTCGCGTCGCCTCCCGTGGGTGATCGGCGGCGTCGTGCTGCTGTCTTTCTTGCTGCTCATGGCGGTGTTCCGCTCGCTCGCCGTCCCGCTGAAGGCCGCGGTGATGAACCTGCTCTCCGTCGCGGCGGCCTACGGCGTGATCGTGGCGGTGTTCCAGTGGGGATGGCTGGGAGGGTTCTTCAACATCGGGAGGACCGGCCCGATCGATCCGTGGATCCCCCTGATGCTGTTCACGATCCTGTTCGGGCTCTCGATGGACTACGAGGTGTTCCTGCTGTCCCGGATCCGGGACGAATGGCGTCGCACGGGCGACAACGCCACGGCCGTCGCCGACGGGCTCGCCCTCACCGGGCGGGTGATCACCGCCGCGGCGGCGATCATGGTGTGCGTCTTCGGCTCGTTCGTGCTCGGGGACCTGCGGGTGCTCAAGGTGTTCGGGCTGGGCCTCGCCGTCGCCGTGCTCGTCGACGCAACGGTGGTCCGGTCGGTGCTCGTCCCGGCGACGATGGAGCTGCTCGGCCGCGCGAACTGGTGGTTCCCGGCCTGGCTCGACCGGATCGTCCCGCGGGTCAGCGTCGAGGTCGCCGTCGAGGGCGACGAGGGAATCGAGGGTCTCGCACCGCCGACCCCCGAACCGGTGTCCGTCGGCGGCACCTGACCCGCCCGCGCCGCTGACGGCCGGCGGGCCGCGGCCAGAATGAGGCCATGAGCTACGTCCCCTTGCTGCTCGCGGCGGCGCTCGGCGTGTGGACCTACTACGACGCCAAGAAGCTGCAAGAACGCAACATCGTCGTCGGGTCCATCCCACCCGTGGCGTGGGGCATCCTCGTGTTCCTCATCGCGATCGTCTTCGGCATCCTCTACCTCATCCTCCGCCCGCGGGCGATCCGCCGCGCCCAGCTCGGGCCCTAGCGGTCGCGCTCGGGGCGCACGGCGGTGACGAACCCGCCGACCGCGCCCGGCGGCGGCTCCCGGCCGTAGCCGTCCGCCACCGCGTGCAGGTCGTGGGTCTCGACGTCCCACCCGTGGTCGGCGAGCCAGGCCTGGGCGTTCCCGCCGAGACCACCTTTGAACATCGAGGTGTAGCGGGCCATTGTCGGGAGGTGGCGGGCGCGCGCCGCCAGCGCGTCGGTCGACCCCGCGCCCCGCTCGAAGGCGAGCCGACTGCCCTCCGCCGACCGGGCGGTGATCGCGAGGAGGAGCCGTGCCGCCTCGCCCGCGCTCAGGTACGTGAGGAGCCCCTCGACCAGCCACGCCGTCGGCGCGGTGGGATCGAACCCCGCCGCTTCGAGGGCGGTCCCCCAGTCCCTGCGGAGATCGACGGCGACCGCGCGACGTTCGCAGCGGGGCACCGCATCCCGCTCGTCGAGCACCCGCCGCTTAAAAGCGAGGACGTCCGCTTGGTCCAGCTCCCACAGGCGGAGGCCCGGCGACCAGGGCAGGCGAAAGGCGCGGGCGTCGAGCCCGGCCGCGACGAGCACCGCCTGGCGGCATCCGGCCTCGTCCGCCGCGAGGAGGTACTCGTCGTAGAAGCGGGTCCGGATGATCCCATGGAAGGCGAAGATCGCGCCGAGCGACCGGAGGTCCTCCGCGTCCGCGGCGGCCTCCTCCTCGGCGAACGCGTCGGGTGCCGCCTCCACGAACGCGATCGCGAGGGGGTCGTCGAAGAGCCGGTCGGCCCGACCGCTCTCGCCGGCCCGCAGCACCGCCATGCCGACCGCGGTGCGCCCCACACCCTCCGGCACCTCAGCGTCCACCGCACCCCTCACGACTCAGGCCGTCCCGGCGAATCGTCGCGCCCCGAACCGCATCTGCCGTGGCCCGGGGGCACGCGCCGCGCCACGGTTAGCCTGACGCCGGTCCATCGTCAGCCCGCCTCGAGGTGGCGGGCGCGAGGTCGAACACGCTGATCGGAGGAACGCCGAGATGACGACGATCCGGAGCGGTGCATGACCGAGTTCGACGCCTACCGCTACGACGGCAAGCGTGCCCTCGTCGTCGGGGGCGCGACCGGCATGGGCGCGGCCACGGCAAGGCTCGTCCAGGACGCGGGCGCCGAGGTCGTGGTCATGGACTTCGCCGACGTCACGCTCCCCGGTGCGACCGCGATCCACGTCAACCTCGCCGAGCAGGCGTCGATCGACGCGGCGGTCGACGAATGCGGCGGTCGGGTCGACGCGTTGTTCTCCTGTGCCGGTGTCGCCGACGGCACGCCGGGTATCGAGCGGATCAACTTCATCGGCCACCGCCACCTCATCGACCGACTTCTCGCGAGGGGCATGATGCCTAGCGGCTCAGCGATCGGGTTCATCTCGTCGGCCGCGGGGCTCGGATGGGAGCCGAACCTGCCGTTGCTACTCGAGCTGCTCGAGACGCCCGACTTCGACAGCGCGGTGCGCTGGGTCGAGGACCACGGCAAGGCCGACTACCTGACGATGAAGCAGGCGATCTGCGCGTACGTCGCTCGGGAGGCCTATGCGTTCCTGAAGCGCGGCATCCGGATCAACGCCATCTGTCCCGGGCCGACGGACACGCCGCTCGCGCAGGCGAACAAGGAGACCTGGCTCGGCTTCGGCTCCGACTACCGGGGCGAGCTCGGCCTCGAGGCGTCGACGCCGCTCGAGCAGGCCTACGCGCTCGTGTTCCTCTGCAGCGACGCTGCGGCCGCGATCGCGGGGATCACGATGATCTCTGACGTCGGTTACCTGAGCTCGGGGATCACCGGGTCGTTCCCGGAGGCGACGCCCGTCGCCAGCTTCCTCATGGGCCGTCTCGAGCCCTGACGCCGCGGCGGCCCGACGAGCGCGTGGCATCGGGCACGGCAAACGTCGCGCCGGTGTGACTCGCGATCCGGGAACCCGCGAGTCACCTCGGACCCGTGGCCCTCGAGACCTGCCTCCCCAGTTCGCCACATTTGGGGGCCTTGCAATAGTCCGGAACTTTCAGTAATGTCTGAAATCTATGCAGGACCAGTTGTGGCGCTTCGTGGACGCCATCGGGGAGTGGGCCGCCCGGTCGTACGGCCTGCCGCCGATGACGGGGCGGGTGCTCGCGTGGCTCGTGGTGTGTGACCCGCCCGAGCAGACCGCCGCCGAGCTGGCCGAGGCGCTCGAGACGAGTCCCGGCTCCATCAGTGGCGCGACGCGCCAACTCGTGAGCGCCCACATGGTGGACCGACTGCGGATTCGGGGCGAGCGGGCTGACCGGTTCCGGTTGCGGCCGGACGTGTGGGACGAGCAGCTGGGAGACCAGGGCGCGAGCGAGGTGCGACCGCTCCTGGCGATCGGGCTCGAGGCGCTCGCCGACGCGCCGCCGAAGCGGCGCGAGCGGCTCGAGGAGCTCGACGAGTTCTACGCCTGGTGGCAGGAGCGGGCGCCGGCCTTGGTGGAGGAGTGGCACGAGTTCAAGCAATCGAAGAGAGGAGCGCGACGTGGCGACTGAATCGGAGACCGCCGCCGTCGAGGTCGAAGGGTTGCGGAAGTCGTTCGGCGACGTCGTCGCCCTCGACGGTGTCGACCTGCGCATTCCCGCGGGCACGGTGTTCGGGCTGCTCGGGCCCAACGGCGCCGGCAAGACGACCCTCGTCCGTGTCGTCGCCACGCTCCTCGCGCCCGATGGCGGACGGGCGGCCGTCTTCGGTCACGACGTCGTCGCGGAGCCGCTCGCGGTGCGACGCCGGATCGGTCTCGCTGGCCAGTTCGCCGCGGTGGACGGCGAGCTGACGGGACGCGAGAACCTTGAGATGGTCGGCCGGCTCTACCGGCTCACTGGCGCGCAAGCCCGCGGGCGCGCCCGCGACGTGCTGGAGCGCTTCCGCCTCGTCGACGCCGCCGATCGGCGCGTCGCGACCTATTCGGGCGGGATGCGTCGGCGGCTCGACCTCGCGGCCGGCCTGATCGGTCGGCCACCGGTGGTGCTGCTCGACGAGCCGACG
>JBPYDT010000151.1:0-2044 GCA_051986275.1 Acidimicrobiia bacterium | reverse complement strand
TATTCGGATTCTTCTCCGACAACACCTTCGTGATCGCCGCCGTCAACGTCGTCTTCCCATGATCAATATGACCAATCGTCCCAATATTGAGATGCGGCTTCGTCCGCTCAAACTTCGCCTTCGCCATGGCTGGTCGCTCCGTCTCCTTCGGGACGAGGTGGCCCCAACGGGGCCGTCAGGTTGTCGTGGTAGCGGTGGCGGGACTCGAACCCGCGACGCCGCGATTATGAGCCGCGTGCTCTGCCAACTGAGCTACACCGCCGAGCCCCCTTACGGACTCGAACCGTAGACCCCTTCCTTACCATGGAAGTGCTCTGCCGACTGAGCTAAGGGGGCGCAGCCGATGAGGATATCAACCGGCTACGTTCCGCCCCGATGGGACTTTCGGTTCGTCTCGTGGAACGCCGGGACGCCGACGCGACGCGCGCGATCTATAACCGCGAGGTGCTCGAGTCGACCGTGACGTTCGACATGGTGGAGCGCACCCCGGACGAGCAGCTGGCCTGGATCGACGCGCATCAGGGCGCCCACGCCGCGACCGTGCTCGTCGACGGGGAGGACGCGGTGCTGGGCTTCGCCTCCCTGTCGCCCTACCGGTCGCGGCCGGCCTACGCCACGACGGTCGAGGACTCGGTGTACGTGCACCGCGACCACCGCGGCCGGGGCTACGGGCAGCGGCTGCTCGAGGACCTCGTCGCCCCGGCGGGCCAGCACGGGTTCCACAGCGTGATCGCCCGGATCGTGGGAGGGCACGCGGCGTCGATCGCGCTGCACGACCGCTGCGGCTTCGACTACGCCGGCATCGAGCGAGAGGTCGGGCGCAAGCTCAACCGCTGGCTCGACGTGGTGTTGATGCAGCGCATGCTGTAGGGAGGCCCGTCATGGACGAGAATCTGCCGACCGCCGTTCTGACGGGCCGCTTCGCCGAGGCGGTGCGGTGGGCGTCGCACCTCCACGCCGACCAGTCCCGGAAGGGCACCCGCATCGCGTACGTCTCGCACCTCCTCGCGGTCGCGTCGCTCGTGCTTGAGGACGGCGGCACCGAGGAGGAGGCCATCGCCGGGGTGCTCCACGACGCGATCGAGGACTGCCACGTGAGCGAGGCCGAGATCCGGGCCCGCTTCGGCGGCACGACGGCCGAGATCGTGGTGGCGGTGTCGGACGACCTCGGCGGGCCGCGCGACGAGCACGACTGGGCGGAGCGAAAGCGCGCCTACCTGGACCGGCTCGAGCACGACGACCTCCCGCCGGGGACGCTGCGGGTCGCCGCGGCGGACAAGCTGCACAACGCCCGCTCGATCCTGAGCGACCTGCACGAGCATGGGCCCGCCACCTGGGACCGCTTCCACAGCCGCCCCGCGGCCCAGCGCGACTACTACCGCGAGGCAGCCCGGATCCTCCAGGCCCGCCACGACTCGGTGCTCACGCGAGAACTCGACCGCGTGGTCGCCGAGCTCGTCGACGCCATCGACGGGCGGCCGGCCTAGGGCCCGTCCTCCCAGTCGAGCTGCGACTCGGGCACACCGACGGCGCGAGCGTGCCTCTCGACCTCGCGGCGAACCCCAGCGTCGCCCCGCGGATAGCGGAAGACCCGGTCGGCGAAGACGACGACCATCTCGTCGGCGGATCCGAACGAGCAGTACCAGCCGCCGGCGACCTCGAGGCGGCGGCTGAGGGCGTCGGCGAGCGCGTCGACCCGGGCGGCGGGGACGTCGAACTCGATGAACGTCCAGATCGCCGGCTGTCCGGCCTCGGGATCGCCGGCCGCGGCGCGCCAGACCTTCCTGAGCCGGAGTTCGGGGACCTCGAGCACCGCGTCGAGGCGCAGGCTCTCGCCGAGGAGCACGCCGGCGTAACGCGCGCTGGCGTCGTCTCCCACGACGACACCGTACCGAGGGGAGCAACGATGGCTCACCTGGCGCGAGGCGCGCCACGAACGTCGCGTGCGCAGTGGGCCGGGCTGGGTTCGAACCAGCGAAGCTTTCGCGACGGTTTTACAGACCGTTCCCTTTGGCCACTCGGGCACCGACCCGGGAGTTGCGTA
>JBPYDT010000150.1:0-2398 GCA_051986275.1 Acidimicrobiia bacterium | reverse complement strand
TGTCCCGCGCTTGCCCATCCACCCGGCCTGGCGGTAAGGAAACGCCGTGAGCAGCGTGCTCGGGTCGCCGAGGCCGTTGCCGTAGTACAGGTGATAGATCGGTATCTCACCGTCGAACAGCACCGTCTTCTTGACGCTCTTCAGGCCGAGCATGCGAACGTGGAAGTCGTAATCCTCCTGCGCGCCGCCAACGCAGAACGTCAGGTGGTGGGTACCGCGGATGAAACCCCGAGCCATGATGCTGCTCCTCGTCCTCGTTGTCGCAACCGGGCGATTCTAACTTGAGGTGAGCGGGCGCTCCTAGGACGTCAGCGCGGCGCCACTAGGACGTGAGCGCGGCAGTCGGACCCCGCATCCAGTCGGCGAACTCGTCGCCGCACACCACCCACGTGCGGCGCTCACGTGCGAGCCCTGCGATGAAACCGAGGAGCCGGGAGACACCCGCCGACCAGCGCTCGTCGAGCATCAGGAATGGGTGCAGCACCACCGTCCGCAGGGTGCCGGTGACCGGCAGGTCCCCGAGCTCCTCCTCCCAGCGATCGGCGAGCTCGCCCGGCTCGAGCGCCGGCTCGGGGTCGCCGAGCGAGGCCCGGAGCGCGGCGAAGCTGCCCATCAGCTGATAGGCGTCGACCAGGTCCCAGACGAACGGAACGTAGACCAGCCCGTGGCGCGCCCCGGCCGCGCCCCCGGCGGGCGAGCACCAGCGCAGGCCGGCGTCGCGCAGCAGCGCCGGCGTGCGCGGGTTCAGCTCGCCACCGGGCGGGCGGAATCCCCGCGCGTCGATCCCGAGCGCCGTGAACGCCCCGACCCCGCGGGTCAGGATGTCGCGTTCGTCACCGGCCGAGAGGGACGTCCACTCCTCGTGGCGCCAGCCGTGAAGGCCGAGTCCGTGACCGCGGGCCGCGATCTCGCGCAGCGCGTCGGGATACAGCTCGCAGTTGATCGCCTCGACGAAGAAGGTAGCGCGCAGGCGGTGGGCGTCGAGCTCGTCGAGCAGCCATGGCAGCGCCACCATCACCGACGGATCGCTCCCGACGGGCTCGTCGGGCGGCTGCGTGCCACGCTCGAGCGCGCGAGCCTCGCCGAGATTGTCGACCGTCAGAACGAGCGCGCTCGGCAGCCCGGCTGGCCCGAATTTCCCCACGAGCGGCATCGTAATGAGCGCCGACGCAATACTTCGTGCCGATGTCGAGTTCCCGACAAGCCTCCCGCGTGGCCCTGGTCACCGGCGGCGCGGGAGGGATCGGCCGCGCGATCGTCCGGGCGCTGGCCGCCGACGGCCACCGCGTCGTGGCCGGCGACATCGTCGACGGCGCGCCCGACGAGGCGGCGCTCGCCACCTACCTCGACGTGACCGCCGGCGACTCGGTCGACGAGGCCGCCGCGCGCGTCGAGGGCGAGCTCGGACCGATCGAGATCCTCGTCAACACGGCCGGCTGGGATGAGTTCCGCCCCTTCCTGCAGAGTGAAGAGGACTTCTGGGACCGGATCATCGAGCTCAACTACAAGGGGTGCCTGCGGGTCTGTCGGCGAGTGGTGCCCGGGATGGTGGAGCGCGAGTACGGCCGCGTCGTCAACATCTCGTCGGACGCAGCCCGCGTCGGCTCCTCGCTGGAGGCCGTGTATGCCGGCGCCAAGGCCGCACAGGTCGCCTTCGGGAAGACGCTCGCCCGCGAGGTCGCGCGCCACGGCGTGACCGTGAACAGCGTGTGCCCGGGGCCGACCGAGACGCCGCTGCTCGAGGGGATGCTGGGGGCCGGCGAGGAAAGCGCGAAGATGGTCGAGGCTCTCCGCCGGGCGGTGCCGATGCGACGTCTGGGACAACCCGAGGACGTGGCCGCCGCGGTGGCGTTCCTGGCCTCGGACACCGCCGGCTATATCACGGGGCAGACGCTGTCGGTCAGCGGCGGGCTGACGATGGCTTGACCCAGAGCAAAGGAGAGACCGATGGACTTGACCGACACTCGCTATGAGGTCGACAACGGTCTGGCCTGGATCACGATCGATCGGCCCGACCGGATGAACGCCTTCCGCGCGAGAACGGTCGACGAGCTGATCCATCTGTTCACGCGCGCGTGGGCCTCGTCCGAGGTCGGCGTGATCTGTCTGACCGGCGCCGGCGACCGGGCGTTTTGCGCGGGTGGCGATCAGAAGCAGCGCGCGGAGACCGGCGACTACGGTCCGAGCGCGTCCGGACTGTTCGAGATCGAGCGTCTGCACCGGCTGATCCGCGACGTCCCGAAGCCCGTGATCGCGGCGGTCAACGGGGTCGCGATCGGTGGCGGGCACGTGCTCCACGTCGTGTGCGACGTCACGATCGCGGCTGAGGAAGCCACGTTCGGGCAGGTCGGGCCGCGCGTGGGCTCGTTCGACGGCGGCTTCGGGACGGCGTACCTCG
>JBPYDT010000149.1:0-2094 GCA_051986275.1 Acidimicrobiia bacterium | reverse complement strand
TCGGCCTCGGGCAGCACGGTGCGGATGAAGTCGAGCTCGCTGGTGCACGCCTGCCCGTAGCGCAGGGCGACGGCCCAGATGGCGCAGTTGTGCTCGACGATCCGCCACACGCCCGTGCCGACGCGCTCGTGTGTCGCGAGGTAGCCGTCCTCGTCGAGGATGCGGGTCAGCTCGGCGACCTTCGCCCCGAGGCTGCGCTTCGGCTCGAGGCGCGCCCGGGCGGCCGCGACGCGGTTGTCGCGTCGACGCGCGAAGAGGTCGCCGACCAGGCCCTCGTCCGCGTCGGCGACGTAGTCGAGGAGCTCGTTCGTCAGCTCGCCGTACGCCTTCGGGAAGAGGCTGTCGGCCCGGGTGGTGAGCGAGTACACGAGGGGGCGGCGGCCGCGGCCGGTCTTGGTCGCCTCGACCGACTCGACGAGCCCGTCGTCCTGGAGCGCGGTGAGCAGCTGGCGGACGCCGCTCAGCGTGACGTCCAGCTGGTCGGCGAGCTGCTCCGCCGTCGCCTCGCCGCGGCGACGCAGCGCGTAGAGGAGGCTGCGCCGGCTCTCGGTGATCGCGGGCGGCGCCTCGGGTGTGGGGCGGGGCGTCATCGCTCGTCCCCCGGCAGGAGCAGGTGGCTGTCACCGAACTCGTGCCACAGGTAGCCCGCGTCGAGCGCGGCGCGGTACGCGCGCTCGAGGACGTCGTGTCCGGCGATCGCCTCGAGCATCATGAGGTGCGACGCCTCGGGCTCGTGCCACCCGGTGAGCAGGCCCTGCACCGACGGCACCGGGGCGTCGGCGCTGACCACGCGCTCGGTCCAGCCGCACCCGGCGTGCACCGACCCGTCGGGGTCGGTGACGGTCGCGAGGGCGCGCACGACGGTCGTGCCGAGGGCGATGACGCGTCCGCCGTCGTTCCGCGTGGCGTTCACCGTCGCCGCGGTCCGCGCCGAAACCTCGTAGTGCTCGGGGTACGGCGCCTCGCTTCCCTCGAGCGACGACACCCCCGTGTCGAGGCGCAGCGTGGCGATCGCCACGCCGCGGCGCGTGAGGTCAGCGAGCACGCGGCCGGTGAAGGGCCGCGCCGCGCTCGGCATCTCGGCGCTGCCGGGCGCCGCCGAGAACACCGACTGGTAGAAGCCGATCGGCCAGTCGCGGCCGACGTGGCGGTAGCGGATGGGCCGCCCGAAGCGGGCCGCGTAGGTGAGCGGCGTGCCGGGCACCTCGACGTGCGCGAGCCAGAGCCGGCGCGAGTCGGCGAAGGGCGTGACCAGACGGATCCGGCCGCCGGAGAACAGGTCGACGTCGACGGGCGCGTCGACGTGCAGGGGCGCGGTGGCCCCGGCCGCGGGCTGGCGCACCTCGACAAGCCAGGCGCCGTCGGCCTGCGCCCCGGAGAGGTGGACGACGACGGGCTCGCCGTCGGGCAGGCGGCCGTCGAGCGCCGCCGGGTACGTCGCCGAGGTGTTCGCTACGACGAGGTCGCCGGGGGCCAGGAAGGCACCGAGGTTCGCGAAGCGGGTGTGGACCGGGTCGGCCTCGCCGGGCGAGACGAGGAGTCGCACGGCGTCGCGGCGGAGACCACGCGCCTCGGGCGGCTCGTGGGCCTCGTGGGACTCGTCGAGCTCGAAGTCGAGGATGGGTGACGTGACGAGCATGACGGCCTCCCTTTCAGACGGTGACAGACCGTGCCTCGTAGCGACCGCTCGGCTCGGCGCGGTCGAGCAGGGCCACGATCCCGGGGACGCTCTCCTCGGGCTCGGGCCGATCCGAGATGTCCTCGCCGGGGAACGCGTCCTGGTGCATCTCGGTGCGCATGTCGCCGGGGTCGACGACGACCACGGTGAGGTCGGGTCGCTCGGCGGCGAGCACGCGGCTGAGGTGCTCGAGCGCGGCCTTCGACGAGCCGTAGCCGCCCCATCCCTCGTACGCCTCGACGCCGGCGTCGGAGGTGATGTTCAGGATCGTGCCGCCGTCGACGAGGTACGGGAGCGCCGCCTGGATGAGCGCGACCGGCGCGATGACGTTGGTCTCGAACACGTCGCGCAGCACCGCGGGGTCGATCGCCTCGACCCGGGGCAGCGGCGAGTGGCCCAGGGTGCTCGCGTTGTTC
>JBPYDT010000148.1:0-2709 GCA_051986275.1 Acidimicrobiia bacterium | reverse complement strand
AGCGCGACTTCTACGACCTCACCCGCGCCTACCTGGTCCGCGCGCAGGCCGACGGGGTGCGCCACGCCGAGGTGTTCTTCGACCCCCAGACCCACACCGCGCGCGGGGTGTCCTTCGGCACCGTGGTCCACGGCATCGCCCACGCGCTGGCCGACGGCGAACGGGATCTCGGGATCACGTCCCGGCTCATCCCCTGCTTTCTCCGCCACCTCCCGGCGGCCGCGGCGATGGCCACCCTCGAGGCGGCGCTCCCGCACCGGGACCTGATCCACGCCGTCGGCCTCGACTCCTCGGAGGCCGGGCATCCGCCGTCGGACTTCGTCGCCGTCTTCGACCGGGCCCGCGCCGAGGGGCTGCTCACGGTCGCGCACGCCGGCGAGGAGGGTCCGCCCTCCTACATCTGGGAGGCGCTCGACCTGCTCCACGTCCGGCGCATCGACCACGGCGACGCCTGCCTCGAGGACGACGCGCTCGTCGCCCGCCTTGTCGAGGAGCAGATCCCGCTGACCGTGTGCCCGCTCTCCAACGTGAAGCTGCGGGTTTACGCGTCGCTCGCTGAGCACCGGTTCGCGAGGATGCTGCGTCGCGGGCTCCGGGTGACGATCAACTCCGACGACCCCGCGTACTTCGGCGGCTACATCCAGCAGAACTACACCGAGACCGCGGAGGCGCTCGGGCTGAGCCGCGAGGAGGTGCTGCAGGTGGCGCGCAACTCGTTCCTCGCGTCGTTCCTCGAGCCGGCGGAGCGCGACGAGCACCTCCGCGCGCTCGACGAGTTCGCCGCCGCCTGAGCGATCTGGCAACCGCCGCCAGCTCAGGCGGTGATGAAGACCGGGGTCCCGAGCAGCGGCTGGAGCTTGGCGATCGCCAGGATCGCCGCGTTGGGCATGCGGACGCAGCCGTTCGAGAGGTCCTGACCCAGATCCGAGCTCGGCAGGTCGGTGCCGTGGAGCGCGATCTGGGGGATCGTCCCGTCGAAGCTGCTGAGGTCGTTCGACAGGCCCGAGGTGCCGATCGCCGCCGCGCCGTACACCGAGCTGCACGTCGCGAGCGGGTAGCCCGGCACGGACGTCGTGTTGCAGTTCAGCGGGTCGGTGATCGAGAAGATGCCGGTCGGCGTCTTCGTGTTCGGCGTCCCGATGATGACGCCGGTGCTCATGATCTGGACGCCGGCGCGCTTCACGACGAGCGTGTGGTGGGTGAGGTTCACCTCGATCACGTAGGGCGTGTAGGTCTCGACGACGTCCGCGAGCTGCACGAACCCGGGCGTCCCGTTCGGCTTGTGGAGCGGGACGAGCACGGGCAGCCAGCCGGCCGGGACGCGGCCGGTCGTGTCGGTGCCCTGGACGAGCAGCGTCGTCGGCAGCCCGTAGGAGGTCTTCGCCGCGAGGGAGGCGACCGGCGCGGACGTGGTCGTCGGCTGCGGGTAGATCGGCAGCTCGGGGACCTTCGTGGTGACGATGGCGAACGGCCCGGAGTCGGCCGGCAGCGTGGTCGGCGTCGTCGTGGCGACCGGCTTCGCCTTGTGCTCGGCCTTCGGGGTGCTCCCGCCCGACAGCGCGAGGACGCCGACGACGGCGACGACGAGGACCGCCACGGCGACGAGCGCGCCCAGGCGCACCCGCCGGCGGTGCCGGGCGATGAGGCGCCGTGCGGCGCGGGTGGGGCGTTCAGGCGCCTCGTCCATCTCCGGTCCTCATCGTCTGCTCGCCCGGCGGGAACCGACGAAAGTGTAGGAGGCGGGCCCGCGGGCGGGCCGACGCGCGCGCCGGGGCCTCACGGGATGAGGACGACGCGGCCGACAGCCTGGCGGGACTCGACGTAGGCGTGCGCCGCGGCGGCCTCGGCCAGCGGGAAGGTGCGGTCGACGACGACCCGCAGGCGTTCGGCCGCCACGTCGGCCAGGTGGCGGGCGATCATCGTGCGCACGCGGTCGGTGAGGATCTCCGAACCCAGGAAGACGCCGACGAGCGTCAGGTTGGAGTCCATGAGCGCCCCGGCGTCGAGGGGCTGCCGGTCGCGACCGGCGTTGCCGACGAGCGTGCAGCGGCCCCGGTAGGCGAGCGCCGCGACGCTGCCCGCGAGCGTGGAGCCGACCGAGTCGACCACGAGGTCGACGCCCCGGCCGCCCGTCAGCTCGCGTGCCCGGGCCACGAAGTCCTCCGTCCGGTAGTTGATCCCGTGGTCGAGCCCGAGCTCGTCGAGGCGGGCGAGGCGCTCGTCGCTCGACGCCGTGGCGAGCACGGTCGCGCCCGCCCGCTTGGCCAGCTGGATGGCCGCGATCCCCACGCCGCTCGCGCCGGCCTGGACGAGGACCGTCTCGCCGGCGGTGAGCCGCCCGAACTCGAAGAGGCAGTCGTCGGCCGTGCCGAACGGGACCGGGACGCAGGCCGCGGCGACGACGTCGGCCCCGTCCGGGATGACCCACGTGAGGGGCGCCGGCACGGCCACGCGCTCGGCGTGGGACCCCCACAGCATGGTCGCCACGACCCGCTGGCCGACCCGGCGGTCGGTGACGTCCGCGCCGACCGCCTCGATCCGGCCGGCGCACTGGTAGCCGACGATGTGGGGCCGGTCCGGCATCTCGCCGCCCGCCCGGTTCAGGGTGTCGCCGCCCTCGATGCTGATCGCCTCGACCCGGACCAGCACGTCCGTCGGTCCGGCGACCGGGTCCGGGACGTCCTCGTAGCGCAGGACGGTGGGAGCACC
>JBPYDT010000147.1:0-11946 GCA_051986275.1 Acidimicrobiia bacterium | reverse complement strand
ACGGGGAGTTCACGAACCTCAGCGACCAGGACACCTACGTGTGGTTCGCCAGCCCGAAACTCGGCTACCTGACGAACTTCGGCAATTTCGACGACCCGCAGATCCAGTCGCTGCTCGACCAGGGGCGTGCTGCCACGACGACGGCGCAGGCCACCCCGATCTATGAGCAGCTGAACAAGCTGATGGCCCAGCGGGACTACCTGGTCCCCGAGTACTACGTGAACTGGACGATCGGGTACGCGTCCAACGTGACCATCGGGTTCCCGCCACTGCCAGGCGGTGGGGGCAAGCCGCTGTTCGCCTACGGGCGCATCCCGCTGCTGGCCGTGAGCAAGAGCTAGGAGGCACCCGCAGAGCCGGCCGGCCGGCCAACGACCGGCCCGCCACCCCGACCGCTCGGGGCGTGAGGACGGACAGGAAGGGAGCGCGTGGAGGCCACGACCGGCCGCCGTGACTACGAGCTGCTGCGCCTCCTCGGGCGCCGGCTCATGCAGCTGGTCGTCGTCCTCCTCGTCGTCAGCTTCTTCACGTTCCTGCTGATCCGGCTGCTGCCCGGCGACCCGGTGCAGACGATCATCCCGTTCGGCCAGGGCCCGGCCTTCGCGCACGAGCGCGCGCTGCTGCGCGCCGACCTCGGCCTCAACAAGGGCTTCTTCGCCCAGTACTGGGACTACCTGACCGGACTGGTCCAGGGGCACCTCGGCCACCAGTACTCGTCGGGCACGCCGGTCTCGACGCTGGTGAAGGAGTCGCTGCCCGTCAGCCTCCAGCTGATGATCTACTCGACCGTCCTCGCGCTCGTCATCGCCATCCCGCTCGGCGTGTTCGGCGCCTACCGGGCCGGCACCCGCATGGACGGCGTCGTGAACACCACGGCGTTCGGGATGCTCGCCCTCCCGAACTTCGTGCTCGCGCTCGTGCTCTCCTTCTTCGTCGGCGCCAAGCTGAAGTGGCTCCCGACGGGGGGGTACCAGCCGGGCTGGCTCGACCGCGCCTTCCAGGGCGACTGGGGCCCGCTCCTGGCGATGCTGGCCTTCATCACGCTCTTCGCCGTGCTCGGGGTGATCGTCGGTCGATGGCGCGGGCTGCCCGGCGCCTACGGCGTGCTCGGCGGCCTGGTCGGCCTGATCCTGTACATGGTGCTCGGCATCACGGTCTTCCACGGCTTCTACGACCTGTGGCCGCACATGCAGACCATGCTGCTGCCGTCGATCACGCTCGCCGCGGGCGAGATCGCCGTGTTCCAGCGGCTGCTGCGCAGCGACATGATCCAGACGCTGCAGGAGAACTTCATCACGCTCGCGAAGGCGAAGGGGATCTCGAACTCGCGCATCCTGTGGCGCCACGCGCTGCGTCCGTCGAGCCTCACGCTGCTCACCGTCGCCGGCCTGACCGCCGGCACCCTCATCGGCGGCGCGGTCGTCATCGAGGTCATCTTCTCGGTGCCGGGGATGGGCCAGCAGATCTTCGAGGCGATCAACGCGCGCGAGTACGTCGCGCTGCAGAGCTACATCGTGATCATCGCCGTGGGGTTCGTGCTCGTGAACTTCATCGTGGACTTCCTCTACGTGGTGCTCGACCCGAGGATCCGGCGTGCCCGGGTTGCGGCGTAGCCCACGCGAGCCCGCCGGCGGCGGGTCGGTGCGCGACGAGGTCCGTCAGGCGGCCGACCAGGAGTTCGCCTCCGGGTACACGGGCGGCGGCGCCATCGTCGAGGCGGGCGCGGTCCTGGTCGGCGGCGAGGGCGGCGGCAAGCTGCGCCGCGGGCTCTTCGGCTGGAACCTGAGCCTGGCCGCCTGGATCGCGGTCGGCTGGATCGTCTTCATCGTGGCCATCGCGGTGCTCGCCAAGACCGGGATCGTGACGTGGGGCGATCCCCAGAACGTCGTCGCGTCGTGCGCCGGCAAGGGGCCGTTCGCCAACGACGGCGCGGCCCACGGTCACCTGCTCGGCTGCGACAGCGACGGGCGCGACATGATGGCCCGGCTGGCGCTCGGCGCGTGGACGTCGCTGCTCGTCGGGACGGGGTCCGTCGCCCTCGGCTTCCTGGTCGGCGGCACCCTCGGCCTCATCGCCGGCTACTTCGGCGGGCGGACCGACTCCTTCCTCGTCGGCACGTTCAACGTGCTGCTCTCCGTGCCCGGCGTCGTGCTCGCGCTGGCCCTCGTGGCGTTCCTGCAGGGCAGCGCGCAGGCCGGGACCGCGACCGCCCTGCCCGACGTGGTCATCCTGATCATCGCCATCGGGGTGGTGGCCATCCCACTCATCGGACGGATCTCGCGGGCCAGCGCGCTCACGTGGAGCCAGCGCGAGTTCGTGCTCGCGGCGCGCGCCCAGGGCGCCAAGAACGGCCGGATCATGTGGCGCGAGGTGCTCCCGAACGTGCTTCCCGCGATGGTGTCGATCGCGCTGCTCAGCATCGCCATCGCGATCGTCGCCGAGGGGGCGCTCGCCATCCTCGGCGTCGGCGTGCGCCCCCCGACTCCGTCGTGGGGCAACATCATCGCCATCGACCGGGGGCAGCTCTTCTCGTCGCCGCACATCGTCTTCGAGCCGTCGCTCCTCATCTTCCTCACCGTGCTCGCGCTCAACTACATGGGCGACGTGATCCGGGCCAAGTTCGACGTCCGCGAGGCGGGCATATGAGCGACGACCGCTTCGGCGAGCCGGCCTACGGCGGCCCGCTCCTCGAGGTGGAGGACCTCAAGACCTACTTCGGCACCGACCGCGGTCTGGTCCGGGCGGTCGACGGCGTCTCGCTCACCCTCGAGCGGGGGAAGACGCTCGGCATCGTCGGCGAGTCCGGGTCGGGCAAGACCGTCCTGGCTCGCTCGATCATGAACCTGCTGCCCAAGCGGGGCCTCGAGCGCGAGGGCTCGGTGAAGTTCGAGGGCACCGAGATCACCGAGCTGAAGCCGGCGGAGATGCGCCGCTACTGGGGCGCCCAGATGGCGATGATCTTCCAGGACCCGATGACGTCGCTGAACCCGGTCATGAAGATCGGGAACCAGATCACCGAGGCCATCCGGGAGCACCTCGACGTGACCGTCGAGTTCGCGGACGAACTCGCCGAGTCGCTGCTCGCCTCGGTGCGCATCCCCGAGCCGAAGGCCCGGCTGAACGAGTACCCGCACCAGCTGTCGGGCGGGATGCGCCAGCGGGTCTGCATCGCCGTCGCGCTGGCCTGCGGCCCGAAGCTCCTCTTCGCCGACGAACCGACGACGGCGCTCGACGTGACCGTGCAGGCCCAGGTGCTCGACCTCATCGCCCGTCAGCAGGCCGACCGGTTCATGGCGATGATCCTCGTCACCCACGACCTCGGCGTCGTCGCCGGTCGGGCCGAGCGGGTCGCCGTGATGTACGCGGGCCGGGTCGTCGAGCAGGCCCCGACCGACGTGCTCTTCGCCGACATGAAGATGCCGTACTCGGAGGCGCTGCTCTCGTCGATCCCCAAGCTCGACGAGCACAGCCACGTCCGGCTCAACACGATTCCGGGCCGCCCGCCCAACCTCGTGCACCCGCCGGTCGGCTGCAAGTTCGCGCCCCGCTGCCCCTACGTGCAGGATCGCTGCCTCGAAGAAGAGCCGCCGCTGCGGCCGGGCCCCACGCCGGGCCACGAGTTCCGCTGCTGGTTCCCCGTCGGCACACCGGAGGGCAAGGAGGCGCTGGCCCGCAACGAGCGGGAGGGCCGCGTCCCCACCGCGGCGGTCGCCGCCACCGCGGGCGGCCTCTGATGGCCGGGACCGGGACCGTCCACCTGCGCGACCCGGACGCCGCGCTCCTGCGCGTCGAGGACCTCGTCGTCGAGTTCCCCGTCGGGCACACGGGCGAGCGGGTGCACGCCGTGTCCGGGGTGAGCCTCGACATCGCGCCGGGCGAGACGCTCGGGCTCGTCGGCGAATCCGGGTGCGGCAAGTCGACGACCGGCCGCGCCGTGATGCAGCTCCCGCCACCCGTCTCGGGGACCGTCCGCTTCGACGGGACCGAGCTCACGAAGCTGCACGGCGAGGCGCTGCGGCGCATGCGGCCCCGACTGCAGATGATCTTCCAGGACCCGATCTCGTCGCTGAACCCGCGGCGGCGCATCCGCGACATCGTCCGCGAGGGCCTCGACATCTGGGAGGTCGGCCCGAAGAACGAGCGCAGCGACAAGGTGGACGAGGTCCTCGAATCGGTCGGGATCGACCCCGGCTCCGGCGCGCGCCGCCCGCACGAGTTCTCGGGCGGGCAGTGCCAGCGCATCTCGATCGCCCGCGCCGTCGTGACCGACCCGAAGCTCATCATCTGCGACGAACCGGTGTCGGCCCTCGACGTGTCGGTGCAGGCGCAGATCCTCAACCTGCTCGAGGACATGAAGCACCGCTACGGGCTCACGCTCGTCTTCATCGCCCACGACCTCGCGGTGGTGAAGAACGTGAGCGACCGGGTCCTCGTCATGTACCTGGGGAAGATGTGCGAGGTCGGCAGCCCCGACGACCTCTTCGCCAGCCCGTCACACCCCTACACCGGCGCGCTCCTCGCCGCGATCCCGGTGCCGGACCCGACGGTGCGCCCCGACGAGGAGCGGGTGCTCGGCGGCGAGGTCCCGTCCCCGATCCACCCGCCGAGCGGCTGCCGGTTCCGCACCCGGTGCCCGAAGGCGCAGGAGCGCTGCGCGGTGGAGGAGCCGACGCTGCGAGAGGTCGCGCCGAACCACTACGTCGCGTGCCACTTCCCGCTCGAGCCGGGCGAGCTCATCGACTTCACCCGCGTCGGGGTCGGCGCGTCCGTCGCGCCGTCACCGGACGGACACGCCTCGCCGTAGCTCAGGCGGCCTGCGCCTGCTCGACCGGGAGCAGCGCCCGGTCGAGCACCTCGGCGACGTCGTCCACCAGGACGAACTCGAGCTCGTCGCGCACCGCGGCCGGCACGTCCTCCAGGTCGGGCCCGTTGCGGGCCGGCAGGATGACGGTCGTCAGCCCCGCCCGCTTCGCGGCGAGCACCTTCTGCTTCACGCCGCCGATGGGCAGCACGCGACCCTGCAGGGTGACCTCGCCGGTCATGCCGACCTCCGGGCGCACGGGGCGGCCGGTCACGAGGCTCGCCAGCGCGGTGGTCATCGTCACGCCGGCCGACGGTCCGTCCTTCGGGATCGCGCCCGCCGGCACGTGCACGTGGAAGCGCCGCGGGAGCGCGGACGCGTCGACGCCGAGCTCGTCGGCGTGACCCTGGACGTAGGAGAGGGCGATCTGGGCCGACTCCTTCATCACGTCACCGAGCTGGCCGGTGAGCGTTAGGCCGGCGTCGCCCTCCATGGCCGTGGCCTCGATGAAGAGGACGTCGCCGCCCGCGCCCGTCACCGCCAGCCCAGTCGCCACGCCAGGCGCGACCGCCCGTCCGGCGAGCTCCGGGAAGAAGCGCGGCCGGCCGAGCGCCTCGGTCACCGCGGCGTCGTCGATCGCGACCGGCGGTGTCGCGTCGCCGCTCACGACCCGCGCCGCGACCTTGCGCAGCAGCTTGCCGAGCTCGCGCTCGAGGTTCCGCACGCCGGCCTCACGCGTGTAGTCGACGACGATGCGCCGCAGCGCGTCGTCCTCGACCGCCACGTCGTCGGCGCGCAGCCCGTTGCGCTCCAGCTGGCGGGCCAGCAGGTGGTCGCGGGCGATCGCCACCTTCTCGTCCTCGGTGTATCCGTCGAGGTGGATGACCTCGAGGCGGTCCAGCAGCGGACCCGGGATCGTCTCGGCCAGGTTCGCGGTCGCGAGGAACAGCACCTGGGAGAGGTCGAGGTCGACCTCCAGGTAGTTGTCGCGGAACGTGTGGTTCTGGGCCGGGTCGAGCACCTCGAGCAGCGCCGACGACGGGTCGCCCCGCCAGTCGGCCCCGAGCTTGTCGACCTCGTCGAGCACGATGACGGGGTTCATCGTCCCGGCCTCGGTCAGCGCCCGCACGACGCGGCCCGGCCGCGCGCCGACGTAGGTGCGGCGGTGGCCTCGGATCTCGGCCTCGTCGTGCACGCCGCCGAGCGCGACCCGGGTGAAGGGGCGGCCGAGGGCGCGCGCGACCGATTCGCCGAGCGACGTCTTGCCGACGCCGGGCGGCCCGACGAGCGCCAGGATCGCGCCCGCGCCGCGGCCGGTCGTCTCGGTCAAGCCGCGCTGGGCGCGCAGGGCGCGCACCGCGAGGAACTCCACGATGCGGTCCTTCACGTCCTTGAGACCGGTGTGGTCGGCGTCGAGGATGCGACGAGCCTCGGTCACGTCGAGGTTGTCGGTGGAGCGCTCGCCCCACGGCACCTCGAGCAGCGTGTCGAGCCACGTCCGGATCCAGCCCTGCTCGGGACTCTGCTCGCTCGTCCGCTCGAGCCGGTCCAGCTCGCGCGTCGCCGCCTCCCGCACCGCGTCGGGGAGGTCGCGTGCCTCGAGCTTGGCGCGGTACTCGGCGATCACGTCGCCGTCGCCGTCACCCAGCTCCTTCTTGATCGCGTCGAGCTGGCGGCGCAGCAGGAACTCGCGCTGCTGGGCCTCCATGCCGTCGGTCACGTCGGACCGGATCTTCTCGGCGACGTCCAGCTCGGCCAGCGCCTCGCGCGCCCAGTCGACGACCGCGCTCAGGCGCGCCTCGACGTCGAGCGTCTCGAGCAGCTCGACCTTGCGCTCGATCGGCAGGTCCGGCCACCAGCCGGCCGTGTCCGCGAGCGCGCCCGGCTCCGTCACCCCTTGGAGGGCCTCGGAGAGCCGGCCGGCGCGCACCCGCGTCGCGATCTCACTGACCAGGGCGCGGTACTCGGTGGCGAGCTCGCGCGTCCTCGGCGTCTGGTCCGCCGCCTCGGCGACGGGCTCCGCCTCCACCCACAGGCCGGCGCCGCGACCGGGCACACCCACACCGACCACGGCGCGGGCGAGGCCGCGCAGGACCAGCGCCCGGACCCCGTTGGGCAGTTCTCCGGCGCTCTCGACCCGGGCGATCGTCCCGACCCGCGCGTAGCGCCCGTCGACCCGCGGCACGAGGAGCACGAGCGGCTCCCCCTCGGTGGCGGCATCCGCCGCCTGGCGGGCCTCGTCGCTCTCGAGGGCCAGGGTCACGACCATCTGGGGCAGGACCACACCCGTGCTCAGGGGCAGCAGGGGCAGCACCACCCTTTCCTCCACGGAAGCGCTCACGTCCGCCATCTGGGGTCACCTCGTCGTTTCCGATTACACGATTACGCGTGTCAACCCGGGCCCGGGGCGACGCATTCCCGACCATCGGCCTCGGAATTCCGGTCCGGACACCGGCCCGGGCCGATAACGGCCCCTCCCCAACGGGTAGGCCCCAGGGTGAGGCAAGCAAAGAAAGGAGGTACCGAAATGTCCGTCTTTGCCATCGCGATGCTGCTCGGGCTGGGCATCGCCGCCTCGGTCGTCGCGTTCGACCGCGCCCGCCCCGTCGCCCGAGCGGTCTGGGCGGTGCTCGCCGTGCTCGGCGGGATCGGGCTCGCCTGGGCGGCCAACTTCAACCTGTGGTCGCTCTGGCACGTTCCGGTCCGGGAGGGCTGGATCGGCATCACGCTGACCGGTGTGGCGCTGGGGGGAATCGCCTACGGCTTCCACGAGCTGCTGGGCTTCTTCGCCGGCCTGCACCGCAAGCATGACGACGAGGCCGCCGTCTTGGAGCAGGCTCCGCCGAGCATGCGCCGCGCCGCCTGACCCGAACCAGGCGCATCGAACCGCGGGCCCCCGGCCCGCGGTTCGTCGCGCTCAGCCGGGACGCGTCATGTGCTCGGGCCGCACGAGCCGGTCGAACTCCTCGGCGGTGAGGTGGCCCAGCTCGACCGCCGCCTCGCGCAACGTGGTGTGGTGACGGTGGGCGTGCTTGGCGATCTCGGCCGCCTTGTCGTAGCCGAGATGGGGGCTCAGCGCGGTCACGACCATCAACGAGTTCGCGACGTGCTCCGCGATGCGGTCCGTGTCCGCCTCGATCCCGTCGACGGCGAAGCGCCGGAAGTTCGTCAGCGCGTCGGTGAGCAGCGCCGTCGACTGCAGCACGTTCAAGATCATCACCGGCTTGTACACGTTCAGCTCGAAGTTGCCCTGCGACCCGGCGACCCCGACCGTGACGTCGTTGCCGATGACCTGCGTGCAGACCATCGTGAGCGCCTCGCTCTGCGTCGGGTTCACCTTCCCCGGCATGATCGACGAGCCCGGCTCGTTCTCGGGCAGGATCAGCTCGCCCAGCCCGGCTCGCGGGCCGGAGGCAAGCCAGCGCACGTCGTTCGCGATCTTCATGCACGACACAGCGAGCGTGCGGAGCGCCCCGCTGGCGTGCACGAGCGCGTCGTGGGCGGCGAGCGCGGCGAACTTGTTCGGGGCCGACACGAACGGCAGCCCGGTCAGCGTCGCGATCTGCCGCGCGACCCGCTCGGCGAACTCGGGGGGGCTGTTGAGGCCCGTCCCGACGGCCGTACCGCCGAGCGCCAGCTCGTACAGCCGCGGGAGCGCGGCGTCGAGCCGCTCGAGGTCGGCGTCGAGCTGCGCCACGTATCCCGAGAACTCCTGGCCGAGGGTCAGCGGCACTGCGTCCTGCAGGTGCGTCCGTCCGATCTTCACGATGTCGGCGAACTCGGTGGCCTTTTCGTCGAGCGCGTCGCGCAGCGCCCGCACGGCCGGGATCAGCCGGTGCACGAGCTCCTCGGCGGCCGCGATGTGCATCGCCGTCGGGAACGTGTCGTTCGACGACTGCGAGCGGTTCACGTCGTCGTTGGGATGGATCGGGTCCTTGCTCCCCCGCTTCCCGCCCGCCATCTCGATCGCTCGGTTCGCGATGACCTCGTTCACGTTCATGTTCGTCTGCGTCCCGCTCCCCGTCTGCCAGACGTACAGCGGGAACTCGTCGGCCAGGCCGCCGGCGAGGATCTCGTCGGCCGCGGCGACGATCAGGTCCGCCTTCTCCTCGGCGAGCACCCCGAGGTCTCGGTTCGTGAGCGCCGACGCCTTCTTGAGGATCGCCATGCCGCGGATGACCGGGCGCGGGATCCGCTCGTCACCGATCGAGAAGTGGTGCAGCGACCGCTCCGTCTGCGCCCCCCAGTAGCGGTCGGCGGGCACCTCCACGGGCCCCATGCTGTCGGTCTCGGTGCGCGTCTCGGCCATCGGTCGACGCTATCGCTGCGCCGTCCCGTCGCCCGATCCCGCCTTGCGCACGTGACGGTCGAACGTCGCCCGCAGGTACGGACCGAGCAGCCCCGACGCGCGCGCGAGCAGCGCCGTCCCCGGGTCGGCGGTGACGACGAGCCGATCCTTCTCGATCCCCCGCACGATGGCCCGCGCGACCGCGCGGGCCGAGCGCACCTTCACCGCCGCCGAGATCCGAGCCGTCGCCTCGGGCTTGTGCTCGTTCTCGCGCGCGAGGCCGGGCGTGTCCGTGTCCGGCGGGTACGCGCACGCCACCACGATCCCGTGCGGCTTCAGCTCGGCCCGCAGCGTCTCGGCGAGGCCGCGCACCGCGAACTTCGCCGGCGCGTACGCCGAGTAGCCGTAGACGCCGATCAGCCCGACCGTCGAGGAGACGAGCAGGAGGTGGCCCCGACGCCGTTCGACCATCGACGGCACGACGGCCCGGACGGCGTGCAGCGTCCCGAAGTAGTCCAGCGCCATCTGCTCGTCGAAGACGCTCGCCGGCAGGTCCTCGAAGTGGCCGGGGTGGGCCGCGCCCGCGCTCGTGACGAGGACGTCGACCGGGCCGAGCTGGGTCGTGAGCAGCGCCAGCGCGGCGGCGAGGCGCTCGGGGTCGGTCACGTCCGCCGGCTCGGCCACGACCCGCGTGCCGTCGCCGCTGGACCGCTCGAGGTCGTCCCGGGCGCGCGTGAGCCGCTCGACGTCCCGGGCCACGATCGAGACGCGTGCTCCCCGGGCGAGCGCCTCCCGGGCGGTCTCGAGGCCGATGCCGCTCGAGCCGCCCGTCACGAGCAGGTGCGCGTCCGCCAGCCGGGTCACGCCCGGATCGTGCCATACGACCCGGCGCGCTCCGATACGTTGCCCGTGCGTCGCGTCCCGCACGGCGCGTCGGGGCGTCCTCGGGAGGCACCATGAGCAGCGCGATCGCCGACCTGGCCGACGCGTACGTCGAGCGGGCCGCCGCGCTCGACCCGGTCGCCGCCACCTTCGAGGGCCTGCCCGGCCACGACGACCGCCTCACCGACTACTCCCCCGACGGCATCGCCGAGCGCCTGGCCCACGACCGGGCGACCCTCCACGAGCTCTCGCGCGTCCAGCCGACCACCGACGGCGACCGGGTCGCGGCCGAGGTCATGCGCCGCTACCTCGAGCTCGACGTCGAGCTCGTCGAGGCCGGCGAGCCGCTGCGCGCGCTGCGGGTGATCGACAGCCCCGTGTCGTCGATCCGCATGGTCTTCGACCTCATGCCCCGCGACACGGAGGAGGACTGGGACGCCATCGCGGCCCGCGCCGCGGCGGTGCCCCAGGCGCTCTCGTCCTTCCAGGACGCGCTGACCGAGGGCGCCCGGGAGGGGCTGCCCGCGGCCCGTCGGCAGGTCGTCGCGTGCGCCGAGCAGGCCGACACCTGGGGCGGCATCAGGGGCGACACCACCCCCTTCTTCCTCGGGCTCGTGGACCAGCTCGACGCGACGGGTCTCGACGTGCCCGCGCTGCACGCCCGGCTCGAGGACGTCGCGCACCGGGCGACGACCGCCTACGCGTCCCTCGGCCGGTTCCTCGTCGAGGAGTACGGACCGTCCGCCACCGAGCAGGACGCCGTAGGCGCCGAGCGGTACGCCCGCATGGCACGCGCCTTCACCGGCACCACCCTCGACTACGAGGAGACGTACGACTGGGGCTGGAGCGAGCTGGCGCGCATCGAGGCGGCGATGGCGAGCGTCGGCGACCGCGTCCTCGCCGGCGAATCGATCCCCGCGGTGATCGACTTCCTCGAGCACGACCCGACGAGGACGATCGAGGGGGTCGACCGGTTCCAAGGTTGGCTCCAGGACCTGCTCGACCGGACTACGGCCGAGCTCAACGGCGTGCACTTCGACATCCCCGAGCCCGTGCAGCGCGTCGAAGCGATGATCGCCCCACCCGGTGGCGCGGCGGCGATGTACTACACGGGCCCGTCGGAGGACTTCAGCCGGCCGGGCCGCACGTGGTACCCGACGCTCGGCCGCACGTCGTTCCCGCTGTGGGGCGAGGTGAGCATCTGCTACCACGAGGGCGTCCCCGGCCATCACCTGCAGATCGGGACCGTCCGCTACCTCGCCGACAAGCTGACGCGCTTCCAGCGCACCCTCGCCGGCAACGCGGGACACGCCGAGGGATGGGCGCTCTACGCCGAGCGGCTCATGGGCGAGCTCGGCTACCTCGACGACCCGGCGTACGAGCTCGGGATGCTCCGGGCCCAGGCGATGCGCGCCGTCCGGGTCGTCGTCGACATCGGGCTGCACCTCGAGCTGACCATCCCGGCGCACGAGGGGTACCACCCGGGCGAGCGGTGGACCCCCGAGCTGGCGCTGCCGTTCGTCATCGAGCGCAGCCGCTTCCCCGCCGACTTCATGGCGAGCGAGGTCGACCGCTACCTCGGACTGCCCGGACAGGCCATCTGCTACAAGGTCGGCGAGCGGGTGTGGTTGCGCGCCCGAGACGACGCGCGCCGCCGCCACGGCGCTGACTTCGACCTCAAGGCGTACCACGCGTACGCCCTCGACCTCGGCCCCATGGGGCTCGACCAACTCGAAGGCGAGCTCGCGCGGTTCTGAACGTCGCCGCGGCTGACGGGATCCCACGCCGCGACGCGCGCGTCATCCGCGCCCGCGCACCGAACCCTCGCGAGGGGTGGCGCCTCGACGTGCGGGCTCGCCCTTGACACCCGTCGCCTGATGCCGCATATTACCTATGATCCTAGATGAATAGAGGAATGAGTGATTGAGTTCCACCTGGATTCGCGATCGGGCGTCTCGCCGTACCAGCAGATCGT
>JBPYDT010000146.1:0-19166 GCA_051986275.1 Acidimicrobiia bacterium | reverse complement strand
CAGCAGGCTCTCGTTCGGGTTGAACTCGAGCGCGTCGCGGGCGTCGCGCAGCGCGTCGAGCGCGCGTACGGACGCCCGCGGCTCGTGGCCGCCCGGTTCGCGGTCCAGGTTGCGGCGGGGCGCGTCGCTCCCGGCGAGGCTGTCGCGGTAGAGGCTCTCGAGCGCCGCGATGCCTTCGCCGAGCGCCTTGCGGCGAGCGAGTCGCTCGCGTGCGGGCTGTCGCTCCTCGATGCGCCGGCGGAACCGCCGCACGTCACGGGCCTCGTAGCCGGCCTGCTGCGCGTCTTCGTCGAACGACGCGAGCTCGTCGGCGTGCTGCTGCTTCACGGCGGCGATCGCCTCGTGGACCGCCTCGAGCATGCTCGCCGACGCCCGACCCGCGGCGGCACCCGTGCCGTCAAGCGACGCCGCGGCGTCGACGAAGGCGTCCCGCAACGCTCGCGACCCACCGGAGAGCTCGCGTGCCCGCCCGAGCTGCCCTCCCGACAGGCGCGCCGCGAGCCGCGCGTCGTCCGCCTCGGCGCCGGCGTCGACGAGCGCGGCCTGGATGGTTGCGTCGGCTAGGACGCCGAGCTGCACCCGCTGGCAGCGGGACCGGATCGTGTCGGGCAGCTCGTCGGCCGCCTCGCTCACGAGCAGGATCGTCGTCCGTTCGGGTGGCTCCTCGAGCGTCTTCAGGAGCGCGTTCGCCGCCTCGGGCTGGAGGCGCTCGGCCTCCAGCAGGATCACCACCTTGCGGGCCGCCTCGATCGGGGCGCGCCACACCTCCGGGATGATCTCGTCGCGTGCCTGGTCGACGGTCACGACGGTTCGCTCGGGCTCGAACTCGATGACGTCGGGATGGAGGCGGCGCTCGACGAGGTCGACGGCTCGCTCGTCACCGTCGGGGGCGACCAGCGCGGCGGCGAACGCACGCGCGAGGGCGGGCGCGTCCGCGCCCCGGGGGCCGGCGATGAGGTACGCGTGGGCGGGGCGGTCCAGCGCACGCTGCAGCGCGGCCACCGCGCGCGGCTGGCTCACGACGAGGCGCCACGGGTCGGTCATCCGAGGTGCTCCGTCACGACCGACCAGATGTGCGCCTCCACCTCCTCGATCGCGCCGGCCGCGTCGAGCAGGACCCAGCCCCGCGTCCCGGCGAGGTCGCGGTAGGCCTCGTGCACCGCGAGGCGGAACGCGTCGTCCTCCTCTTCGAGGCGGTCCCGCGCCGCGCCAAACCGTTCGGTCGCGACCTCGGGCGGCAGGTCGAGGACGATCACGAGGTCGGGCTCGAGCCCGCCAGTGGCGATGCCGTTCACGATCTCGATCGCCGGCACGCCTAAACCCCGTCCCACGCCCTGGTAGGCGAGCGAGGACGGGACGAAGCGGTCGCTGACCACCCAGTCCCCGCGGGCGAGCGCGGGTCGGATGACCTCGAGGACGTGCTGCGCGCGGTCGGCCGCCATGAGGAGCGCCTCCGCCTCGGGCTCGACGGTGACCGGGTCGTCCAGCAGCAGCCGGCGGAGTGACACGCCGAGGTCGGTGCCGCCGGGCTCGAAGGTGGCGAGTACCTCTCGCCCCTCGGCGCGCAGGCGGGCGGCGAGCCGCGCCGTCTGGGTCGTCTTGCCCGTCGCGTCCCCGCCTTCGAGGACCACGAACTTGCCCGGCAGGTTCACGGGGTGGCCCGGCGGTTGGACCGACGTCGTCGCTGCATCGGGTGAGCGTGCCCGATGGAGCGCGCCCTCCACCAGCCCGCGGCGCGGGGGCTGGTCAGCGGCGGGTCGCGCCCTTCCGGACCGTGCGTCGGGTCGTGCTCGCGGGCTTCGTGGGCTTCGTGCGGGTCCGCTTCGCCGGCTTCTTCGCCGGGCCCCGGGCCGCACGCTCGCGCAGCAGCTCGACGGCCTGTCCCAGGTCGACCGACGCGGGGTCCACGCCCCGGGGCACCGTGGCGTTGAGCTCGCCGTCGGTCACGTAGGGGCCATAGCGACCGTCCAGAACGCGCACCGCGACGCCGGATTCGGGGTGCGGGCCGAGCTCGGCGATCGGCGGCTTCGTGCGGCGCCCGCGTCGCTTCGGCTGGGCGAACAGCGCCTCGGCCTGCTCGAGCGTCACCGTGAAGAGCTCGTGCTCGGTCTCGAGGCTGCGGCTGTCCGTGCCCCGCTTCAGGTACGGGCCGTACCGGCCGTTCTGGGCGGTGATCTCGACGCCGTCGGGGCCCACGCCGACCAGGCGCGGCAGCGACAGCAGCTGGAGCGCCTCGCCGAGCGAGACGGTGTCGACCTCCATCCCGGTCAGCAGCGACGCGCGCTTGGGCTTCTCCTTCGACCCGTCGAGCATCTCGCCGAGCTGGACGAACGGCCCGTACCGGCCGGTCAGGGTGAGCACGGGCAGCCCCGTCTCGGGGTCGTCGCCGAGGACCCGCGGCCCGGCGGCGCCCTTCTCGAGCAGCTCCTCGGCGCGCTCGAGCGTGAGCTCGTCGGGTGCGAGGTCGACCGGCACCGGTGCGCGCTCCTCGCCGCGCACGACGCTCGCGCCGTTGTTCCAGACCCGCACGATGATGTCGCGGCCCTCCGCGTCCGTCGCGATCGGGACGGCGTTCACCTCCGCGGGGTCGATCGTCGCGAGGTGGTCCTCGTCGACCAGGTCCTTCAAGCCCGTCTGGCCGTTCCCGAACCAGAAGGAGTGCAGCCACTTCTCGGCCTCGCCCTCGCCCCGGGCGATCGCGTCGAGCGCCTCCTCCATCGTGGCCGTGAACTCGTAGTCGATGAGGTGGGCGAAGAACCGCTCGAGCAGCTGCTGCTTGGCGAACGCCGTCCACGTCGGCACGAGGGCCGCGCCCTTCTTCCACACGTAGTCGCGGCGCAGCAGCGTGTCGATGACGACCGCGTACGTCGAGGGGCGGCCGATGCCGCGCTCCTCGAGCTCCTTCACGAGGCTGGCCTCGGTGTAGCGCGCCGGCGGCTGGGTGCTGTGGCCCGACGGCTCGAGCGTCCGGCACTGCACCGCGTCGCCCGATTCGAGATCCGGCAGGACGACCTCGCGGTCCTCGAGCTCGGCGTCCGGGTCGTCGGCCCCCTCGACGTAGGCGCGCAGGTAGCCGGGGAACTCGATGACGCGGCCGGTCGCCTGGAACACGGCGTGCTCGCCGCTCCTGGCGTCGGCGCCGAGGCGGACGGTGACGCGACGCACGCGCGCGTCCGCCATCTGGCAGGCGATGGTCCGCTTCCAGATGAGGTCGTAGACCCGCCGCTCGTCGGTCGTGAGCTCGCCCCCGAGGTCGTCGGGCACGCGCATCGTGTCGCCCGCGGGGCGGATCGCCTCGTGGGCCTCCTGCGCGTTCTTGACCTTCCCCCGGTACTCACGCGGCTCGGCCGGCAGGTACTCCTCGCCGTAGCGGTCGCGGATCTGCGCGCGCGCCGCGGTGATCGCCTGGTCTGACAGGAACGTGGCGTCGGTGCGCATGTAGGTGATGTAGCCGTGCTCGTACAGGCCCTGCGCCACGGCCATGGTCCGAGCCGCGGTGAACCCGAGCTTGCGCCCGGCCTCCTGCTGGAGCGTCGACGTCGTGAACGGGGCGCGAGGTCGCTCGACCTGGGCCTTCGCCTCGACCGACTCGACCCGGAAGTCGGCGCCGGTGAGGGCTTCGGCGAGGGCGCCGGCCCGGGCCTCGTCGACCAGGGCGACGTCGGCCCCCTCGGCGAGCCGGCCGGTGGTGGGCTCGAAGTCGCGTCCGCTGGCCAGGCGCTGCCCGTCGAGGGACAGCAGAGTCGCCGGGAACTCGCTGTGGTGGGCGGCGAAGGTGCCTTCGAGGTTCCAGTAGGAGGCGGCCCGGAACGCCATCCGGGCCCGCTCCCGCTCGACGACGAGGCGGGCGGCCACGCTCTGGACCCGCCCGGCCGAGGTAGCGCCGCCGGCCCGGCGGCGGGTGACGACCGACATCTCGTAGCCGAAGAGCCGGTCGAGCTTGCGGCGGCCCTCCTGGGCCTCGACGAGGCGCATGTCGAGGTCGCGGGGGTTCGCCAGGGCATCACCGATCGCGTGGGGGGTGATCTCGTGGAAGACGAGGCGCTTGACCGGCACGCTGGGTTTCAGCACCTCGAGCACGTGCCAGGAGATCGCCTCCCCCTCCCGGTCCTCGTCGGTGGCGAGCAGCACCTCGTCGGCGTCCTTCAGGGCGCCGCGCAGCTCCTTCACGACGTCGCGCTTCTTGTCGACGATCACGTACACCGGCTCGAAGTGGTTGTTGACGTCGATGCCGAGCCGGCGGATCTCGGGGTCGGTGACGGTCTTCGGCACCTGCTTCGCGCTGCTCGGCAGGTCGCGGATGTGGCCGCGGCTCGCCAGCACCGTGTAGTCGGCGCGACCGAGGAAGCCCTCGATGGTCTTCGCCTTCGCCGGCGACTCGACGATCACGAGCGACTTCGACACGTTGTTCCTCATCACTTGCCCGGCGGGTGCCGGGGCCGGCCCAGTTTGGCCTCCACGTCGGACAATTCCGGGTATCCGGCCGGTGCGGAGCGGGATTGTAAGGTCTCCCGCTGTGTTGAAAGGCGTCATCGGCTCACTCAGCCTGAATCCGAAGCAGCTCTTCGACTCTCTGAGCCCGTACGGCGAGGTCGTCGCGTGGTTGATCGTCTTCGCCGAGACGGGCCTGCTGCTCGGGTTCTTCCTGCCCGGTGACTCGCTGCTCTTCACCGCGGGCATCCTCGCGGGGCAGGGCAAGATGCAGCTCTGGCTGCTGCTGCCCGGCGCGTTCGTCGGCGCGGCCGTCGGCGGAGAGGTCGGCTACTTCATCGGTGAACGCGTCGGACCCCGCGTGTTCCGCCGGCCCGACTCGCGGTTCTTCAAGCAGGAGTACGTCGAGCGCACCCACGACTTCTTCGAGCGGCACGGCTCGAAGGCGGTGCTGCTCGCCCGGTTCGTGCCCGTGGTCCGCACGTTCATGCCCGTGATGGCCGGCGTGGGCAACATGACCCGGCGCGTCTACTCGACATACAACGTGATCGGCGCCCTCATCTGGGCGGTCGGCGTGACGCTCCTCGGCTACGCCCTCGGCAACGCGATCGGCGGGAACATCGACAACTACATCCTCCCGCTCATCGCGGTGATCATCATCATCTCGTTCGTGCCCGTCCTGCTCGAGTGGCGCCGCGCGAAGCGCCGGTCGGCGGCCGCGCCTCCCGAGCCGGCCGCCCCGCCGGCCCACGACGGGCCCTGACCGGGCGGGTCACTCCCCGGCGGACGCCCCCGCCGGCTCGCCCTCGGCGGTGAGGGCGGCGGCGACGTCGTCGGACTCCTCGGCGAAGGCGCCGCCCTGGCGCTTCGAGAAGGCGATCGCCACCAGGAGCACCGCGAGCGCCCCGCCGGCGATCGCGAAGCGGGTCACGTCGTCGTTGCGGGTCGTGATGATCGCCGGGAGGATCAGCAGCGACACCAGGTTCATGACCTTGATGAGGGGGTTCAGGGCGGGCCCGGCGGTGTCCTTGAACGGGTCCCCGACGGTGTCGCCGATGACCGCCGCCTTGTGGGATTCGGAGCCCTTGCCCCCGAGGTGGCCGTCCTCGATGTACTTCTTGGCGTTGTCCCACGCGCCGCCCGAGTTCGAGAGGAACACCGCCATGAGCTGGCCGGTCAGGATCACGGCGGCGAGGAACCCCGCGAGCGCGAGGTAGCTGATGCCGAAGCCGATGACCACCGGCGTGAGCACCGCGAGCAGGGCGGGGGTCGTCAGCTCGCGCAGCGCCGCGGTCGTGCAGATGTCGATGACCTTGCCGTACTCGGGCTCGTCGATCCCCTCCATGATCTTGCGCTCGCGGAACTGCCGGCGGACCTCCTCGACGACCGTCCCCGCGGTGCGTCCCACGGCGCGGATCGCGAAGGCGGAGAAGAGGAAGGCGATCGACCCGCCGATGAGCAGCCCGATGAAGATCTTCGGGTTGGCGACGTTGACCGCAGCGCGCGCGTCGTTGAAGAGCGCCGTGCCGACGAGCAGGGCCCCGTTCTTGGCCTTCAGGCCGATCTCGCTGCCGATCGTCTCGATGTAGGAGGAGAAGAGGGCGACCGCCGCGATGACCGCCGAGCCGATGGCGAAGCCCTTCGTCACGGCCTTCGTGGTGTTCCCAACCGCGTCGAGGCTCACCATGATCCGCTCGGCGTCCCCGTCGAACTCCCCGGACATCTCGGCGATGCCGGCCGCGTTGTCCGCGACCGGGCCGAACGTGTCCTCGGACACGACGACGCCGGTCGTGGCGAGCATGCCCATGCCCACGAGGGCCACGAGGTAGAGGGAGAACTGCAGGTTGCCGTTGCCGAGGGCGAGGGCGACGCCGAGCGCGATCGCGATGGCGATGATCGCCCAGACGGTCGACTCGAGCCCGCTGCTGATGCCGGACAGGATCGTCGTCGCCGGGCCGGTGCGGGTCGACGAGGCGATCTCCTGGACCGGCTGGGTCTCGGTGGACGTGTAGTACTCGGTGAGGCGGCTGACCACCTGGGCGAGGATCAGCCCGACCACGACCGCAGCGGCGACGCGGAGGCCCTCGCCGCCGTGGCTGTCGCCGATGTAGAAGATGCCGACCGCGCCGACGCTCAGCACAGTCAGGATCCCGGCGGTCGCGAAGCCGCGGTTGATCGGCGCCATCGCCGTGCGGTCCTTCTTCCCGGCCCGCACCATGAATACACCGACGATCGACGCGAGGACGCCGAGGGCGCGGGCGATGAGCGGGAAGAGGAGTCCGAGGGCCGGGTTGGCGCCGATCGACTTGAACGCCGGGACGCCGAGGATGATCGCCGCGACGAGCGTCACCTCGTAGGACTCGAACAGGTCGGCCGCCATGCCGGCGCAGTCCCCGACGTTGTCGCCGACGTTGTCGGCGATCGTCGCCGGGTTGCGCGGGTCGTCCTCTGGGATGCCCTGCTCGACCTTGCCGACGAGGTCGGCGCCGACGTCGGCCGCCTTCGTGAAGATGCCGCCGCCGACCCGCATGAACAGCGCGAGCAGCGAGCCGCCGAAGCCGAAGCCGATGAGGATCGCCGTCGCGGTGTTCTGGAAGAGCATGATGATCGCGGTCGCCCCGATCAGGCCCAGCCCGACCGTGAACATGCCCGCCACCCCGCCCGTGCGGAACGCGATCTTCAGCGCGCCGCGCAGTGAGCCGCTGCGGGCCGCGGCGGCGGTGCGCACGTTGCCCCGCACCGCGAGGCTCATGCCGATGAAGCCGACCAGCCCGGACAGCACAGCGCCCGCGATGAACGCCCCGGTCCGGGCGGCGCCCGATTGTCCGAACGTGAGGGCCAGGCCGCCGTGGGGGTTGGCGATCTCCGTCGAGCTGATGAAGACGAGGGCCGCGACCGGCACGATGATGAGGGCGATGGTCCGGAACTGGCGGCGCAGGTAGGCCATCGCGCCGTCCTGGATGGCCCGGGCGATCCTGCGCATGGTCGGGGTGCCCTGGTCGGCGGCGAGCACCCCGCGCACCAGGCCGAACCCCACGACGATGGCGAGGACCGCGGTCGCCATCGAGAAGATCAGCCAGCCCCACTCGCCGGCCGCGAGGTGGAACTGCTGATAGCCGCCCTCAGCCGCGAGGACGCTGGCACTCATGACCCGAACTCCTTCCCCTCGTCCCCCGTCGGCTCGCCGGGCCGAGGGTGAACCGGCGGCCGAGCCCGGTCCTGCCGGGAAGAAGGGCAACCTAGCCGTTGCGCTGCGCTGCCGCGGACCTCGGCGTCGGGCCGCAGGACGGGACAAGGGCGGCAGTACCGTGCCCGGTGTGGAGGCCGCGTTCTTCGACCTCGACAAGACTGTCATCGCCAAGAGCAGCGTGCTGGCGTTCGGTCGCCCCTTCTACCGGGAGGGCCTGCTCTCCCGCGCCGCCATCGTCCGGAGCGCGTACGCGCAGGTGATCTTCATGCTCGTCGGGGCCGACGAGCAGAAGATGGAGAAGCTGCGGGCGGCGATGCTCCAGATGATCCGGGGGTGGAACCAGGACCACGTCGCCCAGATCGTGCGGGAGACGCTCGCCGCGGTCGTGACCCCGATCATCTTCAAGGAGGCGCTCGACCTCATCGACGAGCACCACGCCGCGGGGCGGATGGTGGTGCTCGTGAGCTCCGCCCCCGAGGAGGTCGTGCAACCCCTCGGGGAGCACCTCGGCGTCGACGAGGTCATCGCCACCCGGGCCGAGGTCGACGAGCGCGGGGACTACACGGGCGAGCTCGCCTTCTACGGGTACGGGCCGTTCAAGGCCGAGGCGATCGAGGCGCTTGCCGCGCTCGAGGGCATCTCCCTGGAGCGGTCCTACGCCTACTCGGACTCGATCACCGACGCGCCGATGCTGCAGGTCGTCGGGCACCCGGTAGCCGTGAACCCTGACCGCGAGCTCGCCAAGCTCGCCCAGGCCGAGGGCTGGGAGATCCTCAACTTCGCGAAGCCGGTCCGGCTCCGAGACCGCGTTGGGCGGGAGCCGGCGCTGGCCGCGAGCGGCGCGCTCGCCGCGGCGGGCGCGGGGGTCGCGGTGTGGTGGTGGTTGCGGCACCGCGAGCACGCCGCCGCCTGATGACATTGCCGCGGGTCGAGCTCGCGCACCTCCCGACCCCGTTCGAAGCGATGCCACGCCTCACCGCCGCGCTCGGCGGCCCGCCGCTCTACGTGAAGCGCGACGACTGCACCGGGCTCGCGCTCGGGGGCAACAAGGCCCGCAAGCTCGAGTGGCTCGCCGCCGAGGCGCAGTCGCGCGGCTGCGACGTGCTGGTCACCGGCGGCGGCCCGCAGAGCAACCACGTGCGGATGACCGGCGCGACGGCCAACCGGCTCGGCGTCGCCTGCCACGTGGCGCTCGCCGGCGACCGACCCGATCCGCCGAGCGGCAACCTGCTCGTCGACGAGCTGCTCGGCATCCACCTCCACTACACCGGGCCGGCCGACTACTACGAGCTCGAGTTGGCGATCGAGGCGCTCGCCGCCGACCTGGCCCGGGACGGGCACCGTCCGTTCGCCATCCCGGTGGGCGGCGCGTCGGTGACGGGCGTCCTGGCGTACGCCAACGCGGCCGACGAGCTGCGCGGCCAGTGCCGCGACGCGGGTGTCGCGGTCGGCTCGGTCGTCGTGGCCGACGGGTCCGGCGGGACGCACGCCGGGCTGCTCGCCGGGTTCGGCGGCGCGCCAACGGTGCTCGGCGTCGACGTCGGGACCCGACCCGACCTGGACGACGTCGTGCCCCGCCTGGCGGCCGAGGCCGCGGCGCGCTCGGGACGGCCGGCCCCGCCGACGGGCGCGGTCATCGACCACGACCGCTTCGGGTCGGGGTACGGCGCGCTGACCGACGCGACCGTGGAGGCGATCCAGCTCGCGGCGCGCCTCGAGGGACTCGTCCTCGATCCGGTGTACACGGGGAAGGCGATGGCCGGCCTGGTCGCGGCCGTGCGCGAGGGACGGTGCGGGAAGGACGCGATCGTGTTCTGGCACACCGGTGGCGCGCCCGCGCTCTTCGCGGCGCGCTACGCCTCGAGCCTCGGTTCCGCCTCGGCGGGCTGAGCCCGCGGCGCCGAGCCCGCCGCAGCGGGCCCGACGTCGGGACGATCAGGTCTCGCGGAGCTTGCGAGCCACCGCGACGCCGACCAAAACCAGGATCAAGAGGACAAGCAGCTTCTTCACGGTCCCTCCCGTTCGGCGACGGCCAGGCCCGAGGCTATCGCCCGCCGGGTGGGACCTTCTACGCTCCGCCCCCGGTGAGCGTCGGGGCGGCTCCGCGGCTCCAGTTCGAGGAGCGCGTCGGTCCGGGCCCAAAGGCCTGGATCTGGCTCGTCGTGATCGTCGTGATCACGTTCCTCGCCATCGCGCCCGTCGTCGTGCCGATCGCCGTCATCGCGTGGGTCGTGAACGTCCTGCGGTACCGGGGGGCGGTCGTGCGGGTCGACGACGACTACGTGTGGGTCAACCGCCGGTGGGCCCGCCTCGCTGCGCTCGACCTCGAGACGCTGGGCCGGGCCAGCAACTCCTGGCCGTGGCGGTCCTTCAGCCGCCGCTACCTCTCGGCCAACCCCATCTGGACCCGTGACTCGGTCGGGGTCCGGGGCACCGACGGCGGTCAGACCTACTGGTTCTCGGTCGGCACGAACCGCCGCGCCGAGCTGGTGGCGGTGCTGGAGCACGCCGTCCCCGCGGCCCGCGAGCGCGCGACGCAGGCCGGCACGCTCCACCCCGCGGGCTGGCACGCCGACCCCTGGCGGCTCGCCCCGATGCGGTGGTGGGACGGCCATCAGTGGACCGGCTGGACGTGGCCGCCCCGACCGGAGGTGCCGTCGTGATCCCGATGGCGGACGAGAACCCAGTCCGGCACTTCCCGTGGTGCACGGTGCTCCTGATCCTTGCCTGCACCGTCGTGTACTTCGGCGTGCAGCCGAGCCGGGCGATCCGCTTCTCGTGGACCGGCATCGCCGAGTCGACGAGCGCGAACGACCTGCGGTTCGTCGTCGGCCACGCCGGCATCCCGTGCGAGCTGGTGCGCGGCCGGCCGCTCACCGAGCAGGAGTACCAGCAGACCTTCAACGAGGGGAACGGCGACGCCTGCTCGCACGGCTCCGGGCCCGAGCACGACCCGGGGAAGAACGTCTACCTCGCGGCGGTCCTCACGATGTTCCTCCACGTGAGCATCGCGCACCTCTTCGGCAACATGCTCTTCTTGTGGGTCTTCGGCAACAACATCGAGGACCGCAAGGGGTGGTGGCGGTTCCTCCTTCTTTATCTGGCGGGCGGCGCGATCGCGACCGCGTCCCAGGTGGCGGTCGACCCCCGCTCCACCGTGCCGATCATCGGCGCGTCGGGCGCGATCGCGGCGGTGATGGGCGCGTACCTCGTCTGCTACCCGAAGGCCCGCGTGAAGTCGATCATCTTCTTCGGGCCGGTCCTGCTGCGGAAGGTCACGGCGCAGTGGCTGCTCATCCTGTGGTTCCTGCTGCAGTTCCAGTACGTGGCGTCGAACGCCGGGATCGCCTGGGCGGCCCACGTGGGCGGGTTCACGTTCGGGATGCTCGTCGGCCTGTACTGGCGGCTCAGGGAACGGGCGGGCCGACCGGCCGAGCCGCCGGTCGTGACCCCCGTCCCCGCCTGATAACAAACCCCTCGGAGGTGAACGGGGCCTGGTGGCCCCCCTCGTCTTCAAAACGAGTGGGACGGGTGAACCCTGTCCGGTGGGTTCGATTCCTGCCACCTCCGCCACCGCGCCGGCGGCGGGACGCGCTAGACGGCCAGCAGGTCGCGGGCGCCCGTGTCGGCCGACGGGTGCCGCAGCTTCGACATGGCCCGGGCCTCGATCTGGCGGATCCGCTCGCGGGTCAGGTTGAAGTACTCCCCGACCTCCTCGAGCGTGCGGGGCTCGCCCCGGTCCAGCCCGAAGCGCAGGGCGAGGATCTGGCGCTCGCGCTCGTCGAGCGGGCCGAGGAGCTTCTCGATCTCATCCGGCAGCAGCGCGGTGGCGGCGACCTCGAAGGGCGACTCGGCGGAGCGGTCCTCGACGATGTCGCCCAGCTCGGCGTCGCCGTCCTCGCGGAGCGGCTCGGAGAGGGACAGCGGCTCGGCGGCGAAGCGCAGCGCCTCGGTGACCTTGTCCTCGGGCATCTCGACCTCGACGGCCAGCTCGGCGAGCGTCGCCGGCCGGCCGAGCTTCAGCTCGAGGCGGGACCGGGCCTTCTGCAGCCGGGCGAGCGTGTCGCCGGCGTGGACCGGGAGGCGGATGGTGCGGCCGGTGTTCGCGATGCCGCGGGTGATCGCCTGGCGGATCCACCACGTCGCGTACGTCGAGAACTTGAAGCCCTTGCGCCAGTCGAACTTCTCGACGGCGTGCATGAGCCCCAGGTTCCCCTCCTGGATCAGGTCCAGCAGGGGCAGCCCCGACGCCTGGTACTTCTTGGCGATCGAGACGACGAGGCGCAGGTTGGACTGCACGAACGTCCGCTGGGCGTAGTCGCCCTCGCGCGACGCCCGGCGCAGCTCGCGCTTCTTCGTCGGGGTCAGCTTCTTCGCCGGCAGCCGCTCGAGGTCCTCACGGGCCGTGTTGCCCGCCTCGATCTGCTGGGCCAGGCGGGCCTCGTCGTCCTTCGTCAGTAGCGGGTACTGGCCGATGTCGGTCAGGTACAGCCGGACGAGATCTTCCTCGTCCCGCTCGACGCGCTCCTTCGCCACTGCTGCCTTTCAGGAAGATCGCCCGGCGGGACCGGGACCGGAAGCGTGTTCCCGCAGGTCGGGGGCGGGTTCCTCCGTACCATACGGTCTGTGTCAAGCGAGGCCGACGGCCCCAAGACACTCCCGTCGCCTGACGGGAGGGTCCAATGTAACGGCTGAGGTCGCCGATCCCCGAACGTTCAGGCGCTCGGGAGGCTCGCCTCGACCGCGGCGCGGCGCCGGGCCGCCCGGTCGGGGTCGCCGGCGAGAAGCCCCTCGAGCACGGCGAGCCCCTCGCCCAGGGCCGACCGCTCGTCGTCGACGACGAGCCGGACCCGCCGCGCCACCGGCCCGTCGCTCCACGCGCTCGTGGCGTCGAGCAGCCGGTCGTAGTCGGCCAGCATCCGGGGCAGGAGCACCTGGTAGACGCCGGCGAGCCGCTCCACCGTCGGCAGCCCGGGTTCGCCGCCGATGACCGCCATCGCCCCGACCCATCGGTGGTCGAGTGGGACCGGCTCGGTGGCACCGTCGTGCGCCCGGGTGACGGGCCGCACCTCGGCGAGCAGCTCGGCGTGCCACCCGTGGTGGCGGCTGTGCCGGGCCACGAGCAGCTTCGCCGCGGGTTCGCCCACCGTGGGAACCCAGCCACCGAGCGTGGCGAACGCGGCGCGCTCGCGCCAGCAGGCGTCGCCGACCCGGGCCGCGGTGGCGTCGATGCCGAGCACGGCCGGATGGTAGGTGGGGCGGCGCGAGCGGGCCGCTCGAATCAGAAGGGCTTGGGGTCGAACTCGGGGTGCTCGGGGGCGCTCCGCGTGCCGAGCTCGGCCAGCAGGATCGCAGCGAGGATCACGAGCGCGCCGACCAGGCGCGTGGCGCCGAGGCGCTCGCCGTTCACGTAGCCCGCGAACCCGGCAAACACGGGCTCGAGGATGAGGATGAGCGCGGTGCGGCTCGGGCCGAGGCGGCGCTGCCCCCACACCTGGAGCGAGAGCGCGACCGCCGAGCAGGCCACCCCGGTGAAGACCACGGCGAAGAGGGCGAGCGCCGAGAGGTGCCCGACACCCTGCGCCGCGGCCGGCGGGAAGCAGACGACCACGATCACCAACATCTGCACGGTCGCGAACGGGATCGGATGGAGCCGCGTCGTCGGCTCGTCCTGGTAGACGAGCCACATCGCGAAGAGCGCGGCGCAGGCCAGGGTGAGGAGGTCGCCACCGCTCAGCGCGACGGTGGCGCCGGTCAGCAGGTAGAGCCCGACCGCGGCGACGACCACCCCGCCGAGCACGGGCCGCGGCGGCAGCCGGCGTCGCACCACCGCCTCGACGAGCGGCGTGAGCACGACGTAGAGGCCGGTGATGAACGCCGACGTCGACGGCGAGACCAGCTTCAGGCCGGCGGTCTGCGTCGCGTAGCCCCCGGCGAGCAGCAGGCCGGCGAGCAGCCCGGCCCGCCACAGCAGGCGCCGGTCCTCGCCGTGGCGGCGGGCGATGACGACCGCGAACGGGCCGAGCACCACGACCGCGACGGCGAAGCGCAGCACCAGGTAGGCGAATGGCTCGATGTCACCGAGGGCGTCGTGGACGAGCGGGAACGTGACGCCGAAGAGCAGCGCGGCGAGGACCACCGCGCCCTCCGGGGCGTAGCGGCGCATCGGCGGCCGGCGTCAGCCGGGCCAGCGGTTCGTGATCGGCAGCCGCCGGTCCTTGCCGAACGCCTTGGGCGAGACGCGCACGCCGGGCGCGGCCTGACGGCGCTTGTACTCGTTGCGGTCGATCAGCCAGGCGACCCGGCGCACCGCGTCGGGGTCGTACCCCGCGTCGATGAGCTCGCCGACCGAGCGGTCCTCCTCCACGTACCCCTCGATGATCGGGTCGAGCTCGGCGTAGTCGGGCAGCGAGTCGCTGTCGCGCTGGTTGGGGCGCAGCTCGGCGCTCGGCGGCTTCTCCAGCACGGTCTCGGGGATCACCGGGCGGTCGGCCCGGTCGTTGCGGTCCCGGGCCAGCGCGTACACGAGCGTCTTGGGCACGTCCTTGATGACCGCGAACCCGCCGGCCATGTCGCCGTACAGCGTGGAGTAGCCGACCGCGGTCTCGCTCTTGTTGCCCGTGGTCAGCACGAGCCACCCGTGCTTGTTCGACACCGTCATGAGGATCGTGCCCCGGATGCGGGCCTGCAGGTTCTCCTCGGCGAGGCCCGGTGGGCCGGACCCCAGCGGCTCGGCGAGCATCGTGAGGAAGGCGTCGTGCGCGGGCTCGATCGGCACGACGAAGCGGTTGATCCCGAGGTTGGCGACGAGCGCCTCGGCGTCGGTGACGCTGCCCGCGCTCGAGAACCGCGAGGGCATGAGGATCCCGACCACGTGCTCGGCGCCCAGCGCGTCGACCGCGACGGTCGCGACGAGCGACGAGTCGACGCCGCCCGACAGGCCGACGAGCACGTCGGTGAAGCCGTTCTTGCGGACGTAGTCGCGAGTGCCGAGGACCAGGGCCTCGTACACCTCGCGCACGGGGGAGAGCGGCTCCTCCAGCCGGGGCGGGAGGGGCGGCTCGCCGAGCCGCACGTCGCTGACCGGGAGCTCGGGCAGCGCGCCGGCGCTCGCCCGGCCGCGGGGGTCGAGCACCCGCCGGCGGAACGCCGGGCGGACGTCGACGTCCACGAGGAGCAGGTCCTCCTCGAACTGGCGCGCCCGGGCCAGCACGCGACCCGTTTCGTCCAGGAACAGCGACCCGCCGTCGAAGACCAGCTCGTCCTGCCCGCCGACGAGGTTCACGTAGAGGATCGGCACGGCTGCGTCGGCGGCTCTCGTCGCCAGCATCGCCTCGCGCTCGCGGAGCCGGCCGGCCGAGTACGGCGATGCGTTGATGTTCACGACGAGCTCCGCGCCGCCGGCCGCCTGGGTCAGCACCGGCCCGGTCGGGTCCCACACGTCCTCGCAGACGCTCACGCCGACGCGGGTGCCCGCGACGACGAACAGCGGCCCGTCGACCCGCCCGGGCGCGAAGTAGCGCCGCTCGTCGAACACCGCGTAGTTGGGCAGCAGGTGCTTCTGGTACACGCCGACCACCCGGCCGTTGGCGCACACCGCGGCCGCGTTGTACAGGTCGCGGTCGGCCTGGGGGTACCCGATCACCGCCGCGGCCCGCCCGGTCCGGGCGGCCAGCTTCTCGAGCCACTCGCCGGCCTGCGCGACGAACGCCGGACGCAGCAGCAGGTCCTCAGGGGGGTAGCCCGTCACCGCGAGCTCGGGAAACGCGACGAGGTCGGCGCCGGCGGCCTCGGCGCGGTCGTACGCGTCGACGATCCGCGCCGCGTTGCCCTCGAGATCGCCGACCACGAGGTCGAGCTGCGCGGCGGCGAGACGAAGGCGCGGCACGCACCCAGGATACGACCGGGCCTTCGACGCGGGCCCGAAACCACTGCGACACACTGGACCGATGACGAGCCCGGGCGACGTCGTCGAGCACCCCGACGTCCGGGTGTCGCTCGAAGCCGCGGCGGACGCGCCGCTCGCGCGCCGCACCCTCGAGCGTCTCGTCGAAGCCGGGCCCCACGTCGCCGAGGAGCTCGTCGCCTCGCGACGCGCCCGCGACGCCGTCGTCGCCGTGGCGTGCGCGTCCCGGTCCCTCACCACGGCGCTCGTCCGCGACCCGGCGCTCGTCGAGGCGCTCCGCGACCCGTCCCCGCGCCTCGCCCCGGCGCCGCCGCCCGACGCCGGGGCGCTGCGGCGGTGGAAGCAGCGCGCCCTGCTGCGGATCGCGGCCGCCGACCTCCTCGGCGAAGACGACCTCGCGACCGTGGCCCGGCGCCTCGCCGAGCTGGCCGACGCCTGCCTTGCCGTCGCGGTCGAGATCGCGGCGCCGCGCGCCCCGTTCGCCGTCATCGGCATGGGCAAGCTCGGCGGGCGGGAGCTCAACTACGCGAGCGACGTCGACGTCCTGTTCGTCCACGCGGGCGACACGGAGGAAGCGCTCCGCACGGCGCGTCGGGTGCTGACGGCGATGACCGAGCCCACCGAGGACGGGATCGTGTTCCGCACCGACGCGGCGCTCCGGCCGGAGGGCAAGGCCGGCGCGCTCTCGCGCACGCTCGACAGCTACGCCGCGTGGTACGAGCGGTGGGCCCAGCCGTGGGAGTTCCAGGCTCTGCTGAAGGCGCGCGCGGTCGCCGGCGACGCGACCCTGGGGCAACGCTTCGTCGACGAGACGCGGCCGTTCGTGTGGCCCGACGTGCTGGACCCGGACGCGGTGCGGGCGGCTCGGGCCATGAAGGCCCGCAGCGAGGCCGAGCAGCGGCGCCGCGGGGTCGCCGCCCGGGAGCTCAAGCGCGGGCCCGGAGGGATCCGGGACGTGGAGTTCGCGGTCCAGCTCCTCCAGCTGGTCCACGGCCGGCAGGACCCGACGCTGCGATCCGCGACGACGCTCGACGCCCTCGGCGCGCTCGCCGTCGGCGGCTACGTCGAGTCCGAGGACGCGGACGTGCTGGCGGGGTCGTACGCGTTCCTGCGCATGGTCGAGCACCGGCTCCAGCTGCGGGACGAGGCGCAGACCCACACCGTGCCGGCCGACGCGGCGAGCCGCGGCGCGCTGGCGCGGGTCCTCGGCTACCGCGACCAGCCCGGCGCCACGGCGCTCGACGCGTTCGACGCGGACCTGCGCGCGCACCAGTCCGGCGTGCGCGCCGTCCACGAGCGCCTCTTCTTCGCGCCGATCCTCGACACGCTCGCCGGCGTGGGGCACCTCAGCCTCGAGGCGGCGCAGACCCGGCTCGCGGCGTTCGGCTTCGCCGACGCGGAGCACACCCGGGTGGCGCTGCGCGAGCTGACCGCCGGCCTCACGCGCACGTCGCGCGTGCTCCAGGCGCTCCTCCCCGTCGTCCTCGACTGGCTGTCAGGCACGCCGAACCCCGACCTCGGGCTGCTCCAGCTCCGGCGCCTCACCGAGGGGCCGGCCCAGGCGCAGGCCATCGCCGCGACGTTCCGCGACCAGCCGGGCCGGGCGGCACGCGTGTGCCGGGTGCTCGGCACGAGCCGCGTCATCGGCGACGAGCTGCTCCGCCAACCCGACGTGGTCGAGCTGCTCGGCGCCGACGACTGGTTCGCGGCCGAGCGCTCCCGTGACGACCTGCGGCACGCGGCGCGCGCCGCGCTCGGCTGGCGGCCCGATCCCGCGAGCCGGCACGCGGGGCTTCGGCGCTTCAAGCGCCGCGAGCTGCTGCGCATCGCGGCGCGGGACATCGTCGGGCTGGCGCCGCTCGAGGTGACGTCACGCGAGCTCGCCGGTCTGGCCGACGCGTGCGTGGACGCGGCGCTCGCCACGCTCGATCCGCCGCTCCCCTTCGCCGTGATCGGCATGGGCCGTCTCGGCGGGGAGGAGCTGTCGTACGCGTCGGACGTCGACGTCCTGTTCGTCTACGAGGGCGAGGACCCGGGCCACTTCGAGACGGCCGCGACGCTCGCCCGCCAGCTCACCGCGGCCCTCGCCGAGCCGACGGCCGAGGGGCAGACCTTCCGGGTGGACGCCAACCTGCGTCCCGAAGGTCGCCACGGCCCGCTCGCCCGCTCGATCGAGAGCTACCGCGCGTACTACGAGCGGTGGGCGCTCGTCTGGGAGCACCAGGCGCTGCTGCGCGCCCGCCCCGTCGCCGGTGACCGCGACCTCGGACGCCGGTTCATCGAGATGGTCGAGCCGATCGTCTACCGCGACCCGTTCGCCGAGGAGGACGCGCGCGAGATCCGCCGGATCAAGGCCCGCGTCGAGCGGGAGCGCATCCCGCCGGGGGAGGACCCCAACTTCCATCTCAAGTCGGGACGCGGCGCCCTGACCGACGTCGAGTTCACCGTGCAGCTCCTCCAGCTGCAGCACGGAGCGGCCCAGCCGAGCGTGCGCGGCCCGGCCACGCTGCCCGCGCTCGCCGCGCTCGCCGACGCGGGGTTCCTCCCCGACGACGACGCGACGGTCCTCGCCGAGGCGTACGTGTTCTGCGAGCGCGCCCGCAACGCCTGCTACCTCGTCATGGGCCGTCCCGCCGACGCGCTCCCCACCGGGGCGGACGCGGTCCGCGTCGGACGGCTCCTCGGCGAGCTGCGCCGACCGGAGGCGGCGCTGCGCGACGACTACCGCCGCGTCACGCGACGAGCCCGCCACGTCGTCGAGCGTGTGTTCTACGCCGCGACGCAGGACCGACGTCCGAGCCCTTCAGGCCGTCAGTAGGCTCCGCCGGGTGCAGGGGGCTCGCGTGCCCGGCCGGGCCGGGTCACTGCGGCGCCTCGTGTCGGACCAGTGGAGGCGGGGCACCTGGCCGGCCGCGGTGGCGCTCGCCTTCGGGGCCGCGGCGTGCAGCGGCGCGGGCGCGGGCTCGACCGCGGCGCGCATCGCGACGACGAGCACGACCGCGTCGACCACGACGACGACCAGCCCCGCCAGCCTCCCGTGCGACGGGCCGTCGGCCGTCCCCGCCGCGGTCCGGGCCAGCCCGGTCGCCGGGCTCGACCTGAACCCGGCCGTGTACCAGGTCGAGAACGTGACGACCGCGCAGTCGGACGCGACGTGGGGACGCTTCGACACCCTGCCCCAGCCCGGGCAGGAGGGGACCTACCAGGGCGGCTCGGGCCTCGTGCACTGCGCCGGCGGCGCGTGGACGGTCACCGACTTCGGCACCTCCGAGGTCGGCTGTCCCGGCGGCGCGGCCGCGCCGCCTCCCGCGGCGGTCGCGGCCGACCTCGGCATCGACTGTCCCTGAGGATCAGATGTCGTAGTACAGGTAGAACTCGTACGGGTGTGGACGCAGCCGCATCGCGTCGATCTCGTTCTCGCGCTTGTACGAGACCCACGTCTCGATCACATCGGGCGTGAACACGTTCCCGGCGAGCAGGAACTCGTGGTCGGCCTCGAGCGCGGCGAGCGCGTCGTCGAGGGAGCCCGGGACCTGCGGGACCTTGGCCAGCTCCTCCGGCGCGAGGTCGTAGAGGTCGCGGTCGACCGGGGTCGGCGGCTCCAGCTTGTTCTGGATCCCGTCGAGGCCCGCCATCATC
>JBPYDT010000145.1:0-4409 GCA_051986275.1 Acidimicrobiia bacterium | reverse complement strand
GGGCTGGGTGGACCACGGAGATCGCACCGGGCCGCGGCGCGGGAGAACGCGCCGTTCGTCCGGTGAGCGCCCCGGCACCCCGCCCGCGGCGGTCTGGGCCGTGGCCGCCGGCCGGGACGGCACCAGGGCCGAGTACGGCCTGGCCCATCACGCCGCCGTGGTCGGCTGGTCGCGCACGGGCGACCTGACGACCGCGCGGGCCCGACACGAGCTCGCGGCCGCCGTCCGCGCCGCGTACCCCGATATCCCGGCCCGAGCGATCTCGTTCCTCGCCGAGGACCTCTGGTCGTTCGCGCACGAGCTCGCGGTAGGCGACATCGTCGCCACCGCGGTGGTGGGCGGCGACGAGATCGCGTTCGGCCGCGTGACCGGGCCCTACCGCTTCGACGCCGACGCGCCCGAGAACCGACGGCATCAGCGCCCGGTCGAGTGGTTGCGCCGTCGGCCCCGCGGCGCGTGCGACCCCGAGCTGCTCGCGGGCGTGCACGCGGCACGCGCCGTCCGACGAATTCGCGACCTCCCTCCACCTGCGTCCGAGGATCGCTGCGTCTCTCGCCGAACGTTCGTCCGCCTTGGGGCCGCGGCGGGCGCCGCCGCGGCCGTGGCGGCCGTGTGGCGACCGTGGCGCTCGTCGAGCCACCCGACAGCGACGGCGACGGTGGACCTGCTGAAGGGAAAGCCGCCGACCGGCTCGTCGCCGTACGGCCGCACGGCCCGATGGGTCCAGGTCGAGAACGCCAAGCGCGGGACCACGGCGTGGAACGTCACGAACGGCGGGACCCCCGGCCAGGTCGAGGGCTATGCCAGCCAGGTCAGCGCGGTCCATGGCGACACCGTCGCCCTGTACGTGTCCACCGTCGCCCCGACCTTCCACGTCGAGGCGTACCGCGTCGGCTGGTACGGCGGCGCCGGGGGCCGGCTCATCTGGAGCTCACCCGAGCAGCCGGGTCAGAACCAGGGGCCCGGGACGCTCACGCCCGGCATCAACACGACCGAGGCGAACTGGACCCCCTCGTTGCACGTGCCGATCACCGCGGCGTTCACGCCCGGCTGCTACCTCTTCAAGCTCGTCGGGTCGAACGGCATCCAGCAGCTCGTGCCCCTCACCGTGCGAGACGACTCCAGCAAGGCGACGTACGTCGTCCAGAACTCCGTGACGAGCTGGCAGGCCTACAACGACTGGCACGGCTACAACCTGTACCAGGGCGAGAACGGTGCGTTCGCCACTCGCGCCCGCATCGTCTCCTTCGACCGGCCCTACGCGCGCGGCGACGGCCAGTCGGACTTCCTCGGGCTTGAGTTCCCGCTCATCATGCTGATGGAGCAGCTCGGGCTCGACGTGACCTACATCACCGACGTCGACACGCACGAGCGGCCCCAGCTGCTGCTGAACCACAAGGCCTACTTCTCGCTCGGCCACGACGAGTACTGGTCGGTGCAGATGCGTGACGGCGTCGAGGCGGCGCGCGACCACGGTGTGAACCTCGCGTTCCTCGGCGCCAACGCGGCGTACCGCCAGATCCGCCTCGAGCCGTCGTCGCTCGGCCCGAACCGCCACCAGGTCTGCTACAAGGACGCGACGGAGGACCCGATCCACACGACGAACCCGCCGCTCACCACGGTGAACTGGCGCTCCCCGCCGGTGAACCGTCCGGAGAGCGAGATGATCGGCGAGCAGTACGAGTGCAACCCGGTCCAGACCGACATGGTGATCGTCGACCCCTCGGCCTGGGTGTTCGCCGGGGCGAAGGTGCAGGCCGGTGAGCACATCGCGCAGGCCGTCGGCTCGGAGTACGACCGCTACGACCCGAACCAGGCCGGACCGAAGAACGTGCAGATCCTCTGCCACTCGCCGCTGACGTGCCAGAAGCGGCCGAGCTACGCGGACATGACGTACTACAGCGCGCCGAGCGGTGCCGGCGTGTTCGCGAGCGGCTCCATCGAGTGGATCACGAAGGTCACCCCGCCGCCGTCGCCGTTGAACAACGCGGTGGCGGTGCAGGTGATGAAGAACATCTTCGCGGCCTTCGGCGAGGGTCCGGCGGGTCTCCGCCACCCCTCCGTCTCGAACTACGCGGCGATCGCCGCCCAGTACGGCAGCACCGCGGGGACGCTGCCCGGCTCCGACTGACGTCGCGTCAGAAGCGCGGCGGTCGCTTCTCGACGTGGGAGGCCAGGCCCTCGGCGGCGTCGGGCCCGGCGAACCCGAGGAACTCGTAAGCGAGCGAGGCGTCGAACGCCGCGGCCTGCGCGCGATACCAGTGGTTCAGCGTCTGTTTGGTCCATCGCAGCGCCGACTGCGACCCACCGCTGAGGCGCGTCGCGACGTCGAGGGCGACGCCCTGCACCGCCTCGTCGTCGGTGCAGAGCGACACGAGGCCGATGCGCTCGGCCTCCTCACCGGTCAGCGTCTCGCAGGTCAGGAGGTAGTACTTCGCCTTCGCCATCCCGCACAGCAGCGGCCAGCACAGCGCGGCGTGGTCGCCGGCCGCGACGCCCAACCGGGTGTGGCCGTCGATGATCCGGGCGGTTCGTCCGGCGACGGAGATGTCGGCGAGCAGCCCGGCGGCCAGCCCCGCGCCGACGGCCGGGCCGTGCAGGGCCGACACGATCAGCTTCGAGCAGTCGACCAAGTTGAAGACCAGGTCGCGCGCCTCCTTGAGGACGCGGAGGCGGGCGGTCGGGTCCTCGACCATGCTCTGGATCAGCTCGAAGCTGCCGCCCGACGAGAAGGCGCGGCCGGCGCCCTGGAGCAACACGACCCTCGTCTCCGCGTCGTCGTCGATCGTGAGCCAGACGTCGGCCAGCTCCCGGTGCACGTGCTGGTCGACGGCGTTCAGACCGGGCGCGTCGAGCGTGAGGCGGAGCACGCCGTCGGACGGCCGATCGAACCGCAGGTTCGGGAACTCGGCGTAGTCGTCCGTCGCACACCTCCGGCGTCGCCGCGGGCCATTCGAACATGTCGCCGCGCTCCTGCGCCGGTGGACCCTCGCGGGCCGCCCGGCCACCCCGGTCTACGCCATGCTGGGGCTGCCCGGACCGCCGGACTCGGAGAGAGGACAGCCCATGCGGATCGTGTCCCTGCTGCCATCGGCCACCGAGATCGTCTGCGCGCTCGGGCTCGACGACGACCTCGTCGGCGTCACCTTCGAGTGCGACTTCCCCGCCGCCGCCCGGGCGAAAACGGTGGTGTCGAACACCTCGCTGCCCGAGGGTCTCACGCCGGCGGAGATCGACGAGGTCGTCGGTGAGCGCGTCGACGCCCATGAGTCCATCTACACCCTCGACGAGGACGCGCTCCGGGGGCTCGACCCCGACCTGATCCTCACCCAGGACCTGTGCGCGGTCTGCGCGGTCGACGTGAGCGAAGTGTCCGACGCGCTCGACCACCTCGGGTGCCGGGCCGAGGTGCTGACCCTCGACCCCAAGCGCCTGGACGAGGTGCTCGCGTCGATCGCGACGGTCGGTGACGCAGCGGACGCGCCCGGCGAAGCCAGCCGCGTGGTCGCGGCGCTCCGTGACCGGCTCGCCGCGGTGCAGTCCGCGGTCGCGAACCAACCGAGACCGCGGACGTTCGTGCTCGAGTGGACCGACCCGCCGTACAACGCGGGGCACTGGATCCCCGACATGATCCAGGCGGCCGGCGGCGAGCCGGTGCTCACCCGAGCCGGCGAGTACTCGGTCCCGGTGGAGTGGAGCGAGCTCGCAGACGCCGCACCCGAGGTCGTCGTGGTCGCGCCGTGCGGCTACTCGCTGGCCGGGTCGCTCGATCTCGCCACCACCGACGCGCGCCTGCGAGCGGAGCTGGCCGCGACCCCCGCGGCCGATCGGGTCTGGGCCGTCGACGCGTCCGCGTACTTCGTCCGGCCCGGGCCGCGGCTCGTCGACGGGGTCGAGATCCTCGCCGGGATCCTGCACCCCGGCGCGTGGCCCGCGCCGCCCGACGACGCGGCGCGCCGCGTCGACCTTCGCCGCTGACGCACGGCACGCCGACGGCGCGTCGCCCCGCCGCTACGGTGCAGGGCGGTGGCCGAGCCCGAGCATCACCTCGAGGTCGACGGGCATGAGCTCGTCATCACCTCGCCCGAGAAGGTGTTCTTCTCGGAGCGCGGCGAGACGAAGCTCGACCTCGTCGAGCACTACCTGCGGGTGCGCGACCCGATCCTCCGGGCGATGGGTGGCCGGCCGACGCTCCTGCAGCGCTTCCCGCACGGCGCGGGCGGGTCGTCGTTCTTCCAGAAGCGGGTGCCGGCCAGCGCGCCCGACTGGCTCACGACGACAATCGTGAGCACGCCGAACGGCACGACGTCGCGTGCCCTCGTCGCCGCCGACCTCGCCCACGTGCTGTGGGCGGTGAACCTCGGCTGCCTCGGGTTTCACCTGTGGCCGAACCGGGCGGAGGACCCCGA
>JBPYDT010000144.1:0-4627 GCA_051986275.1 Acidimicrobiia bacterium | reverse complement strand
CGACGCCGCCGATCCGGTCGGGCGCCTGGGTCGCCGTGCCCGAGTGGGACGCGTACCTGCGGCAGGCGCTGCTCGGAAACCAGAACCCCGCCGGACCCGGCTACCGCGACACCTACGCGCGCTGCTGGTCGAGTGCGAGCTGGGCGCGGGCCGCGACCGCCGCCACGCCGGGGCGGGTCAGCTTCGCCGACGCGACGGCCGTGTTGGGCTTCTACGTCCCCGGCTCGTCGTGGATCAACCTCCCCCTCGCGACGTGTGCCGCCGCGGCCAGGGCGGCGCGGGGCGCGCTCGACCCCGCGAGCGTCGTCGCGCTCGGGAGTGTCCTCCACGAGGCCTTCGACCGGCAGGGCAGCGGCGAGCAGGCCGATGCCACCTGCCTCGGTGCGGTCGGGGTGTGGCAGGCGGTCGACCGGCACGCGGGGACCTCGCCCGCGGACCGCGCGTGGGCGCTCCTCCTCGGCTGGTACGCACACCATCTCGGGCGCGCCGCGGCCGGTGGGCTCGCCCGATGCGCCTCGCGGCTTCACGCCAGCTGGAACGCGTGAGCGGTGGCCCTCGCGGCGGCCCCGCCGACCCGCCCGTCACCCGGCTACCGTGACGGGATGCCGCTCGTCGCCGCGCTCGCGGCCGGGATCCTGTACGGGACGGTCACGCTCGGGCCCCTGACCCCGGTCTGCCGGGTCGGCACGCCCTGTGACGGCCCCGCCCGGGGCGCGACGCTCGATTTTGTCGGCGCCGGGGGGCGGACGATCGCCGCCCGCACCGATAGCGCGGGCAGGTTCAGGGTCAGGCTCGCGGCGGGAACCTGGGTCGTCCACGCGAGCGTCGGAATGGCGATCAGCCCCCGCGAGGTCGTCGTCTCGCCCGGAGCGCGGCGGGTGGCGTTCGCGATCGACACCGGGATCCGCTAGCCGCAGACGCCGCGGGGGTCGTCCCGGTTCGCCGCCGCGCCGGCACGCCCGCCGCTCGCCGCACAGTCGGCACAGGCGCCCAATTTACGTCGATTTGTGACTATTGTGGCAAGCGGCCACGGGGCGTAGGCTCGCGTCTGCCGCCGCGGTCGAAACGGCCCGGCACGCCGGTTCGTCTGCGACGACCCCGCGACGCGTTCGGCGTCGCGGCATTCCACCGTTCGGAGGGAGACGCATGGCAAGCAGCTTGCGAATCACCGTCAACGGGCTCACCCACAGCGTGAGCGCGAACCTCGACACACCGCTCTTGTACGTGCTTCGGAACGAGTTCGGCCTGGACGGGCCGCTGTTCGGTTGCGGCCTCGCGCAGTGCGGGGCGTGCGCGGTTCTCTACAAGGGCCAGGAGATCCGGTCGTGCGTGACTCCGGTGGCCGCCGTCGGCGGCAAGGAGGGCGTGCACACGCTCGAGGGGTTGCCGGCCCTGTGGGCAAACCAGAAGGGGATCCCCCTGACGAACGGGATGCTGCACCCCGTGCAGCAGGCGTGGATCGACGAGCAGGTGCCCCAGTGCAGCGCCTGCCAGAGCGGGATGATGATCCAGGCGGTCGCCCTGCTCGGGAGCGTCAAGGCGCCGACGGAGGCGCAGATCCGGACGGGGATGAACGGCCATCTCTGCCGCTGCGGGACGCAGCTACGGATCATCTCGGCGATCCAGCGCGCCGCCGTCGCGATGACGGTCGGGGGGGAACGATGACGACGACGCTCCCACACTCACTCGCGAAGAGCTTCTCGCGCACGACGTTCGTCAAGGGCGCAGGCGCGCTCGTGGTCGGCTTCGGGCTTCCCCTGGCGCTCGCGCCCACGGCGGCGGCCGACGCGGTCCCGTTCCCGAACCTCGACCCGTCGCAGCTCGACTCGTGGCTCGCGATCGCCTCCGACGGCTCGGTGACCGTGTTCACCGGCCGCGACGACACCGGCCAGCACAAGGAGACCTCGTACGCCCAGATCGTCGGCGACGAGCTCGACGTCCCGTTCAGCGCGATCACCGTGATCATGGGCGACACCGCCCGCGTGGTCAACCAAGGCGGCTCCGAGGCGAGCGACGGCCTGCTGAACGGCGCGAAGCCACTCCGCCACGCCGCCGCCGAGGCCCGTCAGGTCCTACTCGGCCTCGCGGCCGCGAGACTCGGTGTCCCCGCGTCCCAGCTCAGCGTCGCCAACGGGGTCGTGAGGGTGACCGCGACCCCGTCGCAGGCCGTGAGCTACGCCGAGCTCATCGGCGGCCGGCGGTTCGACACGCCCTTGAGCGTGAGCGGGTCGGGCACCACGATCGACGTGGCGGGATCGGTGCCGGCGCAGATCAAGGATCCGAGCCAGTACACGCTCGTCGGCCAGTCGATCCCGTCGCCCGCGATCCCGAAGATGGTCACCGCGACCTGGCCGCGGGTTCCCAACGTGCGCCTCCCGGGGATGGTTCACGCCCGCGTCGTTCTCCCCCCGGACGTCGGGGTTCACCTCGTGAGCGTGGACGGCTTCCGGAGCAGGCCGGCCGGGCTGATCAAGGTCGTCTCGAGGGGCGACTTCCTCGCGGTCGTCGCGGAGGAGGAGTGGCAGGCGATCCAGGCGCTCGCGAGCATCAAGACGACCTGGACGGCGCCCCCGGCAGCGCTCTCGGGGAACGGCGAGGTGTTCACCTACCTGCGCACCTCGCCGGTGCTCGCCCAGTCGCTGACCGTCCCCGTCGTCGGCAACGTCGACACCGCGCTCGCGGGGGCGTCGCGGACGTTCTCGGCCCAGTACGACTTTCCCAATCAGTCGCACGGCATGCTCGCGCCGTCGTGCGCCGTCGCCGACGTGCACGGCGCTCAGGCGATCTGCTGGTCGGGAACCCAGAGTCCGTTCAGCACGCAGGCCTCGATCGCGGCGATCACGGGGCTCCCCACGACGAGCGTGCGCGTCATCGCGCTGTACAACTCGGGAGCCTACGGCCGCGAGGGCACCGACGACGTCGCCCCCGCGGCGGCCTACCTCTCCCAACAGGTGGGGCGGCCGGTGAAGCTCCAGTGGATGCGCCAGCAGGAGCAGGCGTGGGAGCCGACCTACCCGCCGTCGGCCTTCAGCTTCCGGGCCGGGGTCGACGCGACGGGGCAGATCGTCGCCTGGGACCACCAGGAGTGGTCGTGGGCCGCGAACAGCGCCGATCTGCCGACGCAGTTCGTCGCCCGCGCGCCGCTGGTCACGACCGGGACGCCCAGCTTCAGACCCCCGGGAGGCGGCGACGTCGCGGCGTACGCGTTCGCCAACATGCGCGTGCGCGGAAACGCCGTCACACCCCAGCTGCGCGGGGCGGCGATGCGGTCGCCGGGGCGGATCCAGGTCAACTTCGCGGGCGAGCAGTTCGTGGACGAGATCGCGTCGGCGACGGGCCAGGATCCGATCGCGTTCCGCCTTCGCCACCTGTCGAACAACACCGACCCCTACACGCTGGTCTCGATTCAGCCGCGGATGGCGAACGTTCTCCAGACGGCGCAGACGGCGTCGGGGTGGGTGCCGAGGCCGTCGCCGGGGCCGGGGGCCCGCTCGAACGCGCGCGTCGTGAGCGGCCGGGGGGTCGCGATCGTGGCGAGCCAGCGAAGCTCCTACATCGCGAACGTCGCAGAGGTCGAGGTCGACAGGCACACGGGCAAGGTGACCGTGACGCGGATGTACGTCACGGTCGACGCCGGCCAGATCGTCAACCCGACGGGGATTCGGGCCCAGATCGAGGGTGCGACGATCTACTCCACCAGCCGCGCCCTCCACGAGCAGGTGGTGTTCACCCGGGCGAAGGTGATCGACGCCGACTGGGTCACCTACCCGATTCTGCGCTTCGTCGACGTGCCGCAGGCGATCACGATCACGCTCCTCGACCAGCCGACGCTGTCGCCCGCCGGCAGCTTCGCCAACGGCGGCATGGGCAGCTACGTCAACTCCGGGATCGGCGAGCCTCCCAACACCGTCGTCCCGGCGGCGATCGGAAACGCGATCTTCGACGCGACCGGCGTGCGAATCCGCGAAGCGCCGTTTACCCCGGCGCGTGTGCGTGCGGCCCTCAAGGCAGCCGCGGTCGGCTAGACGCCGGACCGCCGCGGGTCGGGCGAGGGGCGGCGACGAAACGCCCCTCGCTCCGGCCCGGCGTTCTGGGCCTGCGAGCGGCCGGCCGCCGAGACGATGCGCGGCAGCCGTGCTCGCCCCGAGCCGGTGAAGCCCGCGCGCCGCGCCACCCCCGAGCTCACCCCGGGCGCTCCCGGCCGACGCCGTATGCTTGCCGGTCGCCACCACGATCGCCGTGCAGGAAGGCCTCCGCATCACGCTCTCGAACCACGTGCGCGGGTCTCGCGCGGCCGGGCTGTCGTGCGCCGTCGCGGCGGCGTGGGCGCTCATCTACGGCGCGGCGCCGTCACGGACCATCCCCCTGCGCCACGATCCCTCCCGGGCCCCGAGCCCCGGAGCCCGCGCCTCCGCTCACGGCTTCGACCTCTACGGGAGCTACCCCGACGCACCTCTCGCGCGGCGGTACTTCCTCACCGGCGTCAACGCGGCGGGCGCTGCCACGCCGAGCACGGGCCCGGGCGGCCCGACGAGCCTCTGGTTCCGGCCCCAGGGCGGCGGAGCCTTCAAGCAGTTCGACACCGCCCCCTACCGGGAGTGCCACTGGGACCTGCTCCGCTGGGGCC
>JBPYDT010000143.1:0-19268 GCA_051986275.1 Acidimicrobiia bacterium | reverse complement strand
ATCGGGACGAACGACTACATGGTGCCCCAGGCCCAGCCGCTCGACGCGAGCGGGCAGCCCGCGTGGAAGGCCGCGTACACCGAGCTCGTCACGCAGATGCTGCAGGTGCTCTCGGCCGGCAACCGCTACGTGTACTGGATCGGCGCCCCGACGCTCGAGAACGCGACCGAGGACGCGGGTGTGCGCCAGGTGAACGCCGTCGCGCGCGCGGTCGTGTCGACGCAGAAGAACGCCACCTACATCGACGCGTACCAGCTCTTCGGTGACAGCCAAGGCCACTACGCGGCCGAGCTCCCCGGGCCCGGCGGGAAGCTCGAGCTGATGCGCACCGACGACGGCATCCACTTCACCCCGGCCGGCGCCGACCTCCTGGCGAGCACGGTGTTCGCCCCCCTCGACAAGCGCTGCCGGGTGACCGCGCAGGCCATGCCGAACTCGCCGCAGCAGGTCATCGCCGTCCCCGGCGCGACGCAGCTCCCCGAGGGCGGCACGGGGTCCGGGACCTCGGGCGGCACGTCACCGACCCGCCCGCCCCCGCAGACCGCGCCGCCGACCCAGGCGACCGCGCCGCCGACGACGACGCCGCCCACCACCCGGCCGACAGTCCCCGTCTCGTAGGCTCCCGCAGCGTGTCAGCGTCGGGGTCGGCCGCGGCTGCCGCGCTCGACGACGCCGCAGCGGTGGTCGACGCGGGGTGGCGACGCCTCGCGCACGACGCGGGCGGCGAGGGCGGCCGCATCGGCGGCGCGGCGCTCGACGGCAACCAGGTCCTCGCCTACGACCTGGCGCACGCCGCGAGCGGCGTCGAGGCGGCGAAGGTCATGCTCGAGTACGGCGAGCACGGCGAGTTCGAGTCCCACCTCGCCCGGCTGTTCGTCGCCGACGCGATCGCCGACGTGGCGGCCCGCCTCGTCGGGCGCGACGCCCTCTGGGGCGTCGAGGCCGACGAGCTGGACGGCGCGCTGCCCTTCCTCGAGACGCACCGCTCGCCCGTGTTCCTCGAGACGGTCGCCGCCCAGCTGCCGACCCGGGGGACCGGCCCGGCGCACCTCGGCGACGAGTTCGACCTCGTGCGCGACACCTTTCATCGCTTCGCGGCGGACCGCATCCGGCCCGTCGCCGAGACGGTGCATCGCGAGAACACCGACATCCCCGAGTCGGTGATCACCGGGCTCGCCGAGCTCGGCGGGTTCGGCCTCTCGGTGCCCGAGGACTACGGCGGCTTCGCGGCCGGCGGCGAGCACGACTACCTCGGCATGGTCGTGGCCACCGAGGAGCTCGCGTGGGGATCGCTCGGGGTCGGCGGCTCGCTCATCACCCGCCCCGAGATCCTCACGCGCGCGCTCGTGCGCGGCGGGACCGAGGAGCAGAAGCAACGGTGGCTCCCGAGGATCGCCAGCGGCGAGCTGATGGTCGGCGTCACCGTGACCGAGCCGGACTACGGCTCCGACGTCGCGCACCTGGCCGTGACCGCGACGCCAGTCGACGGCGGCTTCCGCGTGAACGGCGTGAAGACGTGGGCCACGTTCGCCGGGCGCGCCGACCTCTTGATGCTGCTCGCCCGGACCGACCCGGACCGCGCCGCGGGGCACCGCGGGCTCTCCCTCTTCGTGGTGGACAAGCCGGCCGTGCCGGGCCACGCGTTCGACGTGACCGGCCCCGACGGCACCGGCCGCATGCAGGGGCGGGCCATCGACACGATCGGCTACCGCGGCATGCACTCCTACGAGATCGCGTTCGAGGACTGGTTCGTCCCGGCCGAGAACCTCGTCGGCGCCGACGCCGGGCTGAACCAGGGCTTCTACCTGCAGATGGAGGGGTTCGAGAACGGGCGGCTCCAGACTGCGGCGCGCGCCGTCGGGGTGATGCAGGCCGCCTTCGACGCCGGGCTCGCGTACGCCCAGGAGCGGCGGGTGTTCGGCAAGCCGGTGTTCGACTACCAGCTGAGCGGGGCGAAGCTGGCCCGCATGGCGGCGCTGATCCAGGCGGGTCGCCAGTTCTCGTACTCCGTGGCGCGGCAGATGGGTCGCGGCGAGGGCACGCTCGCCGCGTCCATGGTGAAGGCGTACGTGTGCCGCGCCGCCGAGTGGGTCACCCGCGAGGCGATGCAGCTGCACGGCGGCATGGGCTACGCCGAGGAGTACCCCGTGTCGCGCTACTTCGTCGACGCCCGCGTGCTGTCGATCTTCGAGGGCGCCGACGAGACCCTGTGCCTGCGCGTCATCGCCCCCCGCCTGGCGGAGGCCGCGCTCAGCCGGTAAGCGGCGCGGGATCTCGCGCTACGGGCCGAGCTCCTTCAGCTCGCGGCGGGCCTCGACGTGGCGGTCGAGGCGCTCGTTGATGTGACGCAGCGTCTCGTCGAAACCGCCGGCGACGGGCGCCGCGGCGTCGAGGGCCGTGCGGCCGATGCGGTCGCCCGTCCGCTCGAGGTCGACGATGTGGTAGCGCAGGTCGAGGAGCGTCCGGTGCCGGAGTCGCAGCGGGAGGCGCGACGCGGCCATCAGCTGCTCGTCCATGACCTTCGCCGCGCCGTCGAGCTCGTCACAGAGCGATTCGAAGTGGTCGGTCGGGACGCCGCAGCGGCGGGCGTCCGCCAGCGTGGCGCGCGTCCGGTCGAGCGCCGAGCGCATCCGGCGGTGCAGGTCGCCGGCCACGCTCTGGGAGGTCTCCCAGTGGCGCGGCACCCCGTCATGGTCACGGGAGCGGTGGCCGAATCGGCTGATCCCCATTCGCGGCTCCCGAAACGACGGCGCCGCCCACGGTACCGCGGGCCCTCACCCGGGCCGCGGGGCACCGATGGCGTCAGTCGGCGCGGCGCATCCCGGCGCGCTCGCCGCGGGTGACGAACTTCGTCGCCATCTTGCGGCTCGCCTCGTCGATCATCTCGTCGCCGAACATCACCGCGCCCTTGCGGTCGCCCTCGGTGGTGGTCGTCGCCTGCCGGTAGGCCTCGAGGATGTCCCACGCCCGGTCGAACTGCTCCTGGGTGGGCGTGTACACGTCGTTGATGACCGTGACCTGGTCGGGGTGGAGCGCCCACTTGCCGTCGTAGCCGAGGATGCGGGTGCGCATCGCGTAGTCGCGCAGGCCGTCGAGGTCCCGGATCTTCAGGTACGGGCCGTCGATGACCTGGAGCCCGTTGGCCCGACCGGCCATGAGGATCTTGGCGAACACGTAGTGGAAGTGGTCGCCCGGGTACTCGGGGATCTGCACGCCCCCGGTGAGGACCGGCATCTCCGTCGAGGCGGCGAAGTCGGCCGGCCCGAACACGATCGTCTCGAGGCGGTCCGACGTAGCGCAGATCTCCTCGACGTTGATGAGGCCGCGGGCGGTCTCGATCTGGGGCTCGATGCCGACGCGCCCGGCGCGACCGGTGGTCGCCTCGATCTGGGTGAGGAGCCGGTCGAGCGCCCCGACGTCCGCGGCGGACTGCACCTGCGGGAGCATGAGCTCGTCGAGGCGCTCCGACGCGTTCTCGACGACGTGGACGACGTCGCGGTACGTCCACTTCGTGTCCCACGCGTTCACGCGCACGCACAGGACGACGTCGCCCCAGTCCTGGTCGTTGATCGCCTTCACGACGTTGTCGCGGGCGGCCTCCTTCTCGAGCGGGGCCACCGAGTCCTCGAGGTCGAGGAACACCATGTCCGCGCCGAGGCCCGGCGCCTTGGCGAGCATCTTCGGGCTCGACCCGGGCACGGAGAGGCACGAGCGGCGGGGCAGCTGGCGGGAGCGCTCGGTCATGGGCGCAACGGTACCCTCGACGTCGTGGCGCAAGCCTGCCCGACGCTCACGTTGCACGAGCTCGCGGAAGGCGTGTTCGTGTGGCTGCAGCCCGGCGGCGAGACCGGCGTGGCCAACGCCGGCGTCGTCGTCGACGAGGACGGCGTCACGGTCATCGACACGCTCATGGTGCGCTCCCAGTGGGAGCCGTTCGCCGCGGCCGTGCGCGCCCTGGAGCGGCCGGTGAAGCGCGTCGTGCTCACCCACGCGCACATCGACCATGTCGGCGGCACGAAGGCGTTCCCGCACGCCTCGGTGTTGGGGACACCGCCGACGAGCGCGGTGCTGGACCAGCCGATGCCGATCGAGGCGTACAAGGCGTTTATGCCGGCGTTCGACGAGGAGTTCGACGACCTGGCCGAGACGGGGACGCGGCCGGTGACCCACGAGGTCGACGGCGCGGCGAACCTCACGCCGCGCGTCGAGCTGCTCCCGGCTTCGGGCCACACGCCGGGCGACCTGGTGGTGCTCGTCGCCGACGCCGACGTCTGCTTCGCCGGCGACCTCTGCTTCTTCGGGGTGACGCCGCTCGCCTTCCAGGGCGACCCGGCGACCTGGGCCGACATGCTCGACGCGGTCGTCGAGCTCGCCGACACGATCGTCCCCGGGCACGGCCCGGTCGGCGGCGAGCCCGAGGCCCGGGACCTGCAGGCCTACCTGCGGCACTGCGTCGAGGGCACGATCCCGCGCGGCCCCTGGGACCGGTGGGTCGAGCGGGCGGAGCGCGACCCGATCAACATCGAACGGGCCGCCCTGCTCGCCGAGGGGCGCGACGACGTCCCGCCCTCGATGCTGCGGGCGAGCGGGCTCTAGCTCTCGCCCGCCGCGCTCAGCGGACGTTCTCGCGGAAGAACGCCAGCGTGCGCCGCCACGCCGTGTCGGTGTGCTCGGCGTGGAAGACCTCGGGCCGGTGGTGGTTCGTGAACGCGTGGTCGGCACCGGGATAGATGAAGAACTCGGCCGTCTTGTCGAGCCCGCGGAGCTGCTCCTCGAGCGCCGCGACGGCCGCCGGGTCGGCGGAGCTGTCGAGCTCGGCGTAGTGGCCCTGCACCGGGCCCTGCAGGCGCGAGTAGTCCGGCTGCGCCGCCGGCCAGGGGATGACGCCGTAGTAGGGGGCGACCGCTTCCACCTTCTCGGGGCGCAGCGTCGCCAGCCACAGGGCGAGTCCGCCGCCCATGCAGAACCCGATGACGCCCACGCCCTTCGAGGTCACCGCCTCGTGCGCTGCGAGGTAGTCGACCGCGCCGGTCATGTCCTTGGCCGCGCGCTCGAGGTTCAGCGCCATCATGAGCTTGGCCGCCTCGTCCGGCTCCCGGGTCACCTCGCCGCGGTACAGGTCGGGGGCGAGGGCGACGAACCCGTCGTCGGCGAAGCGGTCGCAGACCTCGCGGATCTGATCGTTGAGGCCCCACCACTCCTGGATCACGACCACGCCGGGCCCGTGCCCGTCCGCGGGGCGGGCCAGGTAGCCCGCGCCCTCCGAGCCGTTGCTGGGGAAGGTGACGTTCTCTCCGGCCATCGGGCCCCCTCGCGTCCGCGGCGGCCGGCGCTCGCCCCGGTGGCACGGTCCCGGCGGCCGGGCGAAAAGACGCTACCTTCCTCGCCCCAGGAGGGCTGAGCGCTGGCGACGAACCCCGATCCCACGCTGAAGCTGGCCACGAGCGCCGGCGTGACGCGCACGCTCGACGACTGGACCACGATGTTCCACCTGTGCCTCGTGGTGCTCCCGGCGCGCCCCGAGGGAGCGGCGTGGGTGCCGGTCGCCGAGCGGATCTTCAAGACCTTCGGTGACGCGGACTGCCACTGCGCGTTCGTCGTGCCGGCCAGCGACGCGGTCGCCCGTCGGCTGCTCGGCGACGCCGAGCGTCGGGTCATGACCTTCGTCGATCCCGACCTCTCCCTCGTGTCGGGTCTCGGCCTCGAGCGGCTGCCCGCGTTCGTGCACCTGCGCCAGGACACGACGGTCGTCGCCGCGAGCGAGGGATGGGATCCCCGCGAATGGCAGCGGGTGGCCCGCGACGTCGGCGCGGCGATGAAGTGGACGGTCCCGGAGGTGGCGGCCCCAGGCGACCCCCGGCCGACCGCGGGCTGGGCAGTTTCTGGCGCCTGACCTGCAAGAACGCGAGGTCCTTCCGTACAATCCTGGCGCGAGGCCCCCGCCGTGCCTAAAGTCCCAACCAACCCGTTCGTCATCGGTGGAGATGACGTGCGGGTTGTTTTGCAAAACCGCAGGGCACGACCAGAACCGTCCGCTGTCCGCCGCCGACGAGAGCGACCGCATGCTGATGACGCGCCTGCAGATCCGCACCCTGTCCCTGACATTCGCCGCGCTGCTCGCCGCCGGAACCGCGACGGTGTTCACGGTCACGACCGGCACCGCTGGGGCGGCCCCCGGCGGTGACCTGCAGACGCAGGCCGCGCAGCTCTCCGCGGCGATCAACGCGAACGCGGTGAAGCTCGACTCGCTGAACGAGCAGATCAACGCCGCGCAGTACCAGCTGGACCAGGCGAACGCGACGATCACGGACGCCGAGGCGCGCATCGCGGCGGCGAAGGCGCAGACCGACGCCCTGCAGAAGCTCGTCGAGCAGCGGGCGGTGGCGATCTACCAGAGCGCCACGGTCGGTGGCGACACCGGCCTGTTCAACGTCGACCCGAGCGAGCTGGCGAGCAGCCAGCAGTACACGAGGGCGGCGAGCGACCAGGACAACACGCTCGTCGACCAGCTGAACGAGTCGAAGGCGTCCCTCAGCGCCCGCGAGAAGGACGCCCAGAACGCCAAGGCGGCCGCCACGGCGCAAGAGGCGGCGCTCAAGAACGCCGAGGCGAGCTTCAACGCGGCGAACGCCCAGTACTCCGCGCTGCTCGGGCAGGTGAACGGGCAGATCGCCAGCCTCGTCGCGCAGGACAACGCGGCCGCTGACAACGCGCAAGCGCCGAAGGGCAACGGCGGCGGCGGCGGCGGTTCCGACTTCAACCCCGGTCTCGTCCCGCCGGCGAGCGGCTCGGCGGGTGTCGCGGTGAGCTTCGCCGAGCAGCAGCTCGGCAAGCCGTACTGCTACGCCGGCGCCGGGCCGACCTGCTTCGACTGCTCGGGCCTCACGATGGCGGCGTGGGGTGCGGCGGGCGTCGGGCTGCCGCACAACTCGGAGGCCCAGGCGGGCATGCTCCCCCACGTGCCGCTCGGCGCGATGGCCGCCGGTGACATCGCCTACACGTACGGCCACGTCGGCATCTACGTGGGAGGCGGCGCCGTGATCCATGCGCCACATACCGGGGACGTCGTCCGCTACATCGACGCGGGCTACTTCGAGTACGGGCTGCGCGTCAGCTAGCGCCCACGCGGCACGGCCCTAGCATCGGGCCGTGACCGCGCTCGACCAGCCGGCTCGTCTCACCGCCTTCTCGCACGGCGCGGGCTGCGCGTGCAAGCTCTCGCCCGCCGACCTGCGCACCGTGCTCGGGATGGTGCGCGCTCCCGCCGGCGCGGACCCCGACCTGCTCGTCGGCTTCGAGACGGCGGACGACGCCGCGGTCTACCGCCTCCGCGACGACCTGGCGGTCGTCGTCACGACCGATTTCTTCACCCCGATCGTCGACGACGCGTACGACTGGGGCCGCGTGGCGGCGACGAACGCGCTCTCCGACGTCTACGCGATGGGCGGCGACCCCCTGCTCGCCCTGAACCTCGTCGCGTGGCCGCGAGAGGGGCTCCCCTTCGAGCTGCTCGCCCGGGTCCTCGACGGCGGAGCCGACGCCGTCGCCGCCGCGGGTGCTGTCGTGGCCGGCGGACACTCGATCGACGATCCCGAGCCGAAGTTCGGGCTCGCCGTGGTCGGCACCGTGCACCCCGACGCGGTGTTCCGCAACGCGGGCGCTCGGCCCGGCGACGCCGTCGTCCTGACCAAGCCGCTCGGGCTGGGCGTCGTCGCCACCGCGCTGAAGCGGGGCGAGGCGCCGCCCGAGCTGGTGGCCGACGCCGTGGCGCTCATGACCACGCTGAACGCGGGCGCCCGCGACGCGGCGCGCGCGCTCGGCCCGGCGGTGCACGCCGTCACCGACGTCACGGGGTTCGGTCTGCTCGGCCACCTCCGCGAGCTGCTCGCCGCGTCCGGCGTCGCCGGGATCGTCGACGCGAGCGCCGTGCCGGTGCTCGACGGAGCCGGGGAGCTGCTCGCCGCCGGGATGGTCGCCGGCGGGACGACCCGGAACCACGCGTTCGTCACCACCGAGGCCCCCGTGGACTGGGGGACACTGCCCGAAGCGACGCAGCTCCTCCTCGCCGACGCGCAGACGTCTGGCGGGCTGCTCCTCGCGGTCGACGACGAGCACGCCGACGCGCTCGTCGCCGCGCTCGAGGCCCGGCACGCCCCCGCGGCCGCGGTCGTCGCGCACGCCGTCGACGGCCCGCCGGGCGCCATCACGGTCAGGGGATGACGAGCATCCCCAGCTCGGCCTCCAGCGCCTGACGCGGCTTCGCGCCGAGGGCCGCCCGCTCGAGCCGCCCGTTGCGGAACAGCCCGATCATCGGGATGCTCTGCACCTCGAAGCGCTGCGCGATCGCCGGCTCCTCGTCGATGTTGACCTTCACCACCTTGTAGGAGCCCTGGCGCATCGCGGCGATCTGCTCGACGACGGGCGAGACGGCCCGGCACGGCTGGCACCACGGCGCCCAGAAGTCGACGATCACCGGCTGCTCGGCGCGCAGCACCTCGGCCTCGAACGCCGCCGTGCTCACCGGCTTCACGAGCGGCTCGGGCGGGGCCTCGGGCATCGGCTCGCTCGGCCGCTCCCCCGCCACGACGCGATCGAGCCACGCCTTCGCCGCCTGGATGCTCTCGAGCGCCACGGCGTGGCCCATCGGGTACTCCTGGTAGACGACCGGGACGCCGTGTTCCATGAGCGAGGTCGCGAGCGCCCGACCGCGGGCGACCGGGAGGAGCGGGTCCTCGGTGCCGTGCTGCACGAGCACCGGCACCGACGCGGCCACGTCCCAGTCGTAGTCGACGCCGTCCGGCGTCACCGGGCTCATCGCCAGCACGCCGAGGGGGTGGGGCCGGGCGCTCCGGCGAAGGCCGAGCCCCACGGCGAGCCCGCCGCCTTGCGAGAAGCCGCCGACGATCGCTTGGGCGCGGTCCTTCTCGTTCGCGGCGCACACCTCGTCGAGGAGGTCGTCGAGCTCGTCGAGCGAGCTGGTGAAGGCGGCGTCGTCGGCGCCGGCGGGATCGAACCACGCGAAGCCGGGCGGCGCCGCCACGGGCCCGCGCGGCAGCACGGTGAGGAAGCGGCCCTCGGGGTCCAGGTACGAAAGGAGGCCGCCGAGGTCGCGCTCGTCGGCCCCGTAGCCGTGGGCGAGCAGCATCACGCGCGCCGCGGTGGGCGGCCCGACGATGTTGTGGACGAGGCTCATCGTGCTCCTACGAAAAGCGTCCGGTGCGACGCGTCGATGATGGCACGCTCGCCGCATGACGCTCGACGTGCCCGAGCTGGCGGACGACCGCATCCGTCTCCGGCCCCCGGCGCTGACCGACGTCGACGCGATCACCGCCGCGGTCCAGGACCCCGCGATCCCCCGGTTCACCCGGATCCCGTCGCCGTACCAGCGCGCCGACGCGGTGGCCTGGGTCGGCGCGGCCACGAGCGCGTGGCGCCGCGGTGACGAGGCAGGGTTCGTCATCGTCGAGTGCGGCACCGAAGCACTGCTCGGCGGCATCGGGGTGCACCAGCTCCGCGGCACCGACGGCCCGCCGTTCGTCGGCTACTGGGTGGCGGCCGCGGCGCGCGGCCGGGGCGTCGCGACTCGGGCGCTGCGGCTCGTCGTCGGCTGGGCGTTCGGCCCGCTCGGGCTCGATCAGCTGACGGCCTGGGTCTTCAGCGACAACCCGGTGTCGCCGCGCGTCCTCGAGGCCGTCGGGTTCCGCCGCGACCCCGGCGAGCCCGCGGCGCTCGCGCACGCCACCGGACCACGGCCGGCGTACCACTTCACGCTCGCGCGCGCCGACGCGGTCGTCGCCTGAGTCAGAACAGGAAGTTGAGCGACTCGACGAGTCGGGTCCCGAGCGCGGCGTCGCCGTCGAACGTCACGCCGCCCGCGGCGAGCACGGCCTGCGGGTCGAGACGCCCGCACGCCAGCCGGGCGAACGTCTCGCCGTCGGTGTGGACGCACACGGTCGGGTCGGCCGGCGGGTTGTCGAGGGGACGCGCCCGGCCCTCGACGACGACGGCGTGGCGACCGGCGAGCGGCGCGCGCAGGTCGACGACCACCGTCGTGCCGTCCGGTGGCGCCACCTTCTTGCCCACCACGAACGGCAGCGTCCCCGTGATGCGGGCCATCGCGGTCTCGGCGACCTGGCCGTCGAGGTCACCGGGACGGTCGACGGCGCGTCGCATGTCCTGCTCGTGGACCCAGGCGTCGAAGATCCGGAAGGGCAGCAGGTCGCGGACCGTGCCGTCCCCCATCGGGGTCCACGACGACGCCCCGAAGTCGTCCGGCGTCGCGGCTCGGAGCGACGCCAGCCGCGCGGTCGTGACCTCCTCGAACTCGGCGAGGACGTCGGTGCCCGCCCGCGCCCGCCGCGAGTCGACGAACAGCTCGTTCGCCCGTCCGAAGTCGTTGCGGACGTACGTCAGGTCGCGGTCGTCCGGGAGGGTGTGCGTCGGGTCCGGCCGGCCGAGCAGCCGCCACTCGAGGGCCGTCACGTGGGCGAGGTTGTCCTGGACGGTCCAGCCCGGCACCTCGGTCGGGGTCTTCCACTCGGCCTCGCTCAGCACGCGCCCGACGTCGTCGATCGACGCCCACACGTGGTCGAGGTTCTCCACGAGCATCTGGTCGCTGGTCATCGTCCCTCCGCCTCGGTGCGGCCATCGTCGCGCACGTCGACGGCGCGCACCGCGTGGTCCGCGCCCTTTTGGATGACGACGCGGGCGAGCGCCGCGCTCGGGGCGATGTGGTCGCGGAGGTTTGGGAGGTTCACCGACCGCCACACCTCGTCGGCGACGCCCACCACCCCGGCCTCGTCGAGGCCCTGGAACATCCGATAGAAGGACGATGGGTCGTCGGCCGCGGCCGAGGCGAGGTCCAGGAACCGAGCGCGGAACCACGACGCGAGGACGTCTTCGTCGGCGTCGAGGTAGACGCCGACGTCGAGGAGGTCGGCGGCGGCGCTCAGGACGTTGACGCCCTCGATAATCAGCACGTCCACCGGCGGCACCTCGCGGTCGCCGTCGACGTCGTACGTGACATGCGAGTAGCAGGGGACGCGCAGCGGCAGCCGGGCGTCGCGCGCGCCCCCCACGAAGGCGCGCAGCGCGGCGACGTCGTAGGACTCGGGAAAGCCCTTCCGGGCGAGCAGGCCCCGCGCCGCCAGCTCGGCGTTCGGCAGGAGGAACCCGTCGGTGGCCACCACGTCGACGCGTCGGTCGGCGAGGTCGGCGCGCAGCGCGACGGCGAGCGTCGTCTTCCCCGCTGCGACACCTCCGGCGATCCCGACGACCACCGGGGCAGCCGAGGACGCGTCGACCAGCGCCCGCACGACGGCGGTCGCGTCGCTCACCCGCGCATGTGGTCCGACAGGTCGCCGGCGAGGTCGGGGCGGATGACCCGCTCCACGAAACGCCACGCATCATCGACGCGCGTGAACCGGTCCTCGTAGCGGCCGGCCAGGACCGGCTGCACGCCGCCCGCCGGCCGCGCCTGGACCACCGTGAACGCGCACCGGCTCGTGGCCGTGCCCGCCGCCGCGTCGACGTCCACCTCGAGGTTGGACAGCACGTGCTGGGTGCGCGGCGTGCCGTCCTCGTAGAGGGTGACCGGGTCGTACATGCGTCGCACCTCGGCCGACCCGGTGAGGTCCCCACTGCGGGCGGCGCGCACGACCGCCCCGTCGAAGAGCGCCGCGACGCCGTCGAGGTCACCGCGGTCGAGCCGCTCGGCGTACGCGATCACCAGCGCGCGCACCGCCTCGTCGTCGGACGCCACGGCGTCATCATGACGCGCCGCGCGGCGCCGACGCCTCCCCGCATCGGCCAGTAGTTTCCGAGCGTGGCCTGGCGCGCCGTCATCTTCGACCTGGGCGGGGTGGTGCTCCCGTCCCCGCTCGACACGTTCCGCGCCTATGAGGCGCGGCACGGGCTGCCGCATCGCTTCCTGAGCGAGGTCGTGCTCGCGGGCGGCGAGGACGGCGCGTGGTCGCGCTTCGAACGGGGGGAGCTCGACCCCGCCGGGTTTGCCACCGCGTTCGAGCGCGAATGCGCCGCGGCCGGCGGGCGGGTCGACGTGGCCGCGCTGCTCACGGAGGTCGCGACCGGTGCCGGACCACGCCCGGCAATGGTCACCGCACTGCGCGCCATCCGGGCGCACGGGCTCCGGACCGCGGCGTTGACGAACAACTGGCGCGCCGACGACGACGCCACGATGGGCAACCGGCACACCGACCTGTTCGACGCCTTCGACGTCGTCGTCGAGTCCGCCGTCGAAGGACTCCGCAAGCCGGATCCCCGGATCTACGAGCTCACCTGCGAGCGCGTCGGCGTCGCGCCGGACGAGGCCGTGTTCCTCGACGACCTGGGAGTGAACCTGAAGCCGGCTCGGGCCCTCGGGATGGCGACGATCAAGGTCGCCGACCCCGACGTCGCGCTCGCTGAGCTCGCCGACGTCCTCGGCTTCGCGCTGGACGACCCCGACCCCGCGCCGACCCGCTGATGGAGCTGCTGCTGATCCGGCACGCGCAGCCCATGCGCGTCGACGAGGGCACGGTCGACGGGGCGGCGGACCCCGAGCTGAGCGCAGCCGGACGCACGCAGGCGGCGCGGCTCGCGGCGTGGCTCGCCGCCGAGGAGCCCGACGCCGTGCTCACCAGCCCGCTCCGGCGGGCGCGAGAGACGGCCGCACCGCTGGCCGCCGCGCTCGGGTGCGCCGTCGAGGTCGTCGACGGGCTCGCCGAGTACGACGCGGCCGCCGGCGAGTACATCCCGATCGAGGAGCTGCGCGCCGCGAAGGACGAGCGGTGGTACGCGACGATCGAAGGGCGCTGGTCCGACGTCGGGGGCGTCGACCCACACGAGTTCCAGGCGCAGGTCGTCCCGGCGATGGAGTCGGTGATCGCGCGCTTCCCCGGACGTCGCGTCGCCGTGTTCACACACGGGGGCGTGCTGAACGTGTACCTCGCCCACGTGCTCGGCCTCGACGCCGCGCTGTGGTTCCATCCCGAGTACACGTCCGTGAGCCGCGTCCACGCCGCCCGGTCCGGGCAGCGCAGCGTCGCCACGCTCAACGAGACGGCGCACCTCTATGCGCGCCGCGATACCCCGGAGGTCTCCTCGTGACCGTGCACACCGCCACCGACGGCCCGATCCTCGTCGTCACCATCGATCGCCCCGAGGTCCGCAACGCCGTGGACGGACCGACCGCGGCGGCGCTCGTCGACGCCTTCAGCACGTTCGAGGTCGACGAGTCGCTCGCCGTCGCCGTTCTCACCGGCGCCGGCGGCACGTTCTGCGCCGGCGCCGACCTCACGGCGATGCGCGGGGACAGCACGAACCGCGTGAACGAGGCCGGGGACGGGCCGATGGGCCCGACCCGCATGCTCACGACGAAGCCGGTGCTCGCCGCGGTCGAGGGCTACGCCGTCGCCGGCGGTCTCGAGCTGGCGTGCTGGTGCGACCTGCGGATCGCGGCGCGCGACGCCGTGTTCGGGGTCTTCTGTCGGCGGTGGGGCGTGCCGCTCATCGACGGCGGCACGGTGCGGCTGCCCCGCATGATCGGACTCAGCCACGCGCTCGACCTCATCCTCACGGGCCGCGGGGTCTCCGGTGACGAGGCGGCCGGCATGGGGCTCGCCAACCGGCTGAGCCAGCCCGGTGCCGCGCTCGACGACGCCCGCGCGCTCGCCCACGACCTCGCCCGCCTCCCCCAGGTCTGCCTGCGCAACGACCGCCGCTCGGCCTACGAGCAGGCGGGCCACGACCTCGACGCCGCGATGCGCCGCGAGTACGAGCTGGGTGTCGCCACCCTGTCGTCACCCGACTTCGCGGCGGGCGTTGCCCGCTTCACCGCCGGGGAGGGACGCCACGGCGAGCCGACGCCGTCGTAGAGTCGCCAGAGAGGGACAAAGGGGAGGAACGAGTGGCAGCGGACGGCAAGCGCAGCGTGGCGGACATCATGAGCCGTCCGGTCGTCACGGCGACTCGCGACGAGCCGATCTCCGCCGCCGCGCAGCGCATGCGGGAGCAGGCCGTCGGCTCCGTCGTCGTCGTCGACGGTGACCACGCGGTCGGCATCCTCACCGAGCGCGATCTCGTGCGCCACGCCGCGGCCGGCGCCGACGCGGCCGCGCCGGTCACCGAGTGGATGACCCGCGATCCCGACCACGTCGCACCGGACTCGGAGGTGGGCGCGGCGTTCGCAAGCCTGGCGGAGCACGGCTACCGCCACATCCCGGTGCTGGACGATGGTCGTCTCGTCGGCATCGTGTCGATGCGCGACCTCATGCGCATCGCGCAGATCCAGCCTGCGGCCTCGCTGGCGCACGAGGTGCCGAAGGGCCTCGAAGGCGTCGTCGTGGCCGAGACCGAGATCGGCGACGTGCGCGGCCTCGAGGGCTTCTACCACTACCGGCAGTACAACGCCGTCGAGCTCGCCGAGACGCGGTCCCTCGAGGACGTCTGGTACCTGCTGTTCGAGGGCGAGCTGCCGAACGCCGCCCAGCGCGCCGCGTTCCTCGACGAGGTGCGGCCCCTTCGGGTCATTCCCGACGCGCTGCGCGCCGCGCTCCCCGAGATCTCCTCCGTGGCGAGTGCCGCGCCGCCGCTGGACCGCTTCCGCACCGCCGTGTCCGCGCTCGGCGCGTCCCTGGGGTTCGCGCCCTCGTACGACTGCAGCGCGGAAGAGCTGCGCGCCCAGGCGCTCCGCGTCTGCGCCGTCGCCCCCACGCTGCTCTGTGCGCTGTACCGGCTCGAGCACGACGAGGCGCTCATCGACCCCGATCCCGAGCTGCCGTACGCGGCTAACTACCTCTACATGATGCTGGGCACCGTCCCGACGCCCGAGCACGCGCGTGCCGTCGAGCAGTACCTGATCTCGACCGTCGACCACGGGTTCAACGCGTCGACGTTCACGGCGCGGGTCATCACCTCCACCGGCGCCGACCTCGCGGCGGCCGTCGTCGGCGCGATCGGCGCGCTCTCGGGCCCGCTGCACGGCGGCGCCCCGAGTCGCGCGCTGCAGATGCTCGACGAGATCGGCACCGTCGAGAACGCCGAGCCCTGGATCCGCGGCGCCGTCGAGCGGGGCGACCGCCTGATGGGCTTCGGCCACCGCGTGTACAAGACCGACGACCCGCGCTCGGTGATGCTGCGCAGCGTCGCGGAACGGCTCGGCGGTCCGAAACTCGAGTTCGCCGAGGCCGTCGAGCAGCTCGCGGTCGACATCCTCGCCGAGCTGAAGCCCGGGCGGAAGCTCTATACCAACGTCGAGTTCTACGCCGGCATCGTCATGGACGCCTGCGGGGTGCCGCGGGAGATGTTCACGCCGACGTTCGCGTCCAGCCGCGTGATCGGCTGGTCGGCGCACATCCTCGAGCAGGCGGCCGACAACCGCCTCATCCGCCCGAGCGCCCACTACGCCGGGCCGCCCCCACCGCAGCCGGTCCCTCCCGCGGAGTAGCGCCGGCCGGCGCTCGTCGAATCGCTACGGCGTGGGGGGCGACGTCGTCGGCACGGTGGCCGTCGGCGGCAGCACCTCTCCCGGGGCGGGCGGCCGCAGGTAGACGTACTGCGGGTCCAGCGTGGGCGGGTTCGGGTTGATCGGCGAGCAGAGGAACGGCTGTCCGGGCTTCCCGAACTGCGGCACGAACTTGCCGTTGATGGCCACGACGTACGCCGCGCACCCCTCGGTGCCCGACGGGACGGTGTTGCCCATGTTGTTCGGCGGGCCGTGCCCGTCGACGCCCCAGTTGATCGGCGGGCGGAGCCCGTCCGCGGTGTAGCCGTTGAACGTGTTGATCGCGTCGACGACGGACTTCTGGGTGAAGTGGGGACCCGCCTTCTTGATGCCCTTGTAGAGCATGTCGGCGTCGATCCATCCGGCGAGTGCCTGCTCGTTGATCGGCTTGTGGATCGCGTTCATCTGGTTGATGAAGAGCTGGAGCGACTTCGACTGCTTGGCGAGCTCGAAGGGCCAGAAGTCGATGAGGAAGTAGACGTTGTTCAACTCGTTGCCGTACTTCGCCAGGGTCTGGGGGTCATAACCCTGGGGCGCGTAGAACTTGACGTCGGTCAGCCCGGCGCGGCGCAGCGCTTGAGCCGCATTGATGACCCCCGAGATGTCCATGCACGTCGCGACGAACTGGACGCCCTTGCTCTTCATGGCGTCGATGTCGGCGCCGAGGTCGGTGAACCCGAAGGCGAGGCTGCTGTCCACGAACGCGACGTCGAAGCCGTACTCCTTGAAGCCGGCTTCGGTCCCCGCGGCGCACTGCGCCGACGACGGCGCGGTATACGCCAGGATCGCGACGGTGTGGGACCCGACCTGGTGCGCGACGGCGGCCGGAGCGAGGCTCGGGCAGGTGAAGCAGAGGTACGAGCCCTTCTCGCCGAACAGGTTCGGGCCGTCGGCCCACTCGGCGTTGATGTTCCAGCCGAACGTCGGCACACCCTTCGAGGCCAGGTAGGGCCCGGCGGCGAAGATCTGCGTGACCACGGGGGCCACGGCGAAGACGTGCTTCTCCTCGACGAGCGACCGAGCCTCGATGATGTCCTCCGAGGCACGCGACTGGTCGTCGAGCTTGGCCACGAGCTTGAACTTGCGGCCGTAGATCCCGCCCTTGGCGTTCACGTAGTTGAAGTACGCCTGGACGCCGTCGAAGCCAGACGCGTAGGGCTGCCCGACCGGGTTCGTGACGCCCGCCATGCCGCCGACCTCGATCGTCGTCGCGGACACGCCCGGAGGCCCACTGGTCTGGGCGCTCGCCGGGGCGACGCCCACCAGGGCGACGGCGATCAGGGCCACGATCACGAGACCGGCCCGCGGCCCACCCGAGCTCAGCATCGGTCCTCCCCCTCGCCGACCGACCTGAAGCGCGGACTGTAGCCAGCGGCCGACGACCGTGCCGGGCGGCGCGGCCGCCGTGCCCGGAGGAGGAGTCGAACCTCCACGCCCCGAAGGGCAAGCGGGTTTAAGCCGCCTGCGTCTGCCGTTCCGCCATCCGGGCCCCGTTCGAGGGTAGGCGGTCGCCCGTCGGGTCCTGGCGCGCGGCGTCGAGCAGCGCCGCCCGGGCCCGGCCGGCCGCGTCCCCGCGCAGCCGGTTGGCGCGGACGACACCTTCGATCATGTCGGCAGTGACCTCGGCGAGCGCCCGATCGTGGAGCACGACGGAGATGACCGCACCGCCCGGGTAGTGCCGGACGGTGCGGACCGCACCCTGGAGGCGTGGCGGGGACCGGAACGCGGGGACGGTGAGGCCCTCGGCTCGAGCCGCCGCACCGAGTCGCCGGGCCGTCTGCGCGAACGCCAGCGCCGTGGCGGCGCTCCGGGGTCGAGGGTCTCCGCCCATGGACTGCAGGCTCGCGCCCACGTGTGACGCCCCGAGGCTCCACCCGGCACCGTCCAGGCTGCTGGGAGGGGGGATACGAGGGCTGAACGCGGCCACTGCCGTCCGTGTGAGGTTCAAACATCGAGCTCACTCAGGCGCCGATCTCGGCGACCTGGGCTGAGATCGCCGCGTGAGGGTCTTGCTGCTCGTCAGCGCGGCTGCTCTGCGTCGTCGATGCGGCACGCGTCAGGACGGGCCCGATCGAGCGGCCGAGGTGGTTGTTACCCTGCTCCCGTGAAACCTGAAGAAGTGGTGGCCGCGTACGTGTCGGCGTGGGCCGAACCGGATGAGGTGCGTCGTCTCGCGACCCTCGCGACGTGTTGGACGTTGCAGGGCATATATGTGGATCCCTCGGGGCGCGCCGATGGCCGTGCAGCGTTCTGCGAGCACATCGGCGGGTTCCAGCAGACCTTCGTCGGGCACCGACTCGAGTTGGCGAGCGGGATCGATGAGCACGACGGTTACCTGCGCTTCGCCTGGACGATGTTCGGACCCGATGGAGGAGAGGTGATGGAAGGGGTCGATTTCGGCCAGCTCGACGGCGAAGGGCGACTGCAGCTGATCTGTGGGTTCTTCGGGCCTCTTCCCCAGGCGCCTGGTTCGTGACTGACGTCATCGTCTGCGGCGGTGGGATCTGCGGTCTGGGCATGGCTCTCCTGCTGGCGACGGACGGCCACCAGGTGACGGTGCTCGAGCGCGACCGCAGCAGTCTTCCCGATTCCGCCGAGCAGGCCTGGGAGGCCTGGGAACGACACGGTGTCGCCCAGTTCCGCCAGCCCCACAACTTCATGCCGGGCCTGCGCGAGGTCGTAGAAGCCGAGCTGCCCGGCGTCTACGAAGGCCTCGCTCGCGCTGGGGCTTACAAGTGGGACTTTCTGGGTCTGCTGCTTCCCTTGCTGTCCGACCAGTCTCCTCGCCCCGGAGACGACCGGTTCTCCTTCTGGACGTCAAGACGGCCGGCGGGTGAGTGGGTGTTCGGACATGCCGCTCAGAACCACCCGGGCATCGAAGTTCGCCGCGGGATCCACGTCACCGAACTGGTGACGGGCGCTGGCGTTCGTCCGGGCATCCCCCAGGTCACCGGAGTACGAACCGCCGAAGGTGAGGAGATCCGCGCCGACGTGGTCATCGACGCCATGGGTCGGCGCTCAAAGGGTCCCGCGTGGCTCGCCGCTGTGGGAGCGAAGCCGCCCGAGGAGATCGCCGAGGACTCCGGCTTCACCTACTACACCCGCTTCTTCGCCGGCTCCGTTCCCGAGATGATCGGTCCCCCTCTCGCGCCCATCGGCTCGATCTCCATCCTGCGGCTCCCCGGAGACCATGACACGTGGTCGGTGACCATCTTCAACGCGACCGGCGATCAGCCGCTCAAGCGCCTTCGTGACGCAACCGCGTGGACGAGGGTCATCCAGGCGTGTCCACTGCACGCGCCCTGGCTTGAGGGTGAATCGATCACCGACGTTCTGCCGATGAGCGGCGTCATGGATCGCTACCGCAGCTTTGTGGTCGATGGCCGACCGGTCGCGACCGGCTTCTTCGCGGTGGCCGACGCGTGGGCGTGTACCAACCCCTCTGCGGGACGTGGCCTCACGGTCGGCTTCAAGCACGCCGTCCAGCTGCGCGACGTTCTTCGTGCCGACACATCAGACCCCTACGCCCAGGCCGAGGAGTTTCACCGCCGGACGCAGCGCGAGGTCGCGCCCTGGTTCTGGTCACAGATGTCCGCGGACCGAGCCCGCCTCGCCGAGATCGAGGCGGTCCGTGAGGGTCGCGAGCCGCGCCCACCGAGCGATCCCATAGCAAGTCTGATCGGCGACCTCAACCGGTTCGTGGCCGCCGACCCGGACATAGGCCGAGCGTTGCTGTCGTACGTGGGGACGCTCACCCCGATCCAGC
>JBPYDT010000142.1:0-5623 GCA_051986275.1 Acidimicrobiia bacterium | reverse complement strand
CTCTCCACGATCGTCGTGCAGACGAGCACGTCGTACTCGCGCTCCCAGAAGTCGAGCACGACGCGCTCGAGGCGCGCCTCGTCCATCTGGCCGTGCGCGACCGCGAGCCGGGCCTCGGGAACGAGCTCGCGCAAGTGCTCGGCGACAAAGTCGATGTCCTTCACCTGGTTGTGGACGAAGAAGGCCTGACCCTCCCGCAGCAGCTCGCGCCGGATCGCCTCGGCGACCGCCCGGTCGTCGTCCTCGCCGACGTAGGTCAGGATCGGCTGGCGGTCCTCGGGCGGCGTGTTCACCATCGAGAGGTCCCGGATGCCGGTGAGCGACAGCTCGAGCGTCCGCGGGATCGGGGTGGCGGAGAGCGCGAGCACGTCGACGCCGGTGCGCAGCGCCTTGATCTGCTCTTTGTGCTGGACGCCGAAGCGCTGCTCCTCGTCGATGACCAGGAGGCCGAGGTCGTGGAACGCGACGTCGTCCGAGAGGAGCCGGTGCGTGCCGATCACCACGTCGACCGAGCCCGCGGCGACGCCCGCGACCACCTCGCGCTGCTGGCGGGGCGTGAGGAAGCGCGAGAGGACCTCGACGCGGACCGGGTAGTTCGCGAACCGCTCCCGGAACGTCTGGCCGTGTTGCGTGGCGAGCAGCGTCGTCGGGACGAGCAGGGCGACCTGCTTCCCGTCCTGCACCGCCTTGAACGCGGCGCGCACGGCGACCTCGGTCTTGCCGAACCCGACGTCGCCGCAGACGAGCCGGTCCATCGGCCGGGGCGTCTCCATGTCGCGCTTCACGTCCTCGATGGCCTGCGCCTGGTCCGGTGTCTCCTCGAAGGGGAACGCCTCCTCGACCTCGCGCTGCCACACGGTGTCGGGCGGGAAGGCGTGCCCCGGGCTCACGAGCCGCCGCCGGTACAAGACGATGAGCTCCTGCGCGATCTCGCGCGTCGCGGCCCGCACCCGGGACTTGGTGCGCTCGAAGTCGGCGCCGCCCATCTTGTGCAGCGTCGGCGTTTCGCCACCCGTGTAGCGGCGCACCACGCCGACCTGGTCGGTGGGCACGTAGAGCTTGTCGCCGCCCTTGTACTCGAGGAGCAGGTAGTCGCGGGTCACGCCGGCGATGGCCCGCTGCACCATGCCGCCGTAGCGCGCGACGCCGTGCGTGGCGTGCACGACGTAGTCACCCGGTTCGAGCGCGTCGTACAGGTCGACCGAGCGGCGCGCACCGCGGGGCGCGCGGTGCACTCGGCGGCGCCCGGTGAGGTCGGCCTCGGCGACGAGGGCGAGGCGCGCCTCGGGGAGCACGACGCCACGGTCGAGGGGCGCGACCGTCACCCCGATCACCCCGGGCGTGTGGCCGTCGACCGTCGTGTCGACGCCGTCCTCGGCGAGCACCTCGGTGAGCCGGTCGGCCGAGCCCGCGCCGTCGGCGGCGAGCACGACCCGGTACCCGTCGCCGGCCAGCGTGCGGAGGCGTCGCGCCAGCCCGTCGGTGTCGCCGGCGAGCGGGGCGAACGTCGTGCCCGCGAGGTGCGCCGTGGCCGGGCCCTCGGGCGTGGCGAGCACCGCGGTCGCGCCCGCCCGCGTGCGGGCGAGGACGCGCTCGAACGGCAGCGACAGGCGCGGGAACGTGCCCGACGCGCCCCACGTCTGGGCGAGCGTGGCGGCGAGCGCCTCCTCCTCGTCGACGAGCTCCTGCGCGCGGTCGCGCAGGCGTGTCGGCTCGCAGACGAGGACGAGGGCGTCGTCGTCGAGCAGGTCGGGGAGCAGCCGCTCGTCGGGTGTCAGCCAGGGCAGCCAGGACTCCATCCCGTCGAACTGCTGCCCCTCGGCGAGGCGCTCCCACTGCTCGGCGCCCCACCGGGCGGTCTGGACGAGCCCGGCGGCCCGCTCGCGGACCTCCTCGGTCGCGAGCAGCTCGCGGGCCGGGAACACGAGGACGGAGTCGAGGTCGTGGGTCGAGCGCTGGTCGGCGACCGAGAACGCCGAGAGACGCTCGACGTCGTCGCCCCACAGGTCGACGCGCACCGGGTGGTCGTCCGTGACCGGGTAGACGTCGACGATGGAGCCGCGCACCGCGACCTCACCCCGCGCCTCGACCTGGTACTCGCGCCGGTAGCCCAGGGAAACGAGCCGGGCGACGAGCTCGTCGCGGTCGATCGTCTCGCCGGTCCGCACCGCGACCGGCTCGGCCTCCTCCACGTGTGGTCCGAGACGCTGCACGAGGGCGCGGACCGGCGCCACGACGACGCGGGGCCGCAGGTCGCCACCACGGCGCAGCCGCCACAGCACCCGGAGGCGCCGGCCCATCGTCTCGAGCGAGGGCGACACCCGCTCGAACGGCAGCGTCTCCCAGGCGGGGAACCACTCGACCGTCGCCGGGTCGAGGAAGCAGCGCAGGTCGTGGGCCAGCCGCTCCCCCTCGGCGCCCGTCGGGACGGCGACGAGGATCGGCCGGCGGGTGCTCGTCCCGGCGAGCGCGGCGACGAAGAGCGCTCGGGCGGCGGCCGGGACGGCGACGGTCGGGTCGCGGGCGACGACGGCGCGCACCGCCGCGTCGTCGCGCAGCAGCGGCGGCAGGTCGGCGAGGGGCGGGGCATCGGGCATGGGCGCGCGGCGACGCCCGGACGCGAGGCGCGCCCGGGGTCGTCGGTCGAGCCTACCGACGGGGCGCCGGGCGACGGTGGGGCGCCGCACCGGCGCCCCACCGTCTCCTCTCTACTGGCCCGCGGCGACGGCGAAGGTCTCGACGAGGCGCGGCCACCCGTCGGGCGACCCGACGGCGGCGCGCATCTCCTCCCACCCCTCGCCGTGGCGGTCGAGGCTGCGGTGCTCGAGCTCGACGCGGGTGCGGTCGGGCCCCTCGGGGTGGAACAGGACCTCGACCTCGCTGGCCTTCGCCGGGTCGGTCTCGAGCTGCCACTGCAGGTTGATGTCCCAGCTGAACACGACGCGCCGCGGCGGCTCGTAGGAGAGCACGCGGGCCCAGCGGCACTCGCTGCCGTCGACGCCGCGGTCGACGATGTGGCCGCCGACGCGAGGCTCGAACGTCATGTCAGCGAGCTCCGCCTGGAGGATGTGGTGCTCGGCGGGCCACCAGCTGGCGATGCCCTCGGTGAAGACGTCGAAGGCCCGCTGGATGGGGGCGTCGACGGTCACGGTCGTGCGGACGGACAGGTCGGTCATGCTCACGGTGTCTCCTTCGTCTCCGCCGCCCGCTTGAACTCGGCGAGCGCTCGGTTCCAGAACCGATCGAGATAGGAGCGCAGGGCTCCGATCCCGTCGGGGTCGACCTGGTAGAGGCGACGAGCGCCCGCCGGCCGGTCGACCACGAGGCCGGCCTCCTTCAGCACGCGGAGGTGCTGGGAGACTGCCGGGCGGCTCACGGGCAGCCCGGCCGCGAGCTCCCCGACCGCCCGGGGGCCGTCGGCCAGGTGCTCGAAGATCGAGCGCCGGGTCGGGTCGGCCAGGGCCGTGAGCGCCGCTTGGTAAGTCTCCACTAACCGTAAGTTACAACTTACGGCCTGCGGGGTCAAGCGCGACCTCGCCAGTACGGTCGGGTGATCACCGACGCACCGAAGACCCGGGCGGGCGACCCACGGCAGGCGGCGGCGCCCCGACGAGCCGCCGGCCGCGACCGACGGTCCGACGTGCCGCGCTCGAGCCACGCCGCATGGGCGCCGCCGGCCGACCGGGCCGACCCGGTGGCGCTGCTCGAGGCCCAGAACCGCGACCGCGTGCAAGAGCTGGTCCCGCTGCGATGGCAGCGGATGCTCGCCTCCCCGTTCGCGTTCCTGCGGGGCTCGGCCGTCGTGATGGCCCACGACCTCGCCACCACGCCCTCGACCGGGATCATGGTGCAGGCCTGCGGGGACGCCCACATCGCGAACTTCGGGGTGTTCGCCACCCCGGAGCGCCACCTCATCTTCGACGTCAACGACTTCGACGAGACGCTGCCCGGCCCGTGGGAGTGGGACGTGAAGCGCCTGGCGACGAGCGCGGTCGTGGCCGGGCGCGACGAGGGGATCGGCGAGTCGGCCAGTCAGGCGGCCGCCGAGACCGGCGTGCGCGCCTACCGCAAGGCGATGCTCGAGCTGGCCGAGACGACCGTGCTCGGCGTCTGGTACTCGCGGGTCGACGAGCACACGACGCGGGTGCTGCGCCACGGGCGTACCCCCGCCGAGCTCGAGCAGCTCTTCACGCTCGCGCGCCGCAAGACGTCCGACACCGCGCTGCCGGCGCTCACCGAGATGACGAAGGCCGGCACGTGGCGGATCGTGGACCACCCGCCGCTCGTGACGCACGACGGCATCGCCGAGCACCAACACGACCTCGAACGGCTCGTCCGCACCTACCGAAAGACGCTGACCGACGACCGGCGGGTCCTGCTCGAGCGCTTCGAGCTGCGTGACTTCGCGCGCAAGACGGTCGGCGTCGGCAGCGTCGGGACGCACTGCTACGTCGCGCTGCTGGTGAGCGACATGGACGAGCCCCTGTTCCTGCAGGTGAAGGAGGCCGACCGGTCGGTGCTCGCGCCGTGGTGGGGCGGCCTGTGGACGGCGACCGAGGGGCGTCGGGTGGTCGCGGGCCAGCGGATCATGCAGGCGAACAGCGACATCTTCCTCGGGTGGGCCGAGGCCGAGCACCTCGACTTCTACGTGCGCCAGCTGCGCGACATGAAGGGGTCGGCCAACTTCGCCACGATGCGCGCCGGCGTGCTCGCCGACTACCTGCAGCTCTGCGGCTGGACGCTCGCCCGTGCCCACGCCCGCACGGGCGCCGCGGCCGAGATCGCCGGCTACCTCGGCAAGGGCGTGGCGTTCGACCGGGCCCTCACCCGCTTCGCCGTGGCGTACGCCGACCAGACGGCCCGCGACCACGCGGCGCTCGTCGCGGCGCAGCGCAGCGGGCGGATCCGCGCCGCCTGAGTCAGCCCTGGGGAGGCCCGGCAGGGTGCGTCCGGCCGGATTCGGGCGGGTCGTCGTCACCGCGGAACATCTGGACGTAGCGCCGCGAGTCGAGGTAGCGGAGCACCGGGATGTAGCGCAGCTCGAGGGCGAGCAGCACGAGCGCGGTGGTCGCCGTGGCGAGGATCGGATAGTCGGCGCCGGCGACCGCGCCGATGACGGCGCACGCCAGGACGGCCGACGCGCTGGTGATCCCGTGCACGATGCCGGCGTGGCCGCGGAAGAGCAGCGCGCCGCCGACGAACCCGACGCCGGTGATCATCCCGGCGATCGCGTTGCCCGCGTTGTGCGCGATCGCGACGGCGGCGATCGCCGCCGCGGCGGTGCCGATGAGCGAGTAGGTGCGGTCGCCGGCCTGCCCGCCCCGTACGTCGCGCTCGAAGCCGATCATGGCCGTGAGGCCAAACCCCAGCGCGACGCGGGCCACCAGGTCCCACTCGCTCATCCCGTCCAGTGTGGCGACGCGCGCCGCACCGGACGGGGATCTCAGGCCTTCGCCGCGCCGTTGAAGCGGTTCATGGCCGCGTCGACGCCGTCGCCCGCGATGACCTCCACCGCGTCGGCTGCCTGCTCGAGGGTCACGTCGATCTCGGCGCGCTCGCGCTTCGAGAACCCCGACAGGACGTGGTCGGCGCCCCGCTCCTTGGAGACGGGCTTCCCGACGCC
>JBPYDT010000141.1:0-12392 GCA_051986275.1 Acidimicrobiia bacterium | reverse complement strand
CCGACCGTCCCGTGACGACGTGACCGTTCGGGAGCACGACGGTGGCGTCCACCGCGTTGCCGAGCTGGAGGCCGCCGTTCGGTCCGGTCCCGAACCCGCCGAGCAGCGCGGTGACGAGCAGGACGGCCGCGACGGTCGCCGCGGCAGCCACGCTGGCTCGCAGCACGGAACGGTGACGCGGGGCCGGCGCCAGGACGGGTTCCGTGGTCCAGTCGGCGTGTCCGAGGCGATCCTCCAGCGCCGCCACGAAACCGGGGGCCGGCTGGGCGGCCACGCGGCCGACGCGCCGCAGGCCGTCGCGCACGTCTCCGCGCGAGACGCCCGGTACGGCGACGACCGGGGGCGTCGCCGTGTGCTCGAGGCGATCGCCGAGCGCCGCCACGAACGCCGCAGACGGCGCGGCGGGCGGCCGCGCGCCGAGGGCCTCCAGCTGCTCGCGGAGGCGCGCGCGGCTCACGGCGCGTTCCCGTCGCCGCCGGCCTCGACGGCGCGGCGCAACGCGCCGAGGGCCCGGTGCAGGGTCACGGCGAGCACCGCCTTCGAGCAGCCCATCGCGGCCGCGGCCTCGTCGGCCGAGAGGCCGGCGAGGTATCGCAGGGAGAGCGCCGTCTGGTAGCGGGGCCGGAGGGTCCCGAGCCGGTCGACCATGGCCCGCACCTCGTCGTCGCGCTCGATGGCCTCGAGGTCGTCCTCGATGGTGTCCGCCGCGAGCACGTGCAGGCCCCGCTGACCTCGGTCGCTGCGGGTGCGGCCCTCCCGCCGGTAGTGGTCGACGAGCTCGTTCGCCGCGATGCGGAACAGCCACGGCCCGAACCCGGCGCCGTCGGGGTCGAAGCGCGGGAGGTGGCGCAGCGCACGCTCGAACGTGGCGGCGGTGACGTCCTCCGCGGCCTCGGTGGTCCAGGTGCGGCGGAAGGCGAAGGCGTAGATGCGCTCCACGTAGCGGCGGTACAGCTGCCCGAACGCCGCGGGGTCGTCCTTCGCCTCGGCGACGAGGGCCCGGTCGTCGGGCTGCTCCGCCTGGTCGCCCACCGGGCGGAGTGCGGCCGGATCCATCGGTCGAAAGTCTGACCACTCCCGGGCCGATCGGCGAACACGGGCCCGTGGCCGGCCGAGGCCGGTGACGCCGGGGGCAGGGATGGGGCGGGCGGCGCCACCGACCACGGCTCGGCGCTTGGTGGGAACACCACGGGCCGCGGGGGAATGCATCGAAGACAACGCCGATCGCCGGGCCCGATTACACCCGCCCTCGGACCTACCCTCCGGGTTGTGCGAGTCCACGTGGACCTCGAGGCCTGCACGGGTCACGGGCGCTGCTACAGCCTCAGCCCCGACGTCTTCAGCGCCGACGACGAGGGCCACTGCCTCCTCGCCTCCGAGGACGTCCCACCCGGCCTCGAGGAGCAGGCCCGTCGGGGCGCGGCGAACTGCCCCGAGCAGGCCATCACCGTCGAGGAGTGACCCCGGCGCCCTACTGCTTCCAGAGGGTCGCGGTCGGGATCACGCCGTCGTAGAGCGGGAAGGCGATGCCGTTCCCGTCGGGCAGCGGGCTGTTCGTGAGGCCCTGCACGTTGGTCTGCGACGCCACGGCCCACTTGTTGTACCAAGCCCAGAGCTCGTAGACCTGCGACGCGAACCGCTCGTTCAGCTCGCGGTACAGGGCGATGCGCTGCTGCGGGTTGGTCGTCGTCCGTCCGGTGTCGAGGTCGTGGTCGATGACCGGGTCGTTGATGTGGCTGAAGTTGACCGGCGAGCCGCTGTGCCACCACACGTACTGGGTGTCGGGGTCGCCTTGCGGGTGGTTGAGGAAGGCCGACTCCTGGAAGTCGCCGGCGAGCGCCAGGCTGATGAGCGTCGACTGGTCGACCTGCTTGATCGTCACGCCGATGCCGGCCTTCGCGTCCTGCTCCTTCACGACCTCGGCCTGGGCGAGCAGCTCGGGATCGCTGGCGGTGAGGAACTCGAAGTTCAGCGGCTGGCCGCCGTGGGCCGCCGAATACAGCGCGAGGTAGTGCTTCGCCTTCGTGAGGTCGTGGTACGGCAGGCCCGCCGCCCGCGCCTGCGCCGGCGTCAAGTAGTAGGGCGTGGAGGGCGCGAAGGGCCCCGTGGCGATCGTCTCGAGCCCCTTGTTGCGGATCTGGTTCAGCTCTTGGGCGTTCCCGGCGTACGCCACCGCGAGCCGCGCGTTGAGGTCGTTGAACGGTGGCTTGTCCAGGTTCAGCAGGCCGTAGCCCACCGCGGCGCCCGCGTCGGTGTCGAACTCGTTCGACTGCCCCGCCGCCTTCCGCTGGCGCAGGGCCAGGATGTTCAGCGCGGTCGCGGTCTGGATCACGTCGTAGTCGCCGGCGACGAGGCCGTTCTCCATCGAGGCCGCGTCGGTGACCACGTCGAACTTGATCCCGTCGAGGTAGGGAAGGCCCGGCCGCCAGTAGTGCGGGTTCCGCTTGACGATCAGGCTCTCGTTCGGCTGCCAGCTCACGAGCTCGAACGGGCCGGTGCCGATCATGCGCGTCGGGCACACCGCGTTGCTCGCCAGCTGGGCCGGGGCGACGATGCCGGTGCGGCCGGTGCCGTACAGGTACCAGGGCAGCGCGGGCCACGGCTCGCTCGTGGTGAGCACGACCGTGAGCGGGCCGGTGACCGTGACGCTCGAGATGGGCCGCAGGCTGAACGGCGAGAGCGGCGACGAGATGTTGGGGTTGTCGCCCCGGTAGGTGTCGAGGTTCAGCTTCACGGCCTGGGCGTCGAGCGGCTCGCCGTCTTGGAACTGGATGTTCGGCCGCAGCTGGATGGTCCACGTCGTGTACGTCGGGTCGGGGGTCACCGATTTGGCGAGGAACGGGACGATCTGGCCCCGCGAGTTGATGGTGGTGAGCGTGTCGTAGATGGCGGTCGCCACCTCGATGCCCTGCGTGGCGAGCTCGGCGTCGCCCGGCAGGCAGTAGCCGCCGGTCGTCTCGGCGCCGATGGCGAAGGTGAGCGTCCCGCCGTGCTTCGGCCCGCCCGCCTGGTGGGTGCCCGCCCCGGCGGGCACCGCGCCGACCCCGGCGAGCGTGCCCGTCACCAGCAGGCTGGCCACGACGCCGACGAGAACTCGCCACGGTCTGCGCATTGGTTCCCCCCTATGCCCGGGCGCATCGTAGGTCGCCGCCCCCCGGACGCCACCGCGGGTCGGCTCAGCCCACCCAGCCGGCGTCGGACAGCTTGCGGTCGATCGAGTAGGCCGCGCTGATCAGCCCGAGGTGCGTGAACGCCTGGGGGAAGTTGCCGAGGTGCTCACCCCGCGGGCCGAGCTCCTCGGCGAAGAGCCCGAGATGGTTGGCGTAGCCGACGGTCTTCTCGAACAGGAACCGGCCGCGCTGCACGTCGCCCGAGCGGGCGACCGCCTCGGCGAGCCAGAACGAGCACATGTTGAACGTGCCCTCGTCGCCCATCAGGCCGTCCTTCGCCGCGTCGCCCATCCGGTAGCGGTGCACGAGCGAATCGTCGAGCAGGTCGGTGTTCACCGCCTCGATGGTGTCGAGGAAGCGCGGGTCGCTCGGGCTGATGAACTTCATCATGGGCAAGAGGAGCGCCGACGCGTCGACTGCCTCGGAGCCGACGCTCTGCACGAACGTGCGGCGCCGCGGGCTCCAGAAGGACGTCATGATGTCGTGGTAGAGGGAGTCCCGTGCCGCGCGCCACCGTTCGAACGGGTACGGGAGCGAGCGCCGATCCGCGAGGCGGATGCCGCGGTCGACGGCGACCCAGCACATCAGCCGCGAGTAGAGGAACTCCCGCGCCCCGCCGCGCACCTCCCAGAGCCCGTCGTCGGGGAGCTGCCAGTGGTCGCACACGTAGTCCACCATGCGGACGAGATTCACCCAGAGCTCGTGCGGGATCGCCTCGCCGTACTTGTTGTAGAGATACACCGAGTCCATGAGCTCGCCGTAGATGTCGAGCTGAAGCTGCTGGTAGGCGTCGTTGCCGATCCGCACGGGCGACGATCGGCGATAGCCCTCGAAGTGCTCGAGCTCGCACTCTGGGAGCTCCTTGCGGCCGTCATGGCCGTACATGATCTGGAGCGAGCCGTCCTCGTTGAGGTCCATGCAGCGGTCGTGGATCCAATTCATGAACCGCCCGGCCTCGTCGGTGTAGCCGAGGCGGATGAGCGCGAACACGGTGAAGGACGCGTCGCGGATCCACGTGAACCGGTAGTCCCAGTTCCGTTCGCCACCGACCTCCTCGGGGAGCCCGAACGTCGGGGCGGCCACGAGCGAGCCGTGCGTCTGCGAGAAGAGCAGCTTCAGCACGAGCGCGGACCGGCTCACGATCTCGCGCCAGCGGCCGGCGTACTCCATCCGGCCGATCCAGCTGCGCCAGAAGTTGACCGTGGCCTTGAACGCGCCGGACACGTAGTTCGGGTCGGCCGACGGGCTGTCGAGATGGTCTCCTACCTCCTCCATGACGAACGCCGCCCTCTCGCCGGCCGACAGCTCGAACGTGGCGTGCGCCACACCGTGGCTGTCGATCCGCAGCGGCACCGGCGTGCGCAGGCGCACCGCAGTCCCGTCGGCCCCGGTGGAGGCGTAGATGACCTCCCCTTCGCCGACCTGGACGGTGCGGTCGGCGCGCCCGTAGTCGAAGCGCGGGTCGAACTCGAGGGTGAAGGCCATCGACCGTCGCACGCACTTCACCCGGCGCACCAGCACCCGCGGGTGGTCGTGGGGAAAGAACCCGACGTGCATGAAGTCGGACACCTCAGCGAGGCCGTCGTCGGACAGGAACCGGGTGATGAGCACGTTCGTGTCCGGCAGGTAGATCTGGCGGTGCGTCACGTCGGCCTGCTTGGGGCGGATCGAGAACCGCCCGCCGCGGCGGCGATCGAGGAGGGCGGCGAAGATCGTCGGGGAGTCGAAGCGCGGGAAGCAGCAGAAGTCGATCGAGCCGTTCACGCCGACGAGCGCGACGGTGTGGAGGTCGCCCACCACGCCGTAGTCCTCGATCGGCTGGTACCCGGTGTCGGCGGCCACCGCTCCCTCCTCTCCCGGCTCGTTCGCTCCTGTCCCGGGCCTGGATGTAGGAAGGGAGCAGCATCCCAGGCGCCGAGGAGGCCCCGCCATGCCCGAAGCCGTGATCGTCGCTGCCACCCGTACCCCGATCGGGCGGGCCAACAAGGGCTCGCTCATCGCCTGCCGGCCCGACGACCTCTCGGCGGACGTGGTGAAGGCCGCGCTGGCCCGGGTCCCGGCGCTCGACCCGGCCGAGGTCGAGGACGTGCTCTGGGGCTGCGGCCAGCCCGCCGGGGAGTCGGGCTACAACGTGGCGCGCGTCGTCACGCTGCTCGCCGGCCTCCCCCAGGCGCCGGGCGTGACCGTGAACCGCTACTGCTCGTCGTCGCTGCAGACGATTCGCATGGCTGCGCACGCGATCAAGGCCGGCGAGGGCCACGCGTTCGTCGCCGGCGGTGTCGAGACGGTCAGCCGGTTCGTGAAGGGCATGTCGGACGGGCTGCCCGACACGCGCAACCCGTTGTTCGCGGACGCCGCGGCCCGCACGAAGGCGCGAAGCGCCGGCGGGCAGCCCCCGTGGACCCCCGAGCCGGGGCTCGCCGACGTGTACATCGCGATGGGTCAGACGGCCGAGAACGTCGCCGAGGCGGAGCACGTGACCCGCGAGGAGATGGACAAGTTCGCGCTCCGCTCGCAGCAGCGCGCCGTCGAGGCGCAGAAGAACGGGTTCTTCGAGCGCGAGATCACGCCGGTCACCGCGCCCGACGGGACGCTCGTGAGCGCCGACGACGGCCCGCGCCCCGACACGACGCTCGAGAAGCTCGCCTCGCTGCAGCCCGCGTTCCGACCCGACGGGACGGTCACGGCCGGCAACGCCTGCCCGTTGAACGACGGCGCTGCCGCGACCGTGGTGATGAGCGACACGCGCGCGAACGAGCTCGGGATCACGCCGCTCGCGCGAGTCGTCGCGTCGGGCGTCAGCGCGCTCGACCCGGAGATCATGGGGCTCGGCCCGATCGAGGCGAGCCGGCAGGCGCTCGGCCGCGCCGGCCTGTCCATCGACGACATGGACCTCGTGGAGATCAACGAGGCGTTCGCCGCCCAGGTCGTGCCGTCGGCGAAGCACCTCGGCGTGCCGTGGGAGAAGCTGAACGTGCACGGCGGGGCCATCGCGCTCGGCCACCCCTTCGGGATGACGGGGGCGCGCATCATGGCGACGCTGCTGAACGGGCTCGAGGACCGCGGCGGCCGCTACGGGCTCGAGACGATGTGCGTCGGCGGCGGCCAGGGCATGGCGATGGTCGTGGAGCGCTTCTGACGACCCGCATGGCCGACCGCGCGCTGCGAGCAGGTCACGGCTCGCCGGTGAGCCAGAGGCCGACCGCGGCGGCCGCCAGCCCGACGACGATGCTGCCGACCATGTTGAGGAGGGCCAGGCGGACCGACCCATCCTCGGCAAGTCGGGCCCTGCGATGAGTGTCGGCGGCAGCTTCTTTCCGTACCGCGCCGATTGGCGGTTCGCGCCGCTCTGGCTCCCGCTGGGGGTGCGGCCCGGTCGGGACGGCGTTCACGTCGCCCACGACATGTTCCGTGCGACCTACGGCTTCTTCCACCTCGAAACACCGCTGGACAACGTCGCGGGTGGTCATCTGACCGGTCCGTATCGCTGGTACACCGCGGTCGGCGCGCGCCTCTCGTTCGTCGACGACGGGCTGACGTTCGGGACCAACCGTGACCGGGGAGTGTGCGTTCACTTTCGTGCGCCGGTTCCCCACGTGCTCGGTCGCAAACCCCACTCCGCGCTGACCGCGACGGTCGCCGACTGTGAGGGACTGATCGACCGCGTCGGCGAGGCGTGAGCCATCGCGGCCCGAGGCAGACGTCAGCCGCCACCCCGAACGAAGAGAGGCTGACCGTCGGCGGCGCAGTCCTCGCGATTGGCTCGGTAACGCAAGCGGACAACGGCGGAGCAGGGACTCAACGCTGCCGGCCGGGCGCCGGGTCAGCGCTGGCCGTAGATCGGGTCGGGGCGGCGCAGCTCGCCGAGGAGCTCGCGCACCACCGGGCCAAGCTCGGCCGGGTCCCACCGGTCGGGCTTGGTGCGCGCCGGGCCGTGGTGCCAGCCCTCGGCGACGCTGAGTCGCCCGCCCTCAACCTCGAAGACGCGGCCTGTGACGTCGGCGGAATCGGCGCTGGCGAGCCACGCCACGATCGGCGACACGTTCGCGGGGTCCATGGCGTCGAAACCGGACTCGGGCTTCGTCATCTGGTCGGCGAACACGTCGACGGTCATCCGGGTGCGCGCCGACGGCGCCAGCGCGTTCGCGGTGACGCCGTAGCGGCCGAGCTCGGCCGCCTCGACGAGGGTGAGCGCGGCGATGCCGGCCTTCGCCGCGCTGTACGCCGCCTGCCCGATGCTGCCAAGCAGCCCGGCGCCGCTGCTCGTGTTCACGATCCGCGCGTTCACCGATCGGCCCGCCTTCGATTCGTCCCGCCAGTAGCCGGCGGCATGGCGGGTCGGCGCGAAGTGGCCCTTCAAGTGGACGCGCACCACGGCGTCCCACTCGTCCTCGGTCGCGCTCACGACCATGCGGTCCCGCGTGAAGCCGGCGTTGTTCACCAGCACGTCGAGCCGACCGTACGTGTCGAGGGCGCACCGCACGAGGGAGCCAGCACCGTCCCAGTCCGCGATGTCGTCGCCGTTGGCGACGGCCGTGCCACCCGCGGCCACGATCTCGTCGACGACCGCCTGCGCCGGTGTGACGTCGCGACCGGTCCCGTCGAGCTCGACGCCGAGGTCGTTCACGACGACCGACGCGCCCTGGCGGGCAAGCTCGAGCGCGTGCGCGCGGCCGAGCCCCCGGGCCGCGCCCGTCACGATCGCGATGCGCCCGTCACAGATCCCCATGGCGGCGGTACGGTACCGCCGTGCGGCTCGGCGTCACGATGTTCGCCACCGACGAGTCGATGGCCGTCCCCGAGCTGGCGAGGGACGCGGAGGCGCGCGGCTTCACGTCGCTGTTCATCCCGGAGCACACCCACATCCCGGTGAGCCGGCGGACCCCGCCACCGACGGGCGACGCCGAGCTCCCCCAGGAGTACCGCCGCACCGTCGACCCGTTCGTCGTGCTGGCCGCGGCCGCGGCCACCACCGAGACGATCCGCCTGGGGACGGGGATCTGCCTCGTGGCCCAGCGCGAGCCGATCGTCACCGCGAAGGCCGTCGCGACGCTCGACGCCCTGTCGGGCGGGCGCTTCGACTTCGGGATCGGGTACGGGTGGAACCGCGAGGAGCTCGCGGATCACGGCGTCGAGGCCAGCGCGCGCCGCGCCGTGGTGCGGGAGCGGGTGCTCGCTATGCAGGCCCTCTGGCGCGAGGACGTGGCGGACTTCGACGGCACGTACGTGTCGTTCGAGCCGAGCTGGTCGTGGCCCAAGCCGACGCAGCCCGGCGGGCCGCCGGTGATGATCGGCGGCGCGCCCGGGCCCACGCTGTTCGCCCACGTCGCGGAGTACGGGGACGCGTGGCTGCCCATCGGCGGCGCGGGGATCCGCGCTGCCCTGCCGGCCCTGACCGCGGCGTGCGAAGCGATGGGGCGAGACCCGGCCACGGTGCGCGTGATCCCGTTCGGCACCATGCCGGAGGAGGGAAAGCTCGAGTACTACGCGTCGCTCCGGATGGACGAGGTCGTGCTGCGCCTGCCGAGCGCACCCCGCGACGTCGTGCTGTCGGTGCTCGACCGCTACGCGCCGTTCGTGGCGCGTGCGGCCGGGCTCACAGCCGCTCGATGATCGTCACGTTGGCCTGGCCGCCGCCCTCGCACATCGTCTGCAGCCCGTAGCGGCCGCCGCGCCGCTCGAGCTCGTTCAGGAGCGTGGCCATGAGCCGGGTGCCGGTCGCGCCGAGCGGGTGGCCCAGGGCGATCGCGCCCCCGTTCACGTTCACCCGCTCGAGGTCGGCGCCGGTCTCGCGCTGCCACGCCAGCACCACCGAGGCGAACGCCTCGTTGATCTCGACGAGGTCGATCTCGTCGAGGCGCAGGCCGGTCCGATCCAGCGCGTAGGCGGTGGCGGGGATCGGCGCGGTGAGCATGAAGATCGGGTCGGCGCCCCGCACCGAGAGGTGGTGGACGCGCGCCCGCGGGGTCAGCCCGTGGTCCTTCACCGCGCGCTCGGACATCACGAGCACGGCGCTCGCCGCGTCGGAGATCTGGGACGACACGGCGGCGGTGAGCCGCCCGCCGTCGACGAGCGTGGGGAGCTTGGCCATCTGCTCGAGCGAGGTGCCCCGGCGGGGCCCCTCGTCCGCGGTGACGTCGCCGAGGGGGACGATCTCGCGCTCGAAGCGCCCCTCGTCCTGGGCGGTGACGGCCCGCTCGTGGCTCTCGAGCGCAAAGGCCTCCATGTCGGTTCGGCTGATCCCCCACTTCTCGGCGATGAGCTCGGCGCCGCGGAACTGCGACACCTCCTGGGTTCCGTAGCGCGCCACCCAGCCGGTCGACCCGGAGAACGGGTCGCTGAACCCGAACGGCTCGGCGGCGGTCAGCGCGGCCGCGATCGGGATCATGCTCATGTTCTGCACGCCACCCGCGACGATCACGTCGTTCGTGCCGCTCATCACGGCCTGCGCGGCGAAGTGGAGCGCCTGCTGCGATGAGCCGCACTGCCGGTCGATCGTCGTGCCCGGCACCTCCTCGGGGTAGCCGGCCGCGAGCCAGGCGGTGCGGGCGATGTCGCCCGCCTGCGGGCCGAGCGCGTCGACGCAGCCGAAGAAGACGTCCTCGACCACGGCGGGGTCGAGGTCCTGGCGCTCGACGACGGCGCGCAGCACGTGCGCGCCCAGGTCGGCGGGGTGGACCGCGGCGAGGCCGCCGCCCCGCTTGCCGACAGGGGTGCGCACGGCGTCGACGATGTAGGCCTCAGGCATCCGGAGCTCCCAGAACGGTCGTGCTACAGGATCGCGCGGCCGACACGGGCCCGGTGCCAGGTCTCGTCGCCCCACGCCGCGGCGAGCGCCCAGGCGCGCTTCAGGTAGAGGTGCAGGTCGTACTCGAACGAGTAGCCCATCGCCCCGTGGCACTGCAGCGCGGCCCGGCCGGTCCGGTGGGCGGCCCCGCCGGCCTGCGCCTTTGCCATCGAGACGTGCTGCGGCGCGTCGGGGTCGCCGGTCGAAAGCGACCAGGCGGCCCGGTAGACGAGCGGCGCGGCGAACTCGAGCGCGATCCGGGCGTCGGCGAGGTGGTGCTTCACGGCCTGGAACGAGCCGACCGGCACTCCGAACTGGCGCCGCTCCTGCACGTAGCCGACGGTGAGCTCGAGGAGCCGGCGCGCGAGGCCGACGAGCTGCGCCGCTGCGCCGAGCGCACCCCGGTCGAACGCCGCGACGTCGACCACGCGGGGCGCGGCGTCCGGCGCCGGCCCGACGCCGAAGACCCGACGCGCCCCGTCGACCGACCGGTGCGGCGTGAGGGTGAGCGCATCGCGCGCCGCGACGGCGAGCGCGTCGCCCGCGTCGAGGACCACGAGGTCGGCCGTGTCGGCCCACACCGCGAGGCCGCTCCCGTCCAGCGATGCCGTGACCGCGACGTCGCCCCGGGCGGCCGGAGCCGGATCCGGAAGCAGCGGCACCGCGACCGCGGCGTGCTCGACGATCGGGTCCGGCAACGCGACGTAGCCCGTCTCCTCGAGCACGAGGACGAGGTCCACGAGCTGCAGACCGAGCCCGCCCGCGGCTTCGGGCGCGAGCGCACCGAGCACACCCATCGCCGCGAGCGCAGGCCACGCCGTGACGCTGCGCCCGCTGTCGCTCGACCACGCCGCCCGCACCGCGGCGGGCGGGCACTCGTTCGCCAGCAGGTCCCGCGCCGCGTCGCGGAACGCGACCTGGTCGGACGTGAACGCGAACCGCACGGATCAGCGACGAGGGAGCCCGAGCACCCGCTCGGCGATGACGTTGCGCTGGATCTCGTTGGTGCCGGCGTAGATCGGGCCCGAGAGCGCGAACTGGTAGCCCTTCATCCAGGGCGCGGCCTCGGCGTCGTCGTCGAGCTCGGCGTCGGACCCGAGCAGCGTCAGCGCGTGCTCGTGGAGGCGCACGTCGAGCTCGGACCAGAACACCTTCGTGAGGCTCGCCTCGGCACCCAGGTCCTCGCCGTCGGTCAGGCGTGTGACGGTCCAGAAGGTCTGCCACCGGTACGCCTCAGCGTCGATCCAGGCCTGGACCACCTCGTCGCGGAGCCCGGGCGGGCGCGAGGCGCCGCGCGCCCGCCACAGGTCGAGCAGCCGCGACGCGCCCGCGGCGAAGCGCCCGGGGCTGCGCAGCGTGAGCCCCCGCTCGGCGCCGGTTGTGGCCATCGCGACCCCCCAGCCGTCGTGCACACCGCCGAGGACGGCGTCGTCGGGAACGAACACGCCGTCGAGGAACACCTCGGCGAAGCCCTCGTCGCCGTCGAGGCGCCCGAAGCCGCGCACGGTCACGCCCGGCGCGTCGAGCGGCACGAGGAAGTACGTGAGCCCGCGGTGGCGCTCGGCGTCGGGATCGCTGCGGAACAGCCCGAAGAGATGGGTGCAGAACGCACCCCGCGTCGTCCACGTCTTCTGCCCGGACAGCCGCCAGCCGCCCTCGTCCCGGGTGGCGCGGCTCTGGATGCCGGCGAGGTCGCTGCCCGCGTTGGGCTCCGACCAGCCTTGGCACCAGAGGTCCTGCGCGGCCGCCATCCGGGGCAGGATCCGGTCCTGCTGCGCGGGGGTGCCGAACTCGAAGACCGTCGGGGCGAGCAGGAAGATCCCGTTCTGGGTCACGCGCTGCGGCGCGCCCGCTCGGTAGTACTCCTCTTCGAAGATGAGCCACTCCATCGGCGACGCGTCGCGGCCGCCGTAGGCCTCCGGCCACGACACGACCGCCCAGCGGGCGTCGAAGAGGGCGCGCTCCCAGTCCAGGTGGGCGGCGAACCCTTCGCGTGTGTCACCCGACGGGAGGCCGCGCGGGACGTGCGCGTCCAGCCACGTGCGGCACTCGGCGCGGAACGCCTCCTCCGCAGGCGTGAACGTGAGGTCCATCGGGCTGGTGACGTCACCCACGCGCGGCGCGCGCGAGCCCGACCGGGTCCTGGTAGTACTCCCGCCACCAGACGATCCGTTCGTCGGCCAGCTCGCAAGCGCTCATCCCACGCCACGTGACCGGCGTGCCGTCGTGGCGACGCTCGACGGTGATCGTCCAGTCGGCGAGCACGATGTCGCCGTCGACCGCCAGGTGGTGCACCTCGAACGTGCGGGGCGCGGCCCAGCCGAACGAGCCGCGCACCGTCGCCTCGTAGTCGCCGCGCCCACGCACCACACGCCCCGGTGTCTCGAGCACGAGGTCGTCGACCCAGCAGTCGAGGTACGCGTCGACGTCGCCGG
>JBPYDT010000140.1:0-2370 GCA_051986275.1 Acidimicrobiia bacterium | reverse complement strand
CGAGCAACGTGTTCCTTGAGAACGGCGCGCGCCTGTACCTCGACGTCGGCAGCCACCCCGAGTACGCGACGCCGGAGTGCGACTCGATCGCCGACCTCGTCGTGCACGACAAGGCGGGGGAGCGGATCCTCGAGGGCCTCGTCCGCAGCGCCGAGCAGCGGCTGCGGGAGGAGGGCATCCGCGGCGAGGTCTTCCTCTTCAAGAACAACACCGACTCGGCCGGCAACTCCTACGGGTGCCACGAGAACTACCTCGTGGAGCGCGACGGCGACTTCACGAAGTTCACCGACGTGCTCATCCCGTTCCTCGTGACCCGGCAGGTCTACGCCGGCGCCGGGAAGGTCCTCCAGACCGCCCGCGGCGCCATGTACTGCATCAGCCAGCGGGCGGAGCACATCTGGGAGGGCGTGTCGAGCGCCACCACCCGCTCCCGGCCGATCATCAACACCCGCGACGAGCCCCACGCCGACGCCGAGCGGTTCCGGCGCCTCCACGTGATCGTGGGCGACTCGAACATGAGCGAGTACACGACCTTCTTGAAGGTCGGCACGACGTCAATCCTGCTGCGGATGCTCGAGGAGGACCCGAGCCCGTGGCGTGACCTGACGCTCGAGAACCCGATCCGCGCCATCCGCGAGATCAGCCACGACATGACCTGCCGCCGCCGGGTGCGCCTGGCGAACGGGCGCGAGCTCTCGGCCGTCGAGGTGCAGGCCGAGTACCTCAACCGCGCGCAGCGCTTCGCCAAGAAGCGCGGCCTCGCCCCGCTCGAGGCGCAGGCGCTCGAGATGTGGGAGCACGTGATGACCCACCTCGAGAACGACCCGCTGAAGCTGCGCAGCGAGATCGACTGGGTGGTGAAGTACCACCTCATCGAGGCGTACCGGGAGCGCCACGAGGTGCCGCTGACCCACCCGACGGTCGCGCTCGTCGACCTCGCCTACCACGACGTCACCCGCTCGCGGTCCCTGTACTACCTGCTGGAGCGGCGGGGCCAGGTCGACCGCACGGCGACCGACGAGGCGATCGACGCCGCGGTGTCGACGCCGCCGCAGACGACCCGGGCGCGCCTCCGTGGCTCGTTCATCAAGCGGGCGAAGGAGCGCAAGCGCGACTACACGGTCGACTGGGTGCACCTGAAGCTGAACGACCAGGCGCAGCGCACGGTGCTGTGCAAGGACCCGTTCAAGGCGCGCGACGAGCGCGTCGAGCGGCTCATCGCGTCCTTGTAGTGCCGCCCGCCGGGCGCCGGGCTCCGCGGGAGGGGCGATGAGCGACCGCCTCGAGCGGCTCGTGAACCTCACCGCGACGCTCCTCGACACGCGCCGGCCGCTCACCCTCGAGGAGCTCGCCGAACGGCTCGAGCCGTCCTACCCCGAGGACATCGTGGCCCGGCGCCGGGCGTTCCAGCGCGACAAGGAGACGCTGCTGAACCTCGGCGTCCCGGTGCTCACCCTCCCGGTCGACGCGCTCTCGAACGAGCTGGGCTACCGGATCCGTGCCGAGGACTACTACCTGCCCGACCCGGGCCTCTCGGCCGAGGAGCGGGCCGCGCTCCAGGTGGCGGTCACCGCGGTCCGCTTCGAGGGCGGTGACGCCCGCGAGGGGCTGCGCAAGCTCGGCGGCTTCGACGGCGCGCCCACGACCGCGCTGGCCGCGCTCGACCCGTCCCCGGGGCTCGGGGAGCTCTTCGACGCCGTCGCCCGGCGCCGCGCGATCGAGTTCGACTACCGGGGCGAGCGCCGCGCCCTCGACCCCTACGGTGTCCTGCACCGCCTCGGCCACTGGTACGTCGTCGGGCGCGACCGCGACAAGGACGCCGTCCGCTCGTTCCGGATCGACCGGATCGACGGCCCGCCGCGCCTCGACGCGCCGGGCGGCTTCGACCCGCCCGCCGGGTTCGACGCCGCGGCGGCGCTCCGGGCCGATCCGCTGACGTTCGGCGACGACGAGCCGATCACCGCGCGCGTCCGAGTCGACGCCTCGCACGCCGCGGTGGTCGTCGACGAGCTCGGCGAGACGACCGTCGTCGAGCGGCGCGGCGACGGGAGCGTCGTCGTCGAGCTGGCGGTGGTGAACCGGACCGCGTTCCGCTCCTTCGTGCTCGGCCTGCTCGACCACGCCGAGGTGCTCGCCCCCGCGACGCTGCGCGACGACGTGGTCGACTGGCTGCGGGCGATCGTGACGTCGCCGTGAGCCCGGCCGTCGCCGCGTCGCGGCTGCGGCGCATGCTCGCCCTCGTACCGTGGATCCTCGCCCACCCCGGGGCGACGATCAGCGAGCTGGCGCAGCGGTTCGAGGTCCCCGCGGCCGAGCTCGAGGCCGACCTCGAGCTCCTGCCCATGTGCGGCCTGCCGCCGTACAGCGCCG
>JBPYDT010000139.1:0-21020 GCA_051986275.1 Acidimicrobiia bacterium | reverse complement strand
GGTTCGAGCCCTGCGAGGAGCCGCTCGGCCACCTCGCGGCTGTGGGGCCACGTGCCGTCGGCGTGGGGGTAGTCGGTCTCGAAGGTGACCTGGTCGGGCCCGATGGCGTCGAGCGCCGCGAGCCCGGCGGCGTCGTCGAAGAAGCACCCGTAGACACGGCCCCAGTAGTAGGTGCTGGGCGGCTCGGGGACGACATCGCGGGCGTCGCTCCAGCCGCGGTTGTGCTCCCAGACCCGGTCGGCGCGGGCGAGGATGTAGGGGATCCAGCCGATCTGGCCCTCGGAGTAGGTGAGCGTGACGTCCGGGTAGCGCGCGAGCAGGCCCGAGAACAGCCAGTCGGCGAGCGAGCCCTCGGCGAGCTCGTGGGTGAGCGTGGACGACACCGCGGGCGGCGCGTCAGACGACGTCGAGGGCATCGACGAGCCCGACCCGCTGTGCATGCAGATCACCGTCCCCGTCTCGTCGCAGGCCGCGACGAACGGGTCCCAGAAGCGGTCGGGGTCGTGCACCGACGGCAGTCCGAGGTTCGACGGGAGCTCCGAGAAGCACACGGCGCGCACGCCCCGCACCGCGTTGCGGCGCACCTCGGCAGCCGCGAGCTCGGCGTCCCACAGCGGGATGAGGCACAGCGGGAAGAGACGCCCGCCGCTCGGACCGCACCACTCGTCGACCATCCAGTCGTTGTAGGCCTGGACACAGCGCAGCGCGAGCGCCTTGTCGGTCGCCTCGAGGAAGGTCTGGCCGCAGAAGCGCGGGAACGTCGGGAAGCACAGCGACGCCTCGACCCAGTTGCGGTCCATGTCCTCGAGACGTGCCGCTCCCTGCCAGCAGCCCGGCCGCATCTCGTCGTAGGTCATCGGGACGACCTGCACCTCCTCGGGCGCGAAGCCGGCACACGCACTCAGCCGGGTGTGCGGCACTGCGCGGTCCTCGTAGATCCACCAGTCGGCGAGGGGGCCGTCGTCGCCCATCCGGTAGGCGTAGTGGCCGCCCCGGAACGTCATCTCGGCGACGGGCGCGCGGACGACACGCGGGCCGACCTCGCGGTCGCGGGCCGAGAGCCGGTCGACCCAGACGCTCGGCGGCTCGACGACGTGGTCGTCGGCCGAGACGATGCGCGGGATGTCGGTCACGGGACGGGCACCTCGTCCGGCGGCTCGTAGCGCCCGTCCCAGGCCTCGACGTGCACGACCTCGCGGAGCGGCTTGCGGCGCGGCGGGCCGAGGTGCTCAGCCGCGTAGCCGAGGAACACGGCGGCCTCCAGGAACATGCGCGGTGGCACGTGGAGCAGGGCCCGCACGTCGGGCTCGGCGAGCCCGAAGAAAGTGGTGAACAGCGACGCCACGCCGAGCGCGTGCGCAGCGAGCATCATGTTCTGGCAGGCCGGGAAGAGGCTCGAGCCCCGGCCGCCCGGGTTGGCCCGCGTGGGACGCAGCGTGCCGTCCGGGTTCTCGGCGTACTCGCCCTGCAGCCGCACCCCGCGGTCGGGGTTCCAGTACACGAACACGATCGCGCCCACGACGTCGACGTGCTCGATCGCGGCGTGCCCTGTGACCGGCCGTCCGGCGCGGTCGACGAGCTCGTCCGGCCGCTGGGCGCGCTCGGCGTCAATCCCGGCGAACGCCGCGGTCAGGATGGCGCGCAGGCGCCGCTTCGTGTCGCGGTCGGTCACGACGACGAACTCCCAGGGCTGGGTGTTCCCAGCGCTGCAGGCGTAGGTCGCGGCGTGGAGGATCCGGGCCAGCACCGCGGGCGGCACGGCGCGGTCCTCGTACACGCGGGTGGCGCGCAGCGTCTCCATCGTGGCGAACAGCCCCGCGTCGCTCACCCGCCGTCGACCCCGTAGAGCCGGCACGCGTTGTCGCGCAGGACGGCGTGGGCCGCGGTCGGCTGGAGACTCGTCGTCTCGAGGAGCGGCCGCGTCGACCCGGGGAAGGTCCCGTCGGCGTGCGGGTAGTCGGAGGCGAATACGACCGAGCCGGGGTAGCGCTCGAGCATGACGGCCAGCCCCGGCTCGTCGTCCTCGACCGACACGTAGCACTGGCGCGCGAAGTACTCCGACGGGGTGAGCGAGAGCGCGCCGCGGTCGAAGCCGAAAAGCTCCTCGTGCTCGTCGAGGCGGTGCACGTAGGACAGCGCCCACCCCGCGCCCGACTCGAGGAACGCGACCCGCAGGTGCGGGTGGCGCTCGAGGATCCCGTACCCGATGAACGTCGTGAGGGCGAGCAGGTGCTCGGTGACGAAGTGGGCCGCGTGGAGCGCGGTGAAGTAGTCGTCGTAACGGCCGGCGAGCTCGTCGTAGGGCACGAGCCCGCTCATCCCCGGGTGGATGGCGAAGGGGACGTCGGCCTCCTCGAGGTACGCCCACAAGGGCTCGTACGACTCGTCCTGGAGCCGCGGCAGCCCGTCGAAGTGCTCCGGGCGGCGCCACACGCCGCGGAACCCGAGGTCCTCGACGCAGCGGCGCGCCTCCCCGAGCGCGTCGCCCGCGTCGGTCATCGGCAACGTGCCGATGCCGAGCAGTCGGTTCGGGTCCAGGGCGCAGTACTCGGCGAGCCAGTCGTTCACCGCCCGGCACAGCGCAGAAGCCGGCTCGCGCTCGGTGACCCCTTGGATCATGAGCCCGAACGTCGGGTAGAGCGCGACGGTGGCGATCGCGTCGAGCGCCATGTCCTCGAGGCGCGGGCCCGGCTCGGTGCCGCCCCGCGCCGCGACGGGCGACGCCTCCTGGCGCGGCGTCTGGCCCGGCGCGCCGACCGATTCGCGCCGCCCGGCGATCCGGAACCCGACGCGGTCGGCGCACTCGAACCAGAACTCGCCTGCGCCCTGCACGGCACGGGGCGCGTAGTCGCGGTACCGGGCCGGCAGGTAGCGGTCCCAGAGGTCGTCCGGCTCGACCACGTGGCCGTCCGCGTCGAACACCCACGGCGCGGCGGGGGCGACGCTCACGGCCGACCCGGGCGCACGACCCGGCCCGGCAGGGCGCCCGTGAGTTCGCCGTCGCGCACGATCGGCACGCCGTTCACGACCGTGGCGTGCACGCCGCGCCCGAACGCCTTGAACCGGCCGACCCCGCCCGGGAGGTCGTGCACGAACTCCTTGCGCCACGGGCCGACGGTGTCGGGGTCGAAGACCATCAGGTCGGCCCACGCGCCGGGGCGGACCACGCCGCGGTCGGTGAGCCCGATGAGCGCCGCCGGGACCTGGGTGATCTGGCGGATCCCGTCCTCCAACGTCCAGACGTGGCGGTCCAGGACCCACGACCGCAGGAAGTAGGAGCTCCAGTCGGCGCCATCGTCACGAGCGAGGTGCGCGCCGCCGTCGGAGGTGCCGACGATCATCCGGCCGTCGAGCTGGGCCTCCGCGACCGCCGCGGTCCATTCGGGGCTCTCGGTCCGCCAGCGAAACCGCGTCGCGAGGTCCTCGTCGAGCGCCAGGTCGAGCATGACGTCCGCCGGGGCGACGCCGCGCTCGTCGGCCAGCTCGCGGATCGAGCGGCCCTGCACGTCGCGGTGCGTCGTCTCGTCCACGAAGACGGCGTCCCACAGCGGCGGCGGCACGGTCGTCCCCTTGCTCGGGTCACGGTTGTAGTGCTCGACCGCGTCCCGCAGCGTCGCCCGCGCCTCCGGGTCACGCAGCCGAGCGAGGCGCGCCTCCTTCGGCAGCTTCAGCATCTCGTCCCAGGACGGGACGGCGAGATAGTGGAAGTTCGTCTCGTCGATCGTGATCGGTCGGTCGAACGGGCGCGCGATCAGCATTGAGTACACGGGCGCGCCGGCCGCGGCGGCCCGGTCGAGGAACGCCTTCGACGCCTCCCACGTGGCCGTCGGCGCGTCGACCTTGTTGCGGCCCCCGAGCCCTTGGATGATCACCGGCAGCCCGCTCACACTGCCGAGCCGGATGAGGTACGCCTCGTCGATCGCGTCGAGCCCGCCGATCGCGCTGGCGGGCAGGAACGCGATCGAGCCACCGGCGTGGCGGCCGGCCTCCTCGACCAGCTCCGCGAGCTCGTCGCGGTCGGAGACCCGCGACGGGACGGGGCGGTCCTCGAGGTCGAAGTGCGTGGGTGCCGCCGACGACGACAACCCGGCCGCGCCCGCCTCCATCGCCCCCCGGACCACGGCGCGCATGGCGTCGATCTCGGACTCCGTCGCGGCGCGCGCCGACGCGTCGGCGCCCATCACCCAGCGTCGGATGTTCGAGTGACCGATGTAGCACGCGAGGTTCACGCCGAGGCGTCCCTCCCGGCTGGCCAGGAACTCGGGGAAGGTCTCGAACTCGTCCCACGTGATCGCGCCGAGCGCGATCGGGTCCATGTTCTCGACGCGGGCGAAGATGCCGGCGAGGAAAGCCCGGTCCTCCGCCCGGCACGGCGCGACGGAGAAGCCGCAGTTGCCGGCGACCACGGTCGTCACGCCGTGGAAGCACGACACCGTCGCGTACGGATCGAAGGTGATCTGCGGGTCGTAGTGGGTGTGCGCGTCGACGATCCCGGGCGCCACGATCCGCCCGTCGGCGTCGAGCACCTCGTCCGCCTCGCACCCGTCGAGGTGCCCGACCACTGCGACGCGCCCGTCGCGCACGCCGACGTCGACGCGCCGGCGGGCGAGGCCGGTCCCGTCGACGAGGATCCCGCCCCGGACGAGCAGGTCCAGTGCGGGTTTCACGATGCCGCCGAGAAGGTGGCTGGCCCGCGGCGGACGACGAGGAACGACAGCCCGTCGGCGCCGGCCACGAACCCGTACGGCTGGTTCGCGGCGACGACGGTCATGTCGAAGCGCCCCATCGGCTGGCCGTCGAACGCACAGGCGCCTTCGAGGACCATGAAGACCTCCTCGTGGTCGTGCGAGTGCACCGGCGCCTCGAAGTTCGCGGGGAGCCGCACCACCTGGGCGAAGAACCCCTCGTCGCCTTGCGCGAGGAGTCGCCGCGCCGCGCCTTGCCGCCCGGCGGCCGCGGCCTGCTCCGGGTCGGTCCCGGGCGCCGTCGGCACGTGCCAGGGCGCCTCCTCGAAGCGGTAGATGCGCCGGGTCTGGCTCACGTGCGCACCGCGCCAGACGAGGTGAGCGCGTCCCGCACTGGCGGGACGACCTCGTCGCCGAGCCCCACGATCTGCTCGCGCACGCTGTCCGGTGCGACACCCGGCACGTGCACCCGCAGGTTGAGCGCGTCCGCATCGACCGCCCGGGCAACCGCGACGAGCCCCTCGACGACGGTCGCGGGGTCGGCGCCGTCCACGAGCTGGCGGTCCTCGTCGCCCCAGTGGGCCTGCGCGGCGCGCGGCGTGTAGCTGCGGTACCGGTCGAGCTGCTCGTCGAGGCGCGACCGCGGCGGCTCGCCGAGCCAGACGCGCCGGATGAGCACGCACGGTCCGCGGCCACCCGCCTCGCGGTATGCGTCGGTGAGCGTGCGGCAGCGCACGACCGTGGAGAGCGAGTCGAAGAGGATGCCGACGCCGAGGCGCGCCGCCCGACGCACCGCGGTGAAGCCCATCGCGGCGCTCACGATCGGCACCGGCGCGGCCGCGCACGCCGCGAGCGCCGGATCGCCGGCGAGCACGCCATCAGCGTCGCCGCGCAGCATCGCGACGAGCGCCTCGAGGGACGCGGCGAAGCGCGCCGCGAGGCCGTCCATCGTGAGGCCCATCACCTCGAAGTCGGCGGGCAGCGCGCCCGCCGCGACGCCGACACCGACCCGGCCCGGGTACCGAGCCGCGAGCCACGCCACCTCCTCGGCGACGAGCGCGGGCGGCCGCAGCGGGAGCAGGAGCGGGCACGGCGCCGCCCAACCTCGCGCCATGCCGTCGAGGCACCACCCCGCGACCTGCAGCGGGTTCGGGAGGTAGCCGGTGAAGCCGCCGTGGTGCTCGCTTGTCATCACGCCGTCGAAGCCGTGTTCGGCCCCGAGCGCGGCCTGGCCGGTCAGCTCGGCGACGAGCGCCGGGGGCGCGAGGTCGCCGTGCGGGTAGAGGCGCAGGGACACCGAGCCGGGCGCGAGCGGTACGCCCATGTCAGCTGCGCGTGTCCTCGAGCCAGCCGGGGAGGCTGATCGGGGGATTGGGGAGCTGCTCGACGCCGCGTTCCGCCAGCAGGCGCGCGTAGGCCTCGGGGTCGGCCGGGAACGACCGCGGGTCGCCCATCATCACCTCGAAGAGCGTCACGCCCTCGGGTCCCGCGATGAACGGGCCCCACGTGTCGCCGTGGTCGAGCGCGAGGTGCGTCCCGACCGGGCAGCGGACGTCGCCGCACGTCATCTCACCCTGGAGGACGAAGACGAGGTGGTCGCTGCGGTGCCCGTGAGCGTGCACGATCATCCCGGGGTCCCAGCGGGCGTAGAGGGAGAGGTAGCGGGGCGAGAACTCGACCCACTTCTCGCGCACGGACGCTTCGTGGTCGCCGTGGCGCTGACGGCGGACCTCCTCCCAGGGCACGTCGTCGAGGTGCACGATCCGCGGGCCGCCGGCCATGACTCCCCCTTGCCTAAGATACTTAGTGTTGAGAGATTATCGGGTGGGGCGACGAGGCGCACCGGGAGCGGAACGATGAGCATCCAGGTCACGCCGCTGACCGCGGCGATCGGGGGCGAGGTCTCGGGCGTCGACCTGCGCACGCCCCTCGACGACGCCACGGTCGGCGCGCTCCGGGCCGCGCTGCTCGACCGCCTCGTCCTCTTCTTCCGTGACCAGCCACTGAGCGACGACGAGCACCTCGGGTTCGCGCAGCGCTTCGGCCCCCTCAGCGTCCCGCCGTTGGCGACGAAGTACCAGGACCGGCCGACGGTGACGGTCCTCGACCAGGTGAGCCCGAAGGGCGAGGGCGCCGACGAGTGGCACAGCGACAACACCTTCATGGACCACCCGCCGATGGGGTCGATCCTGCGCGCCGTCCAGCTCCCGGCGGTCGGGGGCGACACCTGCTTCGCCAGCATGTACGCGGCGTACGAGGCGCTGTCGCCGCCCGTGCGCGCGCTCGTGGACCAGCTCACCGCGGTGCACGACGTGACGAAGCCGATGCGCAAGGCCATCGCGGCCGGGCACGCCGCACTCACGCTGTCGGAGATGCAGGAGCGCTGGCCACCCGTCGAGCACCCGGTCGTCGTCACGCACCCGGAGACCGGCCGCAAGGGGCTGTTCGTGAACCGCAACTCCACGACATCGATCGTCGGGTTGAGCGAACGCGAGAACGACGCGCTGCTCCCCTTCCTGCTGGACCACGCGCGGTCGCCCGAGTTCCAATGCCGCTTCCACTGGGAGCCGGACTCGATCGCCTTCTGGGACAACCGCTGCGTCCAGCACTACGCGGTCGCGGACTACGTCGAGCGTCGGGTGATGCGCCGGGTCACGATCGACGGGCCGCCGGTCGGCTGATGGACGTCGAGCAGCGGTACCTCTCCGAGCCGGGTCCCGTCGGCCTCTTCACCCGCCTCACCCGCGTCGGGCTGCTGGTCGACGCGTTCCAGCACCGGTGCCTCGACGGGTTCGGGCTGCTCTTCATCGACTACTCGGTGCTGCGCGTCCTCCAGCTCGCGGGCGCGCCGTACCGCATGTCACCGACGGAGCTGGCCGAGGTCGTGCTGCGCTCGAGCGGCGGCATGACCCAGATCCTCGACCGGCTCGAGCGCGCCGGCCTCGTCGAGCGCGCCGCCGACCCGACCGACCGCCGCAAGGTGCTCGTCGGCCTCACGAAAGAAGGCCTCGACGTCGCGCGGCGTGCGAACGCCCGCTACCTCGCCGCACGCGAGGAGCTGCTTGGGGAGCTGACGGCCGCTGAAGTCCGTGACCTCGACGCGGCGGTGCACCGTCTCTTGGCGCTGCTCGGCGACGGCGGGGGCCCCGAGGACGGCGAGGTCCGCGCGTCGGTCGCGTCAGCGCCCTCATAGGAGCAGGAACCGACCGCCGTCGACGGCGAGCGTCTGACCCGTCACGTAGTGGGCGTCCTCGCTCGCGAGGAACACCACGGCGGGGCCGATGTCGTGCTCCGGGTCGCCGAGCCGTCCCAGCGGGACCCGCGCCGCGAGGCGCGCTCGCAGGCTCGGATCCGCCTCCGCCGCCGCGACCATGGCCGGGGTCTCGGCCAGGGGCGACACCACCGCCACGGTGACGCCGAGCGGCGCCCACTCGCGCGCCAGGCTCTTCGCGAACCCGCGGAGCGCCGCCTTCACGATCCCGTAGGCGGGCAGCAACGTGGAGCCCTCCATCCCGGCGGGCGACGTCATGACGATGAACCGCCCGCCGTGACGGCGGAGCTCGGGGAGCGCCGCGCGCGCCGCGTGGTAGGCGCCCCGAAGCGACACCGACACGTGGGCCTCCCAGACGGCGGCGTCGACCGCCTCGAGTCGGGTCGGCTCGCTCGAGCGGCGGCTCGTCGCGTTGTGGACCATCGCGTGGAGGCCGGAACGGGCCGCTGCCGCCTCGACCGCTGCCGCGACGTCGTCCTGGCGGGTCACGTCGCAGCGCACCCAGGCCGCCGAGCCGCCGCGCTCGCGGATCGTGGCCGCCGTCTCCTCGCCGTTCTCGCCGGGCGCGGCGACCACGACGTCCGCCCCCGCCGCCCCGCAGGCGAGCGCGATGCCGCGGCCGACGCCGCGCCCCGCGCCCGTCACCACGACACCCCGACCGGCGAGTTGCGCGGTCACGGCGCCATCACGCGGCCGCCGTCGACGACGATCGTGGCGCCGGTCACGAAATGGGCGCCGGGCGCGGCGAGCAAGGCGAGCACGGGCGCCACGTCGGCGCGGGCGTCGGGCTCCCGGCCGAGCGCCGTCGCCTCCAGCCCGGGTGGGCTGGCCGCGTCGCCGACGAGCTCGACGGGCGGCGCGACGCAGTTCACCGTGATCCCGTCGGTCCCCCACTGCCGCGCCGCCGACTTCGCGAGCGCCCGGATGCCCTCGACGGCGCTGACGTAGGGGACCAGGTTCGCCGCGCCGGTCAGCGCCACGGTCGGGGTCACGAACACGATCCGTCCGCCGCGGGCGCGCAGCACCTCCCACGCGCCCTGGGCGGTGGCGAGCGCGGCGCGCAGCACTCCCTCGCATCGCTCGTCCCAGGCGATCGGCTCGGTGTCGGCGATCGGTGTGGCCGCGAGCGCGCGGGGATCGGTGAGCGCGTGCACGACCAGATCCGGCGGGCCGAGGGCGTCGGCCGTCGCGCCGAACGCGTCCACCGCGTGCGACGCGGTCTCGACTGCGGCCGACACACCCACGGCGCGGCGCCCCTCGGCCTCGAGTGCGGCGGCCACGCTCGGCTCCTGACCAGACGGACCGACGACGGCCACGGCCACGCCGGCGTCGGTCAGGCCCCAGGCCAGCTCCCGGCCGATCCCGGTGCCGCCACCGACGACCCACGCGACGCGCCCGGTCCTCGGGCTGGCCGCAGCCTCCGTATCCGCCGTCGTGCCTCCCCTCGGCCGGCGCGGGATGCTACGTCGAGGGTCTGGCTCGGAGGGAGGGAGCGCCGTGCTCGACGAGTGGCTGGGGCTCGACGGACGCGTGGTCATCGTCGCCGGTGCGGGCGGCGGTGGCATCGGGACGGCGGTGTCCCGCTTCGTCGCCGCGGCGCGGGCCGAGGTCGTCGCCGTCGACCGCGACGCGGGGCGCCTCCAGGTGACAGAGACGGCGTTGGCCGAGATGGGCCGCCAGTGCCGCGCCGTGGTCGCCGACGTGCGCGACCCATTGCAAGTGGACGAAGCGGTGCGCGCCGCGCCGGGTCCGCTGCACGGCCTCGTCCACGTGGCCGGCGGCCTCGCGCTCGACGAATGGGACTCCGTGCTCGCCACGGCACCCGAAACGTTCACCAGGATCGTGCGGCTCAACCTCGAGTCGGCGTTCCTCACCTCGCGTGCCGTGGCGCGCCGGCTCGTCGACGACGGCACGCCGGGCAGCGTCGTGCACATCGCGTCGATCGCCGGCCTGTCCTCGCTGCCATTCGGTGCGGGTTACGCCGCGGCAAAGGCCGGGCTGCTCGGGCTCACGCGCACCACCGCGGTCGAGTGGGGGCGGCACGGGATCCGCGTGAACGCCGTCGCTCCCGGCACCGTGCGCACCCCCCGCAACCGCATCGAGGGCGAAGACCAGGACACCTCCGCCGAGCGCGCCGCGATCCCGCTCGGCCGGCGCGGCGAACCCGACGACATCGGCGGCGCGGTGCTGTTCCTGCTCTCCGACCTCGCCCGCTTCGTGTCGGGCCAGGTCCTCGGCGTGGACGGCGGGTCGTCGGCTCGGCCGTCGTACCTCGACGACGAGGACCTCCCCGTGTTCGTCCGCGACCCCGCCCTCCGGGCGCGCCTCGGCCGGCCGCGCGACACCTAGCCGTACGCTCGTCCGGTGACCGAGGCGGCGCTTGGCGGCCAGGCGGACGAGCGGGAGCTGCTGACCGGCTTCCTCGACTGGTACCGCGCCGTGGCCGCGCGGAAGGTGGACGGGCTCTCGCCCGAGCAGGCGAGCCGGCACCTGACGGCGAGCGGCCTGAGCCCGCTCGGCGTCGTGAAACACCTCGCGTGGGTGGAACGGGGCTGGTTCCAGCTGCTGTTCGCCGGCGGCGACCTGAACCTCCACGCCGACAACACGCGGACCTTCGAGCTCACCGCGTCCGACACGGTCGCGAGCGTGGTCGCCGACTACGCCGCGGCGACGGACGAGTCACGCGCCGTGACCGAGGCGGCGTCCCTCGACGACGTCGCCGTCCATGCCCATCCAATCTTCGGACCGGTCACGCTGCGCTGGGTCCTGGTGCACATGCTCGAGGAGACGGCGCGCCACGCCGGCCACCTCGACGTCATGCGCGAGGCGCTGGACGGCCGCACGGGCGACTGAGGCCGTAGCGTCGGCCCGATGGCGCACGTCTTCCACGTCAACGTCAACTGCACGAACCTCGATCGCGCGCTCGCCTTCTACCGAGACGACGTCGGGCTCACGCCGCTGACCCGCACCACGCCGAGCGGCCCGCAGCCCGGCGAGGCGTTCGGGCTCCAGCAGGTGCAGTGGGACGCGTGGATCCTCACCGGGCCGGACGGGCTCGAGGGCGTGGCCCTCGACCTGCTCGAGTGGCAGGTGCCGCCACCCCGGCACGCCACCGAGAACGGTGGGTTCCAGCGGCTCCGGCTCCGCGCGCCACTCGACCGGCCGACGCCCGCCGCGGATCCCGACGGCACCGCGGTCGAGGTCATGCCCGGACCGTCGCCCCGGCTGGACGGGCTCGTCGTCGGCTGCGCCGACGTGGGCGCCTCGGCCGCCTTCTACACCGACGTCGTCGGCCTCGAGCACCTCGACGGCACGCGCTTCTGCGACGACCGCGGGCCCGACGGGTTCGTGCTCGAGCTCGTCGCGGCGCCCCGGCCGGCGCAGCCGCGCGTCGCGAACGACGTCGGGATCTACCGGCTCGCGTTCATCACCGACACGCTTGACGGCGACCACGCGGCCCTGCTCGACGCGGGCGTCCAGCCGTACTCGCCGCCCGCCACGCTCGACATGGGGCCGGGGCTCCCGACCCTCCGCGCGCTGTTCTTCCCCGACCCCGACGGGTCGACGCTCGAGCTCATCGAGCGCCCGGCCACGCCGGCGAGCTGAGCGGCGGGCTACGCGAGCCGCGTCTCGGCGGGCGCGGTCCGGATGGTGAGGAAGGTCATGCCCTCGGGCCCGGCGGTGAAGCCGTACTCGTGGCCGCCGCGCAGGACCATCGAGTCCTGTGCGACGAGCGTCGGCCCGTCCCCGAGGAGACGGCAGCTCCCCGCCAGCAGCACGATCATCTCGTCGTGGTCGTGGCTGTGCGGCGGCACCGTGTAGCCGGGCGGGAACACCGAGTACTGGGAGTGGAAGCCCCCCTCACCACGGGCGAGGAACTTGCGGCGCGCGCCCTTGCGCTTCGCCTCCTCGACCAGCTCACGGGGCGCGTTCGTCGTCGACTCGTCGGGCCACGGCATCTCGTCGACATGGAAGAACACCGGGCCGTCGGTTGCGCTCATCGGACCCCCCTGCTCGCCCGGCATGCTACGGCTCGCTCGCGGGCACCACCGAGCCCCCGGTCCCACGCGGGGGTGACAGGTGCAGGTTCAGCTCGTCGTCGACCCTCGCGGTGGCGCCCGGCGGCACGACCACGGTGGTGTCAGCCCCGGTGACGAGCGCCGGCCCGGCGACGGAGGCGTCAGCCGTGAGGCGCACCCAGTCGAAGACCGGCGTGTCGCAGAGCTCGCCCGTCCCGACGAAGCGGACCGGGCGAGTCTCGTCCGCCACTGCGGGCGTCGGTGGCGCGGACTCGGTGCGGCGTGGCTCGTCCGCCTGCCGGGGAAGCGTGACGCGCACCCGCGCGCTGACGAACTCCACGGGCGCATCGGAGGCGACGCCGTAGGTGTGCCGGTACGTGTCGTGGAACGCTCGGGTCAGCGCCGCGCCGCGGCCGCCCGATGGGATCGCGACGGTGAGCTGATGCGCCTGCCCGCGGTAGCGCAGGTCGGCGGATCGGGTGACCCGGGCGGTCGGGCCGTCCGCCCCGGCGAGCTCACGTCGCGCCCGAGCCTCGAGGTCGGCGAACGCCGCCTCGATGGCGTCGGCGTGCTGGTCGTCGAGGTCGACGAGGACCGTCTGGACGAGCTCCATCGTCGGCTCGGAGCGCAGCAGCCCCACGGCGGACGCGACCCCCGCCGCCCACGGGACGAGGACGGCGCGGATCCCGAACTGCGTCGCGAGCCGGGCGACGTGCACCGGTCCTGCCCCGCCGAAGGCCACGAGCGTGAAGTCGCGCGGGTCGATGCCGCGCTGCACGGTGACCATGCGGATCGCGGCGGCCATCGTGGTGTTCGCGATCTCGTGGACGGCCTCGGCCGCGTCGACCGGCTCGATGCCCAGCGCCGCGGCGATCGGCGCCACGGCGGACTCGGCCCGTGCCCGGTCGAGCGTCACCCCGCCGGCGAGGTCACGCACACCGAGGTAGCCGAGGAGCAGGTTGGCGTCGGTCACCGTCGGGTCCGCCCCGCCGCGCCCGTAACACGCCGGCCCCGGCACGGCACCCGCCGAGCGGGGTCCTACGCGCAGCGCCCCGCCCGGGTCGACCCACGCGACGCTGCCGCCGCCCGCGCCGACCTCCGCGAGGTCGACGACGGGCGTCTTCACCGGCACGCCGGTGCCGGGGCGGGCGCCGCCGAAGCTGCCACGCCCGGCGATCTGGAAGTCGTGGGCGATCGTCGGGTGGCCGTGGCGCACGATGCCCGTCTTCGCCGTCGTGCCGCCCATGTCGAAGCTGATGACGTCGGCCGCGCCGACGCGCGCGCCGATCGTCCCCGCCGCGAGCACCCCGGCGGCGCCGCCCGACTCGACGGTGCACACCGGCCGACGGATCGCCGCAGCCGTGGACACGACCCCGCCGCTCGATTCCATGACCTCGACCGGGCAGCGCACGCCGATCGCCGCGAGCTGCTCCTCCAGACCCGCCAGGTAGGTGGCCATGATCGGACCGACGAGCGCGCAGACGACCGTCGTCATCGCCCGCTCGTACTCGCGCAGCTCGGGCCAGACGTCACACGACGCGACGACGAACGCGTCGGGAAGGGCGGCGCGGCAGGCCGCGGCGACCCGCCGCTCGTGGTCGGGGACGGCGTACGAGTGGAGGAGGCAGACGGCCACGCCGGCGGGCCGCGCGTCGGTGACGGCCTGGACCACGCCTCCGAGCGCGGCGTCGCTCAGCGGGACGAGCACGTCGCCGTGCGCGCTGACGCGCTCCGGGACCTCGAACGTCAGCGCCGGCGCGACCAGCGGCGCCGGCGGCGTGTAACGGAGGTCGTACCGGTCGTCCTCGACGCGGGCTTGACGACCGAGCGCGAGCAGGTCACCGAACCCTTCGGTGGTGACGAGCGCGACGGGTCCGCCGCGGTGCTCGACGACCACGTTCGTCGCCAGCGTGGTGCCGTGCACGACACGCGTCACGGCACCCGCCTCGATCCCCGCGTCGCGGAGCACGTGGCGCAGGGCCTCGACCACCCCGACACGCGGGTCTTCAGGGGTCGTCGCCTGCTTCCCGATGGTCAGACGACCTTCGGCATCGAGCAGCGCGACGTCGGTGAACGTGCCACCGATGTCGACGCCGACGACGGCGCCGCTCACCGCGGGCCCGCGCGTCGGAGCGCCTCGGTGGCCTCGACGTCGACGGCCCGGGCCGCCGGGCCGAGGGCCACGCCGTAGTCGCGGCCGGCCGCGTCGGTCGTGACGCGTCCGGCCACCACGTCGGCGAGCACCGCGTCCGGGGTACGGCGAGCCGGGACCCCGAGCCCGCCCCCGCCTGAGGTGCGCACGACGAGCCGGTCGCCGGTTGCCAGCGGCACGTCCGCCTGCTTCACGGCGAGCGTCTCGACGCGGCCGTCGCGTCGCTTCACCGCGAACTCGCCCGCGCGACCCGGTGACCCGCCCCCCGCCCCGGGCGGCGGGAGCAGCATCCGGTCGCCGCGCACCGTCGCCACGGCGTCCGAGAGCAGCTCGAGCTCCAGCTCGACGCCGAGCCCGCCGCGCCACTCACCCGGGCCACCGGAATCGACCCGGAGACGGGTGGCCCGCACGACGACCGGGTTCCCCGCTTCGATCGGCTCGACCTGGGGGATGACGGAGCGTCCACCGAGGAAGAAGCAACCCGTCGCGTCGGGACCGTCCGCGCCGACCCGGGCGCCGACGCCACCGAACTCGTAGAAGAGGTTGAGCCACGGTGTCCCGCCGCGGCGTCCGGAGAGCGTGAACACGTGGATGAGCCCGCTCGCCGCCGTGTCGAGGTCGGGGCGCGCCTCGGCGAGCGCGGCGAGGATCGCCTCGACCGCCGCCGCGACGGTGACGATGCGGCCGCCGCACGCCGCGGGCGGCGTCGGGTTCACGAGCGAGCCGGGCGGGAGGTGGACGGTGATGGGGCGCCAGCAGCCCTCGTTCATCGGGATCGTCGGGTCGACGAAGCAGCGGATCCCGTACACGACGCCGCTCAGCGCCTGTGACACCGACGCGTTGATCGCGCCCCGCGCCTGCGTCGCGGTCCCGGCGAAGTCGACGTCGACCGCACCGTCACGGCACGTCACCGCGACCTGCACGTCGAAGGTACGGCCGGGTTCCACCCCGTCACCGTCGATCACGAACGACCCGTGGTAGGTCCCGGCGGGGAGCGCGGCGAGCTGGGTGCGCATCCGCCGCTCCGTCTCGACGAGCCACGCGTCGACGAACGCCTCGAGCCGGTCGACGCCGTGGCGGGCGAGCAGGTCCTCGACCCTCGCCGCGATGACGTGCACACCGGCGACGAGGGCGTCGACGTCGCCGAGCACCTTGTCCGGCACGCGGCTGTTGCGCGCCACGATTCGCCGCACGTCGGCCGCGGGCTCGCCGCCGCGCGCCAGGTGCACGGGGGGCAGCAGGAGCCCCTCGCCGAAGGTGTCGGTGGCCAGCGCGGCGAGGCCGCCCGCGGCAACACCACCGACATCGGCGACGTGCACCAGCGTCCCGGCGAAAAACGCCACCCGGCCGTCCGCCAGGATCGGGCGGAACACGATGAGGTCGTTGGCGTGGATCCCGCCCCGGTAGGGGTCGTTCAGGACGAAGACGTCGCCGGGCTGCATCGAAGCGGCGGGGACGTCCTCGAGGAGCGACGGCAGCGAGCACCGCAGGCTGGCGGCGTGCATGAGGCTCGTGGCCGCCGACTGGGCGACGAGCTGGCCCCTCGCGTCCAGGAGCGCGGCGCAGGCGTCGGCGCCCTCCTGGATGAACGTGCTGTGCGCCGACCGGACGACGACGATGCTCGCCTCCTCGACGGCGACCGACAGGCCGCTGCGGATGACGTCCGCCGTGATCGCGTCGTCGAGGTGCGTCGGCTCGTCCGTCGGCATGCGTGGCGTTCCCGGATCGGGCGGGCCACACTAACGTTGACGCGCCGCTGGCAATGGGGGGCGGTGATGCATTCGCAGCTGTCGGTGAGCGCTCTCAGCTCCGTGAACTTGCGCTTCGACGAGGACCTCGACCTCTGGGCGCAGTTGGGTGTTCATACCGTGGGGCTCTTCCTCCCGAAGCTCACCGCGGTCGGCGTCGACAGGGCCGTCGCCCGGGTGGTCGACCGAGAGCTCGCCGTCAGCAGCGTCGCGGCGCGCGGCTTCACGCTGTGCGACCCGGACAGCTGGGATGCCGAACGCGCCGGGCTCGACGTCGCCGTGGACGTCGCGGCCGCCGTCGACGCCGGGTGCCTCTTCGTCACGGGCGGGACCCCGGGACCGCTCAGCTTCGACGAATGCGTCGCCGCGCTGCTCGCCGCGATCGGGCCCGTCCGGGAGCGGGCCGACGCGGCCGGCGTCCGCCTGGCGATCGAGCACACGAACCCGCTCCGCCGCGACGTCGGGTTCGTGCACACGCTGAGGGACATGGTCGAGGTCGCCCGCGAGCTCGACGTCGGCGTCGTGGTCGAGCTGACGAACTGCTGGTCCGAGCGCGGGCTCGAGCAGACGATCATCGACGGCGTCGACACCTTCCAGCTCGTCCAGGTGAGCGACTACCTGGTGGGGACGCTCACCGCGAGCGAGCGAGCCGTGCCGGGCGACGGCGACATGCCGCTCGCCTCGCTGCTCGGCGCGATCACCGCCGCGGGGTACGACGGGTACGTCGAGCTGGAGATGCTCGGCCCGCGCATCGAGGCCGAGGGCTACGGGCCCGCGATCGCGCGGGGGCTCGCCGTGCTGGAGCCGATGCTGCCCGCAGGGTGATCGCCGTCATCGGACGGCGTAGCGCACGTACACCACGCCGCTCGCGAAGCGACGCTCGTCGACCAGGTCGAGGTGCAGCCGCACGTGATCGGGCAGGTACCGCTTCCCGCCGCCCACCACGATCGGGGTGAGGTACATCTGCAGCTCGTCGACGAGGCCCGCCCGGATCGCCTCGGCCGCGAGCGCGGCCCCACCGATCACGAGGTCGTGAGGCGCGCCCGCCTTCATCGCCCGGACGGCGTCCGCGTCGAAGGTGTGCTCGAGACGGGTGCGGGCGCTCGCGACCTCGCGCAGGCTCGTCGAGTAGACGACCTTGTCGGCGGCCCGCCAGATCGCCGCGAAGTCCTGCGCGGCCGGCGACGCGCCGGGCGTGGGCATCGTCTCCCAGAAGAGCATGGTCTCGTACAGCCGGCGCCCGAACAGGTAGGTGCCGACCGCCCGAAGCCGATCGTTGACGTCCTGGTGGACCTCCTCGTCGGGCTCGGACCACGCGAACGAGCCGGACGCGTCCTCGATGAAGCCGTCGAGCGAGGTGGTCGACGAGTAGATGAGCTTGGCCATGATCCGGTCTCCTCGCTCGAGGGCGCCGCTCGCCGCTCCACGGCGCGTCTGCTGTACTGAGGGCGTCCGATCCCGGGAGGTGCAATGCGCGACGGCTTGCAGATCTTCGATGCGGACGCGCACGTGGTCTACCCGCCCGACCTGTGGGAGCGCTTCCTCGACAAGCGGTTCCGCGACCGGGTCGGGCGACGGGCGCCCGCGGGATTCGACCACTACAACCCGGTGACGGTCGACGGCCGGTGGACCCAGCACCCGACCTCGATCTACGGGCAGTTCCAGAAGGCGATCAACTGGACGACCGAGGACATGATCGCCAAGTACGGCGACATCGTGACCGCGGGGTTCACCGGCGACCGCGTCGCCGACGCCATCGCGCTCGAGGGCGTCGACGCGATGGTGATCTACGGCCCCGAGTACGACCTGTGGCTCGAGGGGATCGACCCCGAGCTCCAGGCCGCGATGGTCCGGGCGTACAACCGCTGGGGCGAGGAGATGCGCGAGGCCTCCGACCGGCGCGTGCTCGCCTCGGGCCCGGTGCCGCTCAACGACGTGTCGCGGGCCGTCGAGGAGATCCAGTTCGCGTACGACCACCTCGGGGTGCGCTGCTTCTGGGCCCGGCCCGACCAGTTCAACCACCGCAGCCTGGGCGACCGCTACTACGACCCGATCTACGAGCTGCTCCAGGACCTCGACTGCGCGTTCGCGACGCACGAGTACATGGGCCTGAACGCGCCGACCGCCGGCTCGGACCGCTTCGACACGTTCACCGAGTGGCACACCGTCGTGCACCCCCACGAGGCCCAGAGCGCCGTCCTGTCGATGATCGTGCACGGCGTGTACGAGCGCTTCCCGCGCCTGCGGGTGGCGTACATGGAGGCGGGCTGCGGCTGGCTGCCCTCGTGGCTGCACCGCATCGACGAGCACCTGGAACTCGCCGGCGCGGTCGAGGCGCCCGAGCTCGCGATGTCGGCGACCGACTACTTCCGGCGCAACTGCTGGATCTCGACCGAGTGCGACGACCGCTTCGTGGCCGACGTGATCCGCTGGCTCGGCGACGACCACATCGTGTTCGAGACCGACTTCCCGCACCCGGATTCGAAGTACCCCCACGCGACCGAGCACTTCCTCGCCCTCGAGGGCGTCGACCCGGACTCGAAGCGCAAGGTGCTGTGGGACAACGCGGTGGATCTGTACCGGTTCCCCCCGGGCACGCTGCCGGGGTGAGCGTCGGGTTCCGCCGCCCCTTCGAGGCGGTCGACTACCAGGAGCTCGTGCGGGCGTTCCCCCCGCCGCCGGAGTACTTCGAGCGGGCGTGGCTCGCGCCGCCCGAGGAGCTCGAGCGCGTGCAGCGCAGCCGGCTACGGGAGCGGGCGATGGCCGCGGCCCAGGTGCCGTTCTTCGCCCGCCGCTGGTCGGCGGCGGGGTTCGACCCGCGCACGCTCACTGGCGTGCACGACCTCGAGCGCGTCCCGCCGTACACGGTGCACGACATCCGGGACAGCATCGAGGCGCACCCCCCGTGGGGCGACTACCAGGCGGTGACACCGGCCGATGCCCTCCGCGAGCCACTGCGCGTGTACATGTCGGGTGGCACGACCGGGAAGTCCCGGCCCACCTTCTACACGCAGTGGGACCGGGAGGTCGGTGCGGTCCTGACCGCCCGGGCGCTGTACCTGCAGGGCATCCGACCGGGCGACGTCGTCCTCAACTCCTGGGCGTACGGGACGCACAACGGCGCGTTCGCGTTCGACGAGGCGCTGCACCGCTGGCTGAACTGCGTCGTGCTCACCACGGGCACGGGCAACGTGACGAGCAGCGAGCGCCAGGTCGAGCTGGCGATCGAGTACGGGGCCACGGCCATCCTCACCACCGGCGACTACCTGCTGCGCCTGGCCGAGGTGGCGCGCGACCTCGGCTACGACCCGAAGCGCGATCTGAAGATCCGCGCGCTGCCCAACATCGGCGACCGCGAGCTGCTCGAGTCCACCTTCGACGCCGAGTGCTTCCACTCGTACGGCTTTCACGAGGTGCAGTGGGTGTCGGTCGAGTGCCCGGCCCACGACGGCCTCCACATCTTCGAGGACGCGTTCGTGGTGCAGATCGTGGACCCGGAGACCGGGGAGCTGCTGCCCGACGGCGAGCAGGGCGCGCTCTGCATCACCGAGCTCTACAAGACCGGGAGCCCGCAGTTCCGGTACAACATCATGGACCTGTCGACGCTCTACCCGCGCGAGCGCTGCGAGTGCGGTAGCTGGCTGCGCAAGATGGCGCCGTTCGCGGGGCGCGCCGACAACATGGTGAAGCTGCGCGGCGTGAACGTGTGGCCCGAGGCGGTCGGCGAGATCGCCTTGTCCGTCCCGGGCGTCGCCCAGGACTGGTTCGTGCGAGCCGTCCGCGAGGGGCGGCGCGACGAGATGGTCGTCAGCGTGACGAGCGACGCCGACGCCGCCACCTACGACGCGCTCGCGACGGCCGTCGAGGCCCGGCTCGCCGAGCGCCTCGGGGTCAAGATCCGCGCCGAGGTCGTGGCGCCCGGCGCGCTGGACGCCTGGACCGAGGTGGGGACGGCCCCGAAGCTGAAGCGCTTCCGCGATGACCGCTGACGGCGTCGTCGACGTCTTGTGCAACGCGTTCACGCCCGACCGCCGCGCGATCTGGGACGGCGCGATCGCCGCGACCGGGGTCGCGGTGAAGGTGCGGCGGGACGAGACCGACAGCTTCGCCGAGCCCGCGGCGATGGTCGACCGGATGGACGAGCTCGGCGTCGACACGGTGCTCCTCCCGACGGGTGACGTCGGTCGCCACGGGACGCTCGACCCCTTCGACTTCGAGCACATCGCGGCCCGTTGGCCCGAGCTCGAATCGCTGGTCGACCGGTGGCCAGGGCGGTTCGCCGCGCTGGCCCTCCTCGACCCGGACCGCGGCATGGCCGGCGTGCGTGAGCTGCGGGCGCATCTCGCCGAGCCCTGGGTCGTCGGCGTCTACCTCCACACGCACAGCTTCGACCGCCGCCTCGACCACGCCGACCTCTACCCGCTCTACGCGGCCGCGACCGATTTCGACCTGCCGGTGGCGATGCAGGCGGGCACGTCGGGCGGCCTGATGCCGAGCGAGTGCGGCCGGCCGATCACGATCGACCGGGCGGCGCTCTACTTCCGCGACACCCGGTTCCTGCTGTCCCACCTCGGCTGGCCGTGGGTGGACGAGGCGATCGCGATGGCGCTGAAGTTCCCGAACGTGTTCCTCGGCACCGCGGCGTACCCGCCGAGCCATTGGCCCCCCGCGGTGCTCCGCTTCGCGCGGGGACCCGGCCGGCAGAAGGTCGTGTTCGGCACCAACTTCCCGACCGTCGGGCACCGCCACGCGCTGAGCCAGCTCGGCGAGCTGGACCTCACGCCGGAGGTGGCGTCGGCGCTGCGCCAGGGGACCGCCCGGCGCGTCTTCACGCGACTCTGCGAAGGAGGCACCCCATGATCGGCGAGGTCTACAACATGCCGCCCCAGCCGCCGGATGCCGAGCACACCCGCTACTTCGACGCGGGCGCCGTCCGGATCGGGGTCGAGTACCGCGACGTCGACCCCGAATCACTCACCGCGACCTACGCCGGGAACGCGGCGCACCTGGCCGAGCTCGAGGAGCGCTCCCCGGCCGGCGGGTTCTCGGACGAGGGCGTGTCGATCCACGTGTGCGGCGACGACGGGCACGAGTACGTGCGCTTCGACGTGTTCGACGACGAGCCGCACTACCACTACGTGCACC
>JBPYDT010000138.1:0-9331 GCA_051986275.1 Acidimicrobiia bacterium | reverse complement strand
AGCGCCCGCGTCTTGGCGAACAGCGCGTACACGCGCCGCGTCCGGCGGCCCTCAAAGTCGTCCCGCCCGATCGGCGTCTCGTCGACAAGCCGGGTGAGCTCGGCCAGCGCCCACGCCACCTGGTGCGGCGCGATGGCGCTCGGGATCACCGTGTAGCCGTCGGCCTCGACGCTCGCCACGACCTCATCGACCGTCCGGCCGTGCATCCCGCTCCTTCCCTTAGGGAAGATCGGTGCTACCCTAACGTTCCACAAGGGAGTGTCAATGCCGGCAGGGCTCAACGCAACCCAGGGGTCGGTGCTCGGGTTCCTATGCGACGGCCCGATGACCGGGTGGGAGGTGCTCCAGCGCGTCGAGCGCGGGCTCGCCCGGTTCTGGAACGTCACCCCAAGCCACGTGTACCGCGAGCTGCGGACGCTCGAGGAGCGGGGGCTCATCAAGGCCCAAGCGCCCGGCGTGCGCGACCGCGTGGCCTACTCGATCACCGCCGCCGGCCGCCGCGCCTTCGAGCGTTGGATCAGCCAGCCGCCCGGACCGGAGCAGATCCGCTTCCCGCTGCTCGTCACGCTCTGGTTCGGGCACCACGTCGACCCGTCACTGTTGCGGCAGTTCCTGGACGACAGTCGCGACGAGCACGCGCGGCGGCGTTCACTCTACGAGAGCCTGGCCGCCGCGGCGGGCACCAGCGACGACGGGCGCGCGGCGGTGGTGCGCTTCGGCATCGCCTACGAGGACGCGGTCGTCGCCTGGCTCGACGACCTGCGCGCCCGTGAGGCCGCGCCGGCGGCGCGCGGGGGCGACGATCGTCAATAAGGCGAACTGATCGATTGGAAGTAGGCCTTTCGACGTCCGTTCCGCGTCACGGGACAGAACCGGCTTGGACCCGTAGCCGGTCTGGCGCGCTGGACTGCTCCATCCCGGGTCCTCGCCGTAACCGGGTCGGGTGCTGGTCAGCGAGACGGTGCGCAGCCCCTCGTCGGCTCAGGCGCTGAATTCCAGGACCGCGGCGAACACCAGCTGGAGTGCCTGGCAGGTGGCGGCGCTACGCCCCGCGGGGACCGAACGGACCGGGGGGCGCGACCCGCGAACTGACCGCGTCTGCGCTGGTCACGCGCTTTCGGTGGCGCGTGAGTGACGGCGAATGCCGGCGGGTACGCCCCCGATTGGGAACGGATTGGGTCTGCCGAAAGGAGCCCCGATGAACGACCCGAGCGCCACGCGTGAAGCACTACGCGACGCCGTCGCCGACGTGCGCGACCTGCGCGCCCGCTTCGCCGACCTCACGGACCTCGACCACGTCCTCGACCCGGACGCCGAGCTCGACGAGGAGTCGCCCGAGGTCATGGCGGCGGTCGCCGCGACCCTCTGTCAGCGCATCGAGGGCGAACTTGACGCGCTTCGAGTGCTCCTGGCCGCCTGAGGGGTCAGGGATAAGCGTCGAATTGCTCGCCAGCGCAACCGAACTTCAGCCACCGACGCTGCCCCACCTGCGCCGTAGCGCCGCCACCACTGCCGCCGCCGTCCGCCACCGCCGATGTCACCACCGCCCCCACCGGCCTCGAGTCGCCCGCGCCGCCAGATCGGTCCCAATAGATCGGGACCAGGCGGCAGCGCTCAGTCGAACGGAGCCGGCTTCGGCGGGTTGCGCCTCGGGCGCATGAACTCGAAGAAGCCGGGTTCCGCCGAGAGCACCATGAGCGCGTCCCACAGCCGGACCGCCGCGTCGCCCGTTGGCGCGGGTGCCATGACGGGGCCCTTGAACCCGTGCGGCGGGTCAGTCCGAACGACGATGGTGGGTGTCTGGGTCTTCGGCCCGCCGAACGCGTACGCGACCTCCATCGCCTCGCCGATGGGAGCGTCCCACTTCACGTCGTCGGCGGCGTACATCAGCGCGTCGTCGAGGCCCGCATCCTCGAGGCACGCCGCGAGCATGCTGTCGTCGTGCGCCGCGCCGCGTGCGAAGAAGCGTCGGCCCCACGCCGTATAGAGGTGCTCGACCGCGCTCTCACCGGCCGCCACGCGGGCCGCTTCGAAGATCCGCAGCATCCGGTGCGAGAGCGCGTGCGCCGCGATGACCACGTCGCGAAGGTCGTCGGGGACAGTCGAGGCGACGCCGTAGTCGTCACGGATCTCGAGGCAGTAGGACCGCCACGTCAGGGTGAGGTCTCGGGCGGGCGCGACCTCCCGGATCCACTGGGCGGTGATCCAGGCCCACGGGCAGCTCGGGTCGACGAAGAACTCGACGTCGGTCACCGGACCCAGCGTACGACCGCGTCGCGGGGGCCACGAAGGCCGCCGCTACCGTCGGCCGCGCCGAAACCGACCATGCAGGGAGCCCGCGATGGACCTGGTCCAGCGCCTCGAGGCCATCGAGGAGATCAAGCAGCTGAAGGCGCGCTACTTCCGCTGCCTCGACACGAAGGACTGGGAGGCGTTCGCCGACGTCTTCACACCCGACGCGCGGATGGACATGTCGGGCGAGGTGAGAGGCGGAAGCGATGAGGGCGTGACGACGGGAAGCCGGGCCATCGCCGCGTTCGTGCGTCGCATGGTCGGCGACGTCACGACGGTCCACCACGGCCATACACCCGAGATCGAGGTCACCTCGCCGAGCACCGCGACCGGCGTGTGGGCGATGGAGGACAAGCTGCGCTGGCCCGACGGCGCGCCGCTCGCGGCGATGCACGGGTACGGCCACTACCACGACCGCTACGAGATGGCTGACGGTGGGTGGCGGATCAAATCGACGACGCTCACTCGGCTCCGGGTCGACTTTGAGCCGGGGGCAGCCACGGGCAGCTGAACCCGCGTGCCGGACACACCCCGTCTGACGCGGTCGATCGCCGAGCCGTCCGCCACCATGGCGACGTGGGTGAAGACGAGCCGGAGCTGATGCGGCGGCCGCCGGCGCTGGCTCGCTCCTTCGACCGCATCGGCGACGCATACGACGCCCGCCCCGGCTATCCGTCACAGGTGTTCGAGCTGCTCGTCGAGCGGTGCGGCCTCGAGAACGGCGCCCGCGTCCTCGAGATCGGCGCCGGCGTCGGGCAGGCCACGTTGCCGATGCTGGACCTGGGCGCGGTGGTGACGGTCGTCGATCCGGGCGCGGCATTGATGGAGCGCCTCCTCGAGCGGACGACCGGCCGTCGTGTCGAGGTCATCGTGGCCGAGTTCGAGCGGGCCTCCCTTCCGGCCACGGCGTTCGATCTCGTCACGTCGGCGACCGCGTTCCACTGGGTCGACGCCGTCGCCGGCGTGGAGCAGTGCGCTCGCGTCCTTCGTCCTGGGGGGTGGCTCGCCGTCTGGTGGACGCTGTTCGGCGATGAAGGGCGACCGGACCCGTTCCACGACGTGCTCGAGCCGATCCTCGAGGAGCGTGCACCCCAGCTGGTGCGGCCCGAAGCGTCGCACGCCGCGCACCGGCGTGACCTCCTCGCCCGCGCGCGGATCATCGAGGCGAGCCCGTCCTTCGGCCCCGTCGACGTCCAAGTGATCGACTGGGAAGGCGTGCACGACGCCGCCGGGCTGCGGCGGTTGTTCGGCACCTTCGCGGGCTGGATCATGCTGCCCGACGCGCTCCGGGCGGAGCTGCTCGACGAGATCGAGCGGGTCGCCGACGACGAGTTCGGCGGGACCGTTCGCCGCCCCTACCAGACCCTGATCTTCACGTCCCAGCGCGCGGCCTGAGCGCGACGGCGCGACCGCGGAGCGACGACCTCGGCGTCAGCGCGGCGCGCCGGCCCCCGTCGCGGCCAGATGCCGGAGCCCGCCGATCACGAGCTGGACGTAGAGCTCTTCGAGCACCTCGGCGTTCTCTGGCGTCGGGTCATCGTGCCAGAGCGCGATCATCGAGTCGACGCCGGACAGCAGGATGGCGAGCGCCGCCCGTGCCTCGTGTCGCGGCAGGTCGAACTCCTCCACGGCGCGCGAGGTGAAGAAGCGCAGGGTGCGCCGGTCGCGTTCTCGCTGCTCGTGTCGCAGGTTGGCGTCCCGGGCACCGGCTCGACGCAGCATGGCGAAGGTCTGCCCGCGCGACGCCTGTCCCACCAGGACCCCGCGCAGCATCGTCCGCAGGATGTCCTCGAAGCCCCGCGCGGCTTGCACCGCGCGGACGATCTCGCCGTCGAGCGCGGTGGCCTCCCGTCGGTAGACCGCCGCGAGCAGTTCATGGCGATTCGCGAAGTGCTTGTAGACGAGCGGGCGACTGACGCTGGCCCGAGCCGCGACCGCGTCCATGGTCACGGCGTCGACGTCCCCCTCCGCCACCAGAGCCGCGGCCGCGTCGACCAGCGCGTCGTAGCGCTCCGCCCGGCGCAGCCGTGCGGCCGGCCCAGCCTCCCGCCGCGCTCCAGCGGGCGCGGGCCGGGGGGTTGCGGTCGAGACGGGCATCGGTGACACTGTGTCACGTCGCGAGGTGACACGGTGTCACCCGGCGCGACACTGGCAGCCGGAGGGGGACGATGACGTACGCCGGGTCCCGAGACGTCCTCGACGCGGACAGCCACCTGATGGAGCTGGACGGCTTCCTCGACCCCTATCTCGACGACGACCTCCGAGGGCGGCTGCGGCGCCAGCAGGTCGAGGCGCTCCGCCCGGTCCTCGAGGACGCCACGAGCCGAGCCGCGGAGCGGCGCGGCGATCCGGACCGACAGCGCGAGGCCGAGGATCGACTGCTGCAGGACAAGGGGTGGCGCGCCCTCGGCGCGTTCGACCCGCAGGAGCGCGGCCGGGTCCTCGACCTGTTCGGCTTCCGCGGCCAGCTCGTGTTCGCGACGTTCGCGTCTGCGCTGTTCGCCGGGCGCGACCTGGACCGGCTCTACGGCGGGAGCCGGGCCCAGAACCTCGCCATGACCAACTTCTGCGCCGCCGATCCGCGGCTCTACCCGGTCGCGTTCGTGCCGCTCGTCGATCCGGCGCGCGCGACGGCGACGGCGCGTGAGGCGATCGAGGCCGGGTGCCGCGCGGTCATGGTCCCCTCCACCGCCGCCGGCGACCGCGCGCCGACGCATCCGGATCTGGACCCCTTCTGGGACCTGCTCCAGGAGGCCGACGTGCCCTTCGTGCTCCACGTCGGCGGCGGCGGCCGACTGCTCGACCCGGCGTTCCACAACAACGAGATGCCCGTCACAGACCACCTCGGCGGCGGCGAGAACGTCCGGTCGAAGGACTACCTGGCGATTCACCACTCGCCACAGCTCTTCCTCGGCGTGCTCATCCTCGACGGGCTCTTCGACCGGTTTCCCCGGCTGCGGGGCGGCTGCATCGAGCAGGGCGCCGGCTGGGTCGTGTCCTGGCTGCCGCAGCTCGACCTCGCGCAGCGTTCCTTCCGGCGGACCGAGCCGCCGCTCACGCGCCTCGCCCTGAAGCCGTCCGAGTACGTGCGCCGGCACCTGAAGTTCACCCCGTTCGCCGGCGAGCCCGTCGGCTGGATGATCGAGCAGGCGGGCCCCGAGCTGTTCATGTTCTCCACCGACTACCCGCACCCCGAGGGTGGCCGCGACCCCATCGCCAAGTTCGAAGAGACGTTGACCGGCACCGGTGCCGCCGACCGCCAGCGGTTCTTCGCGGGCAACATGGCCGAGCTGCTCGGTGACGCGGCAGCGGCCCGCTCGCCCGGGTAGCCGCCGCGGCTCGGTCACAACTCAGGGGGGAACAGCACGTGAGCATCCACGGAGTCGAACGCTCGGCCCAGCCGCGTGACGCGGCGCACGGCGGGCACCAGCCGAGGCGCCTCGCCCGGGTCGTCATCGGCCTGTCGGTGGTGGCGCTGCTCACGGGCGGCGTCGTCGGCGTCGCGGCCGCGTCGAGCACCGCGGGCGAAGGACCGTTCCCGTGGAAGTACCCGGGGTCGGGCACCGTCGCGGTCGGCAGCGGGACCACGGTGAGCGGGACGCCCTGCACCTCGGGTGCCCCGCAGTTCGCGTCGCCCTACGCGCCCCCGTGCGTCGCCGCCTTCAAAGGCAACAACGGCGGCGCCACGTCGAACGGCGTGACCGCCTCGACGATCACGCTGGTCCAGCGCGAGTTCCCCAGCACGGCCAACACCCAGCAGGTCGCGGCGCAGGCGAAGCAAAACGGCGCGGCGCTGCCCGAGGTCACGGACCAGGTCCAGCAGGTCTTCCTCAACTACTTCAACAAGGTCTTCGATCTGTACGGCCGCCACGTCGTCCTGCAGAAGGTCACCGGGACGGGCGACGCGACGAACGAGGCGCTCGGGCAGGGTCAGGCGCAGGCGTGCGCCGACGCCGACACGATCGCGAACCAACTGCACGCCTTCGGCGAGGTCGGCTTCACCTTCAGCGACACGTTCGTGTCGGGGGGCACGGGCCCGTTCTCGCAGTGCGCGGCCCAGCAGAAGCTCGTGGAGTTCAACGGCAACGCCTACTTCAACGAGGGGACCTTCCAGCAGCAGAACCCCTACGTCTGGAACACCGCAATGGACTGCGATCGCATCGCGAACCAGACGGCCGAGGCGTTCGACAAGCTCCTCGTCGGCAAGCCGGCGATCTACGCCGGGGACCAGAGCCTGCGGACCAAGGTCCGGCGGTTCGGGACGTACCTGCCCAACCTCGCCCCGTACATCCACTGCAACGGGAGCACGACGAGCGGCTTCGCCGAGGTGATGGCCCATCACTTCCACGTGCCCACGAGCACCTTCAACTCGACGTTCCTCTACAACCTCGACATCTCGACGTTCGCGCAGTCCGCGCAGCAGGCCATCCTGCAGTTCAAGTCCGCGGGCGTGACGACCGTGGTGCTGGCGTGCGACCCGTTCTCGGCGATGGACCTCACGAAGGCCGCCGCGGCGCAGAACTACCACCCCGAGTGGGTGCTCAACGGCGCCGGCCTGACCGACCTCGACCAGTCGGCGCAGAGCTACGACCAGAGCGAGGTGACCGGCCACCTCTTCGGGCTGAGCCAGCTGTCGGCCTCGGACAAGACGACCGGGCCGAACTCGGTCGCCGGCAAGCTGTACCAGAAGCTGACCGGGCACCCGATCCCGCCGGGCACGGACGGGAACTACAGCCAGCTCATCGAGGTGTTCGACCTGCTCCAGGCGGCGGGCCCGGACCTCACGCCGGCCAACCTGGCGCGGGGGACGCACGCGCTGCCGATCATGGGCGCACCGGACTACGAGTACGGGCAGTGGAACTTCCGGTCGTCGCCCACGGGCGCGGCGACGGGTGACCACACCGCGGTCAGCGACGCCCGGTTCGTGTACTGGGACGGCACGAAGACCTCGCCGCTGAACGGCAACCAGGGGACCTACATCGAGGTCTACAACGGCAAGCGCTTCACGCTCGGGGACTGGCCGTCGACGCTCCCGCCCCTGTTCACCCCGTGACCGTCGGAGGATCGCGGTGATGGAGCGCTTCGCCTCGTTCGACGGCACGACCATCGCGTACCGCGACGAGGGCGCGGGGCGACCGGTCCTGCTGCTGCACGGCTTCGCCGCCGACCAGCACGCGAACTGGACGCAGCCCCAGGTCGTCGACGCCCTGGTCGACGCCGGCCACCGCGTCCTCGCGCCCGACGCCCGGGGTCACGGCGCCTCCGACAAGCCGACCGATCCGGCACGGTACGCGGACGACGCGATGGTGCGCGACGCCCGCGCGCTCCTCGACCACGTCGACGTGGACGCGGTCGACGTCGTCGGCTACTCGATGGGGGCGCTCGTGTCATCCCGGCTCGTCCTCGTCGAGCCGAGGGCCCGCTCGCTCGTGCTGGGCGGATTCGGCGCCGGGCTGGCCGGCCGACGGCCACGCGCGAGCCGCGGCGCGATCGCCGACGCGCTGCTCGCCGACGATCCGGCGACGATCGCCGACCCGGTCGCGCGGGCGTTCCGGGCCTTCGCCGAGCGGACGGGCGCCGATCGCCAGGCGCTCGCCGCGATCCAGCGGTCGGCGCGGCCCGGCGCGCCGGCCCGGCTCGACGCGATCACCGTGCCGACGCTCGTCATCGCGGGCGACCGGGACGTGGGGGTGGGCTCGCCCCAGGACGTCGCCGACCGCATCCCCGGCGCCACGGCACGCGTGGTCAGGGGCGACCACCTCACCGCGGTCGGCGACCCGGCGTTCCGCGGCGCGATCGTCGAGTTCCTCGCCGCCCAGCCCTGGACCGTCCCGGCCGCGTGACCCGTCGGTGACCAGCGTCGCGGCTGCTCGACGGGCGCACCGGCCTCGGCGAGCATGCCGAGCGTGAGCGCGGCGCCGCTGCCGGCAGCCGACGGCCCGGCGGCCGTCGGGGAGAGCCCGGTCCGTCGGGTCGCCACCGGGCTGGCATGGGTCGTCGGCGTCGGCCTGCTGTGGGTGGTCCTGGCGCAGCTGCTGTCGAAGGGCCTGCCCGCCGGGATCGTGGTGCTCGGGGTCATCTACGGCGCGCTGTACGCCCTCGTGGCGATCGGGATCGTGCTCGTCTACCGCGCCAACCGGATCATCAACTTCGCCCAAGCGCAGCTCGGCGTCGTCGCGGCCGTGCTCGCCATCGAGCTCCACGTCACGTACGGCATCGGCTACGTCCTCGCGATCGCGGCCGGCGTCGTGGCGGCGATCGCGATCGGCGCGGCGACCAGCCTCCTCCCCCGTCATTTTCGCAACAGCTCGCGGCTGATGCTCACGGTCGCAACCATCGCGCTCGCCCAGGCGCTGAACGGCTTCGCGGCGATCATCCCGCTGTGGTTCTGCGACCCGGGCAAGAACCCGGCGTGCCTCACCGCGTCGACCCATCAGTCCTTCACCACGCCCCTCACGCTCCACCTCACCCTGTCGCCGGTCGTCTTCTCGGGGGACGACGTGGTGGCGCTCGGCGGCGCGCTCCTCCTCATCGTCGGCCTGACCGTGTTCCTCCGCCGCTCGCGCTACGGCGTGGCGATCCGCGCCGCGGCGGCGAACGCGGATCGAGCGACACTGCTCGGGGTCCCGGTCCCGCGCCTCGACACCATCGTGTGGTGCCTCGCCGCCGTCCTGTCGGCGATGGCCGTGCTGTTCCGCGTGCCGGTGCTCGGCTTCAGCGGCTTCACGACCGTGTCGGGCGGCGGGTACGACCTCCTGCTGCGCGCGCTCGTCGCGGCGGTCATCGGTCGGATGGAGAACCTGCCTCGCACCGCGCTCGCGGCGATCGCGCTCGGGATCTATGACGCGATAGCCACGTGGGCCTTCTCCAACACGTCGTTCGTCGACGCGTCGCTTGTCATCGTCATCGTCATCGCGCTGCTGGTCCAGCCGAACGCGTACCGGCGCGTGACCGACGCGATGAGCTCGTCCTGGCGCACCGTCACGAGCGTCCGCCCGATCCCGCGCCAGCTCGCGCGGCTCCCCGAGGTGAAGTGGTC
>JBPYDT010000137.1:0-10750 GCA_051986275.1 Acidimicrobiia bacterium | reverse complement strand
CCTTGCCGTCGATCGGCTGCCCGAGCGGGTTCACAACCCGCCCGATGAGGCCCTCGCCGACGGGCACGGAGAGGATCCGACCCGTCGCCTGCACGGCGGCGCCCTCCTCGACGTCGAAGTCCTCGCCCAGCACGACCGTCCCGATCGAGTCCTCGTCGAGGTTGAGGGCCAGCCCGAGCTTGCCGCCGGTGAACTCGAGGAGCTCGTTCACCGCGGTGTCGGGGAGCCCGGCGACGCGGGCGATGCCGTCACCCACCTCGAGGACGCGCCCGACCTGGGCCTGGTCCATCGACGGGGTGAACGACTCGACGTGCTTGCGCAGCGCGGCCGCGATCTCGTCGGCGTTGATGGTCAGCTCGGCCATCAGAGCTGCTCCTTCAGCTGTTCCAGACGGTGACGGACGGTGCCGTCGATGACGACGTCGCCCACGCGGGCGACGATCCCTCCGAGGACGCTCGGGTCCACGATCACCTTCACCTCGACGTTCTTGCCGGTCGCCTTGCCAAGCGCGTCGGCGAGGCGCTTCTGCTGCTTGGCGTCGAGCGGCAGGGCGCTGCGCACCTCGGCGAACTCGCGCTTCCGGTCGGACGCGGCGAGCTCGACGAAGCGGTCGACGATCGCCGGGAGGTCCCCGGCGTGACCGGCCGTGACGATCATCGAGACGAGCGCGACACTCGCCGCGAGGCCGCGGCCGCCCATCAGCTCCTGGATGACGGCGAGGCGCCGCTCGATCGGGAGGTGCGGGTCGGTGAGCGCGAGGCGCAGCCGGTCCGAGCTCTCAAACGTGCGTGCGAAGCGGAACAGGTCGTCCTCGATGTCGGCGAGGTTCCCCTCACCGCGCGCCGCGGCGAGCAGGGCGTCGGCGTACGCCTCGGTGCGCTCGCGTGTCACCGGCGCCGACTGCCGTTGCCGTTGCCCACCGAGTTGATGTAGTTCTCGATGAGGCCCATCTGGGTGTCACGGTCGAGGTTGCGCTCGACGATCTTCTCGGCCAGGTCGACCGAGAGCGACGCCACGTGGGTGCGCAGCTCCGACATCGCCCGGCTGCTCGCCAGCTGCGAGTCCTCCTGGGCGCGCTGACGGATCTCCGCGGCGTCCGACTCGGCCCGGGCGATGAGGTCACGGCGCACACCCTCCGCGGCCTGCCGGGCCTCCTCGACGATTCGCGTCGCCTCCCCGCGAGCCTCGGCGACCTGCTTCTGGTACTGCGCCAGGGTCGCCTCAGCCTCGTTGCGGGCCTGCTCGGCCCGCTCGAGGTCGCCGCGGATCTTGTCCTCGCGCGCCTGGAGCCCCTTCTTCATGGCCGGGAACGCGTATTTCGCCAGGATGAAGAACGCGATCGCGAACGCGATGACCGTCCAGATGATCTCGTTGGTCTCGGGAAGGATCGGGTTCTTGGCCGTGACGTTCGTGGACGCGGCCACCAGCATCGGGATCACGGGCGGACCTCCTAACCGCTCTTGGCAAGGAAGAAGAGCACGAACCCGAACAGCGCGAGCGCCTCGGCGAACGCGACGCCGAGGAACATCGTCGTCCGGATCGGTCCTTGCATCTCGGGCTGGCGGGCCATCGCCTGGATGGCGGAGCCGACGACGTAGCCGATTCCGATGCCGGGCCCGATGGCCGCCGCGCCGTACACGATGCCGGCGCCGATGGCCTGGAGGCCGGCCTTGAGATCGGGCTGCGCCGACGAGGCCTGGGCGAGGAAGGTGTGCAGAAGCATGCTTCTCTTTCTCCTAGTGCTCCGGATGCTTCGACTCCGCGATGTACACCGCGGTGAGGATGGTGAAGATGTACGCCTGCAGCACGACGACGAGCAGCTCGAAGAGGATCACCGCCACGTTCAGCGCCACGAGGAACGGGAGCAGCGGGGCCTCGGGGATGCTCGTCGTCCAGGTCGCGGCGCACAGCAGTGCCACGGCGGTGAGCAGGATGTGGCCCGCCATCATGTTGGCGAGGAGTCGCACGGCCAGCGAGAAGGGCCGCACGAAGAACTTCGAGATGAACTCGATCGGCACGACGAGCACGAGCATCGCCTTCGGGACGCCGGGCGGCACGATCGAGCCCTTGAAGTACTGCCACGGCCCCTGCACCGCGATCCCGACGACGATCATGATGATGTAGGACTGGATCGCCAGATAGAAGGGGACAGCCATCCGCGACGTCGGCGGGAACTGGATGACCGGGATGATCTCCCAGATGTTCAGGAACAGGATGAAGAAGAACAGCGTCGCCATGAACGACGACCAGCTCGCCGAGTCGGGGCCGATGACGTCGCGGACGATCCCCCGGTCGACGAACTCCCAGCCCATCTCGGCGACGTTCTGCAGTCGCCCCGGCACGAGCTCCATGTTGCGGGTGGCGCGGACGAACAGGACGCTGAGGACGGTCACCGAGATGAAGATCAGCAGCGCCGTCTTGTTGAACCCGAACGGCCCGCTGAGGAAGAACGGCTTCCAGCGGAACAGCTCGTCGATGGGCGGGAAGGTGAAGCCCAGGACGGGGATCGTCACGGCTTGCCTGCCTTGTGCTTCAGTCCCGGTTGAAGGCCGGGCGCGGCGAGGGAGAAGCTCACGTACCGCAGCTCCCAGGTGAGCAGCGCCAGGTGGGTGACCGCGAGGGTCACCACGAGCACGGGGATGTTGAGCCAGCCCACCTGCTGGAGGGCCAGCACGATCCCGAGCAGGACGACGAGGCGGAGCAGGTAGCCGCCCAGCACCGCGGCCATCACGACCGAGCCGCCCTGGGGCGCAGCCCACGCCAGGACGCGGGCGGCGGCGAGGAAGTTGAGGGCCACGAGGACGAGGCCGATCACGGCGCTGACGGCGCCGGACGCGCCCCAGCCGAGGCCGCAGACGAGCACGACGAGCGGGGCGACGAGCGCCGCCCGGCGGGCCAGGTCGCGGGCGATGTCACCCTCGTAGGCGACCGCTACGGCCGACGTCTCGCCCACGGCTTCCCCTCGTCGTGGCGCGCCGCACGCGCCTGGAACTCGTAGTACGTCCGCACGAACACCCCGGCGACGCCGAGGACGGCCAAGCCAATCAGAAACGCCGGGCTGGTGTGGAGCCAGCTGTCCAGGAACCACCCGAGCAGGCCCAGGAGGACGGGCGGGCCGATCATGTCGACGGCCTGGCTGAGTCCGTCGCCGAACCCGCTCTGCCACGGCACCGGCCGGTGCCGGCGGTCCTCCACCTGGGGGGCTCCCTTACGCGACGCCGCCCGGCGGCATTGCCGGGGGCGCTTGTGAATTCTTTCTCAAAGTACCGGACCCCCCGGGGAGGGTCAACTTGGGGTCACCGAGGGTGGCCGGCGGCCTTCCGTCGATCCGCGAGGTCCACCACGGCGTCGTCGGGAGGCGGCTTCTTCCTCCGCCACCAGGACGACTCGGCCTCGGAGTCCGGGGCGCGCATCAGTCCCGGGTGGAAGTAGGTGAAGAGGAGGAGGGCGAGCCCGGCGAGGGCCAGGGGGACGATGGCGTTGCCCCGGTTCGTGTACGTCGGGATGAGCGCGACGGCCGACAGCAGCGCGGTCCACAGCCAGAGGATCACCACGGCCCGCCGTGGGCCGTGGCCCAGGCGCATGAGGCGATGGTGGAGGTGCTCGCGGTCGGCGACCAGGAACGATCTTCGGGCAAAGATCCGGCGGACGATCGAGAACCCGGTGTCGACCACCGGGACGGCGAGGATCAGGATCGGGATGACGAGCGGCGCGAAGAAGAAGTAGGTCTGGCCGCTGAACTCGTCCGCCGTGCGGCCGCCGATCGTGATCGTCGTCACCGCCATGAGGACGCCGAGGAACATCGCGCCGGCGTCGCCCATGAAGATCCGGGCCGGGCTGAAGTTGTGGGGCAGGAACCCGGCGCAGACCGCGACCGCGATCACCGCCACGAGCGGGCCGATGTTGGAGCCCTCGAGGAGGCCGGCCTTGAAGAGCCGGTCGGCGTAGAGGAACAGGGCGGTCCCGGCGATGAACACGATCCCGGCGGCCAGCCCGTCGAGGCCGTCGATGAGGTTGATCGCGTTCGCCAGCACGACGACGACCACGACGGTGACGAGCGGCGCCAGATCAGGCGACAGGACGATGTACTGGTAGCTCGCGAAGGGGACGCGGAAGTAGAGCATCGTCACGCCGAACAGCGACAGCAGGCTGCCGCTCAGCACCTGCCCCGCGACCTTGGCCGGCGGCGAGACCTCCCGCAGGTCGTCGAGCATCCCGGTGAGGAACATCACGCCCGCGGCGAGGAGCAGCCCGAGCGGCTCCGACGAGTCGGCGAACATCTCCCGGAACTGGTTCAGCTGTGAGGCGATCGCGATCGCGACGAGGAAGCCGGCGAACATCGCGGCCCCGCCGAGCGACGGGGTCGGCTCGGTGTGGACGCTGCGCGCGCCGGGCAGCGACACGGCGCCGATCCGGGGCGCGAGGCGCCGCATGAGGAACGCGACGAGGAACGTCGTGATCGCACCCGCCGCCCCGACGATCGAGTAGCCGAGCACGGCGGCTCAGCCCAGGTCGGGATACGGCGTGAACTTCGAGCAGAGCCGGGCGCTGGCCTCGCGCACCTCGGCGGCGACGTGGGGATCCTCGACCCCCCGGAGGGCGCGGGCGATCAGCGACGCGACCTCGAGCATCTCGGGCTCGCCCATCCCGGCGGTCGTGACGGCGGCGGTGCCGAGACGCAGCCCGCTCGTGACGAAGGGCCTCTCGGGGTCGTTCGGGATCGCGTTCTTGTTGCACGTGATGCCGGCGGCGTCGAGCGCCTCCTGGGCCACCTTGCCTGTCACGCCGAAGGGCCGCAGGTCCACCAGCATCAGGTGGTTCTCCGTCCCCCCCGACACGATCCGGAAGCCCTCGTCGGCGAGCGCCGCAGCCAGCGCCTGGGCGTTCTGGACGATCTGCGCCGCGTAGTCACGGAACGACGGCTGCGCGGCCTCGTGGAACGCGACCGCCTTGGCCGCGATGACGTGCATGAGCGGGCCGCCCTGCAGCCCAGGGAACACCGCCTTGTCGATCGCCGCGGCGTACGGCTCGCGGCACACGATGCCGCCGGCCCGTGGGCCCCGCAGCGTCTTGTGCGTCGTGAACGTCACCACGTCGGCGTAGGGAACCGGTGACGGGTGCGCGCCGCCGGCGACGAGCCCGGCGATGTGGGCTGCGTCGACGAGCAGCTTGGCGCCCACGTCGTCGGCGATCGACCGGAACGCCGCGAAGTCGATGAGGCGCGGGTAGGCCGTCGCGCCCGCGACGATGACCTTGGGGCGCTCGGCGGCCGCGATCCGCGCCACGTCGTCGTAGTCGAGCATCTCGGACTCGTCGTCCACGCCGTAGGCGACGAAGCGGTACAGGCGGCCGCTGAAGTTGACCGGCGACCCGTGGGTGAGGTGGCCGCCCTGGTCGAGGCGCATGCCCATCACGACGTCGCCCGGGTCGAGCAGCGACAGGTACGCCGCGAAGTTCGCGTTCGCGCCCGAGTGCGGCTGGACGTTGGCGTGCTCGGCGCCGAACAGGTCGCAGGCGCGCCGGCGGGCGAGCTCCTCGGCGTCGTCGACGACGTAGTTGCCGCCGTAGTAGCGCTTGCCCGGGTAGCCCTCGGAGTACTTGTTGGTGAGCACCGACCCCTGCGCGGCGAGCACGGCCGGCGACGTGAAGTTCTCGGACGCGATCAGCTGGATCGTCGTGTTCTGACGTTCCAGCTCGCGACGCACGATGTCGGCGATCGCGGGATCCGTAGCCTCGAGCGAGGGGTCGACCACGGCGCCCAGCGTATCGGGGGCCACCCGCGGGAGCCGGGGACATGGCGTCGCCCCCGGGGCCCGGGGCGAGACGCGGCAGGCCGTGTCCTGACCTCCCGGCTTCCGACGGCGGACGCGGCGGGGCGCGCGCGGGCGGCCTCCCCGTCGCGCCGCGGGGGGTGGACGGAGCGCGACGCGTCGTCCGCGCTCCCGCGAAGGTCACCGGGTGGCTGATCGACCCGCCGATACGCTCGCCGCGTGGAGCTTGGCGACGACCTGCCGCGGGTGACACCGTCGATGCTCACCTCCGTCGACACGCGGTGCGCGCGGCGGCTCCGCGCCGAGTACGTCGGCGCGTCGGGCTCGGGCAGTCCGATCCCGCGGGCGCGCCTCCGGGAGGCGTTCCTCGACGCAGCTCGCGTCGCGCACGCGGACGGTGGCCCGCCGCGCCTCGACGCGTTCCGCGCGCCCGCGTCGCTCGAACCCGAGGAGCAGCAGGTGTTCGCGCACGCCGCCGACTGGTACCGCCAGTGGTTCGGCACGCAGCCCGTCACGACCTACCTGCACGACTGTGACCACCCGACGGTGTCCCGGAAGTACGGCGTGCGCGTCGGCGGGTGGGTCGACCTGACCGTGCTCGGCGACGACGGCGTCCCCGAGCTGCGCCAGCTCGACCTCTGGGGTGGCCGGCGCCCGCCCGAGGACCCGCTCGAGCTCGCGTCGGTCTGGATGGCCGTCCTGCGCCTGGCGCGGTGGGCGGGCGAGCAGCCGCTGCGAGTGTCGTGGGCCGATCTCGTCGGGGGGCGCCGCCGCACGGCGATGGTCCCGGTGGCCGAGCGCCTCCCCGACCTGCGCGACCGCCTCGTCGGGCGCCTCGACGTGCTGCGGGCGAGGATCGAGGATGACGCCGCGTCCCCCGGGCGGGACTGCGGGTCGTGCGGCCACGTGTGGCGCTGCCCCGCCCACGGTGAGGGCGTGAACGTGATGGCCCGCCCCGGCGACATCCGGCCGGCCGTGATGCCCGTAAATCCGACGTCGCTCTCGACGTGGACGCGGTGTCGCCGTTGGTGGCGGAACCAATACCTGCTGTCGGTGCCGCCGAGCGACCCGTCGGCGCCGTCGGACCACGGGCAGTACCTGCACCAGATGCTGCGGCTCCTGCACCAGGAGGGCGCGTGCCAGGACGGTGCACGCGTCGAGGACGTCCTCGACGCCCACGCCGCGCCGACGCGGCTGCGTGAGGAGGTGGCACGCCACGTGCGGCGCTGCCCCACGTCGGCCACGTCGGTCGGCCACGAGCTCGAGCTGGCGCGATTTCACGGCAAGCCGCTGCCCGTGTTCATGGCCACGGCCCGGCTCGACGCGCTCTGGGAGCACGACGGGGTGCTCGACGCGCGCGACTACAAGACGGGGCGGGTCTGGTACGAGCAGATCGGCGAAGATCCGCGAGCGCAGGTGCAGGCTTGGGTGCTCGGGCCCGTCGCGGCCGCGCGCGGCCTCCGGCTGCGTTTGCGCTACGAGCACCTCGCCGGCGAGGTCGCGGACGACCCGGAGCCATGGGAGCCCGACGCCGAGGAGCTCGTTGCGGTCGGCGATGAGCTGCACGCCGCCGTGGTCGCGATGCACGCCGAGGAGGCGTGGGCCGGCGTCAAGGACGAGACCGTCTGTGCCACGTGTGCCTACCGCTCGATCTGCCCCGACAGCGCGGCGCCCGGGAGTCCGAGCTGGCCGGTGGCGAGCGACGACGCCGACGAGCCGGCCCCGTCGGGTGACGGGGCGGTGCCGAGCGTCGCCGCAGCACGGGCACCCCGGTAACGTCCCCCGCCATGCCGAGCCCGCGCACCGCGGTGATCGTCGGCGTCGGACAGGCCGAGCAGCACGTCGAGGACCCCTCGACCGCGCGCGAGCCGATCGACCTGCTCGCCGACGCGGTCCGCGCCGCGGCAGTCGACAGCGGCTCGAGCGTGCTGGCGCGCGTCGACACGGTCGCGGTGGTGAGCATCGTGTCGTGGCCCTATCCCGACCCCGGCGCGCTGCTCGCCCGGCGGCTCGGGCTCCCAGCGCCGCGGCGCACGATGACGACCACCGTCGGGGGCAACAGCCCGCAGCTGCTCGTCAACACCCTCGTCCCGGCGATCGAGCGGGGCGAGGCCGACGTCGTCCTGATCGGTGGCGCCGAGTGCGTGCACACCCGTTGGCGGGCCCGGCGCGAGCCCAAGACCAGGCTCGTGTGGACGAAGGCCGACGACCCCCCCTGCGCGCACGTGATCGGCGACGACCGGGCCGGAAGCAGCGAGTACGAGCTGGCGCACGGCGCCGCGGCACCGACGCTCGTGTACCCACTGTTCGAGACGGCGCTGCGCGCCTCCGCCGGTCGCACCGTCGACGCGCACCAGGTCGCGGTCAGCGAGCTGTGGTCCGGGTTCAGCGCGGTCGCGGCCGAGAACTCGCACGCGTGGTCGCGGCAGGCGTTCACGCCGGCGGCGCTGCGGACAGCGACCCCCGACAACCGCGTGATCACGTTCCCGTACCTGAAGCGCCTGTGCGCCAACATCGACGTCGACCAGGCCGCCGCGCTGGTCCTGTGCTCCTACGAGACGGCCCGCGCCGCGGGCGTCCCGGACGACCGGCTGGTCTTCCCGCGTGCCGGCGCCGACGCGCACGACCACTTCTTCGTGACCGAGCGTGACCGGCTCGACACCTCGCCCGCGGTGCGCGCCGTCGGCGAGGCCACGCTCGCCGCCGCGGGGGTCACGGTCGGCGACGTGGCGCGCTTCGACCTCTACTCGTGCTTCCCGTCAGCCGTCGAGGTCGCGATGGGTGCCCTCGGGCTCCGTGGTGCGGCGGGCGGCGACGACCGGCCCTTGACCGTGACGGGTGGGCTCGGCTTCGCGGGCGGCCCGGCGAACAACTACCCGACGCACGCGATCGCGGCGATGGTGGACGCCTGCCGGCGGGACCCGGGGTCGCTCGGCTTCGTCAGCGCGATCGGCTGGTACATCACGAAGCACGCCGCCGGCTGCTACTCGACGACACCGCCACCCGACGGGTTCGGCCGCGTGGATCCGGCCCAGACGCAGCGCGTGGTCGACGCGCTGCCCCGCCGCGACGTCGCCGGCGCCTACTCCGGACCGGCGACCGTCGAGGCGACCGCCGTGGTCGTCGAGCGCGACGGCGCGCCGTCCCTCGGGATCGTCGCGGCCCGCACGCCCGACGGGCGGCGCGCGCTGGCCAACAGCCGCGATGAGGACGCGCTGCGCGACATGATCGACACGGCGTGGGAGGGCCACCCGGTGGCGCTCGTCGCCGAGGACGCGAGCAACCGGCTCGGCTGAGTCAGCGCGCCGGCCGCAGGTCGACGCGCAGGGTCAGCACGCCGTCGTCGAAGGACCAGGACGCGTCGCCGAGGATCGAGAAGTCGAGGAAGTCGAGGCGGGCCTGCTCCATGAAGCGGGCCCGTTCCGGCCCGGCCACCGGTGGAAGCGGTCGGTCCTTCACGGCCGTCGCCCGCTCGCGGAAGCGGGTCAGCATCGCGTCGACGTCGAGCGTGTCGTCGGGCACTGCCGTCAACCTCCCCGGGCCACCAGGACCCGCTCGCGGCCGGCCAGGTCACATTCAATCCGAGCGTCCGCGAACCCCGCGGCTCGTGCCGCGTCCTGCGCCGCGCCGGCCAAGTGGGGCGCCAGCTCGACGACGAGGGTGCCCGCCCCCGGCACGAGGTACTCGGGCGCACCGGCGACGATTCGCTCGACTGCCTCGAAGCCGGTCGGCCCGCTCACCAGCGCCCCGTGCGGCTCGTGGTCGGCGACCTCGGCGGGCAGCGACGCGAGCTCGCGCGTCGCGACGTACGGCGGGTTGCTGACGACGAGCTGGAAGCGGCCGCGCAGGGACGCGGGCAGGGCGTCGAACCAGTCGCCTTCCGCCAGGCGCACCTGGGCCGCTGCGCCTGCGCTGCCCGCCAGGTTGGCGCGCGCCACGGCGAGCGCGTCGGGGCTCACGTCGGTGGCCCACACCTCAGCGTCGGGAAAAGTCGTCGCGACGGCGAGCGCGATCGCACCCGAGCCGGTGCCGAGGTCGGCGACGAAGAACGACGCCAGGCTGCCCCGCCACGGGTCGCGTCGGCCGCGACGGGCGCCGAGCCGGGCGGCCTCGTCGAGCGCGACCTGGGCGGTGCACTCCGTCTCGGGGCGGGGGATGAGCACCCTGGGGTCGACGTAGAGGTCCAGTCCCAGGAACGACCACGAGCCGATCACGTACTGCAGCGGCTCGCCGCGCGCGCGGCGCTGCACCATGGCGCGGGCGTGGCGCGCCGCCGGGTTCGGCGCGTCCTCCTCGGCGACCCACGTGAGCGGCCCGTCGGCGCCCGACGCCGCCTCGATGATCCGGCGGGCGTCGACGTCGGGGCTCGGCAGCCCGGCCCGCTCGAGCTCGTCTTGGGCCTCGTGGAGGAGCGAACGCCAGGTCGTCACTCCGGCGCGCCGAGCTGCTCGGCCCGCTCGGCCGCGGCAAGCGCGTCGGTCAGCTCGTCGAGGGGCTCGCCGCCGGCGAGCACCTGATCGAGGGCGTGCACGGTGACCCCGACGCGGTGGTCGGTGACGCGGTTCTCCTTGAAGTTGTAGGTGCGGACCTTCTCCGAGCGGCCGCCGCCCTTCACCTGGTCGCGGCGCGCGGACGACACCTCGGCCTCCTGGCGGTCCCGCTCGAGCTGGAGGAGCCGCGACCGCAGGATGCGCAGCGCCTTGTCCTTGTTCTGCAGCTGGCTCTTCTCGTCCTGGCAGGTGACGACGATGCCCGGCGGCTCGTGGGTGAGCCGCACCGCCGAGTCCGTCGTGTTCACCGACTGTCCGCCCGGCCCGCTCGAGCGGTACACGTCGATCGCCAGGTCGTTGGGGTCGATCGCGACGTCGACCTCCTCGGCCTCGGGGAGCACGGCGACCGTCGCCGCGCTCGTGTGGACGCGTCCCTGGCTCTCGGTGACCGGGACGCGCTGCACCCGGTGCGGGCCCGCCTCGTGCTTG
>JBPYDT010000136.1:0-2347 GCA_051986275.1 Acidimicrobiia bacterium | reverse complement strand
CCACGACGTGCGGGGCCAGATCCTCGTCGGCTCGCTCTGCGCCGCGGGCACCGCCTACCTCGCGGTGCGGTTCCTCATGCGCTTCTTCGAGACCCGCACCCTCACCCCGTTCGCGATCTACTGCCTCATCGTCGGGATCAGCACCACCATCTACTTCGCGATCACCTGGCCGTAGGCGTCAGAGGGCCTCGTGGGCCCGGTGGTCGTCGAGGCGGTCGGCGGGGCTCTTGCCGTTCCACTCGGGCTCGAAGCTCCAGTCGGGCTGCTTCTCGGCCGCGTGGAGGTCGAGCACGGCGCGCCCGTCGACCATGTCGAGGATCGGCACGATCGGCTCGGGCTCGAGCGGCCCGACCTTCCCGGTGACGTGGTCCTGGAAGTGGTCGAGGTAGAGCTCGAGGATGCTGTCGACCACGTCGTGCTGCTGGTAGGCGAGGTTGCAGCGGGCGCTCTCCGTCACCCGGTCGAGCAGCCGGTCGAGCGCCTCGAGGTCGTCGTCCGTGCCCTCGTTGCCCAAGAGCACGCGCAGCCGCTCGGAGATCGCCAGCCCGTCCTGCTTGCACGGCGTGCACTGGCCGCACGACTCGACGCCGAGGAAGCGCGACACGCCCGCCGCGACGGCCACCAGGTCGTCGCGGTCGTCGAAGACGATGTAGCCGCCCGTGCCGAGGCCGCTCCCGAGCGCGCGCATCGCCTCGTGCGACATCGGCGTGTCGAGCAGCTCGGCCGGCAGGATCGGGTTCGACACGCCCGACAGGGCGGCCACGATCCGGTGGCCCGGCTCCGCGCCGCCGCCGATCGTCTCGATCACCTCGCGCAGCGGCGTCCCCATCGGGAACTCGGCGACGCCGTGGCGCTGCGTGCGGCCGGTGATCGTGCACACGATCGTGCCCGGCGACCCCTCGGTGCCGACCGAGCGGAACCAGTCGGCGCCGTTCACGCAGATGCCCGGGACGTTGGCGTACGTCTCGACGTTGCTGGCCAGGGTCGGGGGCGCGACCGACTCGCCGTCCCGGGCCGCCATCTCGACGTGCGCCGCCGACGCGCTGTTCGCGGACACGTCGCCCGTGTGCTCGACGATCTCCTCCACGCCCCGCCGGTAGGGGGGCGCGATGCGCGGGAACGGGTAGCGGCCGTCGATCGTCTCGAGCAGCGCCGTCTCCTCGCCGTAGAGGTACTCGCTCGGGCCGGCGAACACCGACACCGCGAGGCCGTCGGCCCAGCCCGCCGCCTGGACCTCGTCAAGGGCCCGCTGCACCCGGGGCACCTCCTGGGTGAAGGTGCGCTTCATGCCGATCACGATCCGGTCGGCGCCCACGGCGCGGGCCCCGACGAGCGCGCCCTCGATCACGTGGTACGGGTTGGCGCGCAGGATCGCCCGGTCCTTGAACGAGCCGGGCTCGCCCTCGGCGGCGTTCACGACGACGGCCGCCGGGAAGACCGGGGACTCCATCGCCGCGACCGTGCGCCACTTGCGACCCGCAGAGAAGCCGGCGCCACCGCGCCCGCCGATCCCCGACGCCTCGACCTCGTCGATGATGTCGGCCGGGCTCTTCATGCACGCCTCGAGCGCCCGGCCGCCGCCCGCGGCGCGGTACTCGTCGAGCGATTCGACGGGCGTCGTCGCCAGGACCCGGGTCAACGTCGGCACGCGCGGCAGTCTGTCACGCCCGCGTCGGGCGTCTCGGGCCGGGAAGGAAAGAGCCGGTAGGTTCACGCCCGTGACCACGGTCACCGGGGCGCGCAGCATGTGGGAACTCGTCGAGCGGCGCGCCGAGATGTCGCCCGACCACCCGATGCTCATCGACGAGGCCGACCGCACGGTCACGTTCGGCGCGTTCCGTGACCGCGCGGCACGGGTGGCGGCCGGGCTGGCGGCGCAAGGTGTCACCGAGGGCACGCCGGTGTCGTGGCAGCTGCCCACGCGGATCGACACCGTCGTGCTGTCCGCCGCGCTCTGTCGCGTCGGCGCGGTGCAGAACCCGATCATCCACCTCTACCGCGACCGCGAGGTCGGGTTCGCGCTCCGCCAGACCGGCGCGCGCCGGTTCTTCATCCCGGGCAAGCTCAAGGGCTTCGACTACCGCGAGCTCGCGGCTCGTGTGACCGCCGACCTGGACGACCCGCCCGCGATCGACGTGATCGACGACGGGCTGCCCGAGGCCGACCCGGCGGGCCTCCCCGGCGCGTCGCACCCCCGCGGCGAGCCGCCGGTGCGCTGGATCTACTACACGTCCGGCAGCACGGCCGACCCGAAGGGCGTCTGCCACAGCGACCGGTCGCTGCTCGCCGGCGGGTGGGGGCTCGCCGTCGCGCTCGACATGTCGCCCGAGGACGTCGGCTCGATCGC
>JBPYDT010000135.1:0-16375 GCA_051986275.1 Acidimicrobiia bacterium | reverse complement strand
CCGGTGGGGGCGAGGTTCAACGGCGCTGGTCGATGGGCACGTACTCCCGCTCGACGGGACCGGTGTAGATCTGGCGGGGCCGGCCGATCTTGGTCTTCGGGCTCTCCATCATCTCCTTCCAGTGCGCGATCCACCCGGGCAGGCGCCCGAGCGCGAACAGCACAGGGAACATCTGCGTGGGGAAGCCCATGGCCCGGTAGATGAGACCCGAGTAGAAGTCGACGTTCGGGTAGAGCTTGTGGTCGATGAAGTAGCTGTCGTTGATGGCGACGTCCTCGAGTCGGAGCGCCAGGTCGAGGAGCTCATCCATGCGGCCCAGCTCCTCGATGACCCGGTGCGCCTGCTCCTTGATGATCCGGGCCCGCGGGTCGTAGTTGCGGTAGACGCGGTGCCCGAAGCCCGAGAGTCGGAACGGGTCGTCCGGGTCCTTCGCCCGCGCCACGAAGGCGTCGACGTCGTTGCCGTTCGCCCGGATTGCTTCGAGCATCTCGATGACGGCCTGGTTCGCGCCGCCGTGCAGCGGCCCCCACAGGGCGTTGATGCCCGCGGCCACGGACGCGAAGAGGTTCGCCTCGCTCGAGCCGACGAGGCGCACGGTCGAGGTCGAGCAGTTCTGCTCGTGGTCGGCGTGGAGGATGAGCAGGATCTTCAGGGCGTGCACGACCGTCGGGCTCACCTGGTACGGCTCAGACGGGACGGCGAACATCATCGTGAGGAAGTTCTCGATCAGGTCCAGCTCGTTGTTCGGGTAGAGGAACGGCTGGCCGATCGACTTCTTGTACGAGTACGCGGCGATCGTCGGCAGCTTGGCGATCAGCCGCACGATCGCGAGCTGGACCTGCTCGGGGTCGTGCGGGTTCGAGCTGTCCGGGTAGAACGTCGACAGCGCGCTGACGACCGACGACAGGGCCCCCATCGGGTGGGCGTTGCGCGGGAAGCCGTCGAAGAACCGCTTCGCGTCCTCGTGGAGGAGCGTGTGCTTGCGGATCGAGCGGCTGAACTCGTCCCGCTCGGCCCTCGTCGGGAGCTCCCCGTAGATGAGGAGGTACGCCGTCTCGAGGAAGGAGGGGGAGTGCCCCGACACCAGCGCCTCGATCGGGACGCCCCGGTAGCGCAGGATGCCGCGCTCGCCGTCGATGAACGTGATCGCCGACTCGCACGACCCCGTGTTGACGAACCCGTAGTCCAATGTCACGAGTCCGGTCTGGGCGCGGAGCTTCGAGATGTCCACGCCCAGCTCGTCCTCGGTGCCCCGCACGACCGGGAGCTCGACCTCGGTGTCGCCGTGGTGCAGGTACGCGGGCTTCTCGTCGCTCACGGCGCCCTCCTCGGTCTGGGCTCGCGCTCAGCGTAGCGGCGGTGCCAGCGTGACCCGACGGCGGACGCGCCGTCGCCGCGCTACGTGGTGAGCAGCGAGAGGACCTCGTCGAGCGCGGCGTCCGCCCACGCGCGGATCGTCGCCTCATCCGTGCCGCCGAGCGGATGCGGGAACACCGCGATCCGCGCCTGGGGCACGCCGAAGCCGCTCGCGACGCGGCGCGTGAGATCGACGAAGTCGGTCGTCGTCGCGACGACCGTCGGGCGACCGAGCTGCTCGAGCTGGATGGTGTCGTGGACGCTCCACGACGTGCAGCTTCCACAGTCAGCGGAGCCGGTGAGGACCACGTCGCAGTCCGCGACGAGGCGATCCATCACGGCGGTGGTGCACGGCGTCGCGGCGTTCGCGCCTGGGCCCTTCTCGGTGACGAGCGTGAGCTCGGCTCCGGTCCGGGCCGCCAGCTGCTCGCCCACGCGGCTCAGCAGCAGCCCCGCGTTCGGCTTGCCGTTGTCGAGGACACCGATTCGTGCCCCGCTCAGCACGGCGCGGCCGGGCGCGAGCGTCGCGGGCGCGGCGCCCGGCTCACCGTCTGGCGCGTAGATCTGCATCACCCCTCCACGGGCAGGGTTACGGATGTCGTCATGCCCCAGCTCGGGACCACGCAGCTGTGCTTGCCCGGTCCGCCCACGACGACCACCCGGATGTTGTCGGGGTGGCCCGTCATCGGCAGGAGCGACCCGTCGTCGACCGCGTCCATCCACGGGTACCAGGCCCGACTCTCGAACTGCCGGCGAAACCAGCCGGCGGGCATCCGGGCTCGCTCGTAGAGGTAGGTGGCGACGTCACGGCGGGTCCAACCGGCCGCGGCGATCGTCGCCGCGTGCTCGGGTCCCAGGAGGATGAAGTACTCGCCGTACGCGATGCACGCGTCGTTCTGACCGAGCGAGGTCATGGCCGACGCCACCTTGTCGAGGATCGGCCCCGGGACGCCGCTCTCCATGTCGTGCGCGTTGTGCGGGTTCTCGCCGCAGTGGATCGTGATCGCAGAGGGCGCGTTGACGCCGCGGGAGCGCGGATAGGCCTCCCACGGGCTGGCCGGGAGGTTCTCGGCGACGCAGTACGTGTACTTCGACGGCTGGCCGTGCTGCGCCGCATCGCCGTCGCCGGGGCGGGCGCCGGCGACGTGGAGGAGCAGCAACCGGACGGCGCGTCCGACGGTCGCGTTGGCGCGGTTGCCCGGGCCGAAGGCGCCGATGCCCGCGTTGAAGCCGCACCGCTCGACGACGTCGCCGTGGACGATGAGCAGCGGCGCGACCGGATGGGTCGTGGCGTTGACGCCCCGCAGGTTGAGCTCGGGCTGGGCGAGGGCGCGGGCGGCGGTGACGAGCACGGGCATGACGTCGGGCGAGCAGCCGGCCAGCACGGCGTTGATCGCGACCATGCGCCGCGTCGCCTTCCCGAAGCGGGGCGGAAGGACGCCGAGGACCGCGTCGGGGTCGCCGTCTGTCTCGGCGAGCATCGCATCGACGCGCTCGGGCGTCGGCGGCACGAGGGGCAGGCCGTCGCCCCAGCCGTGTGACGCGTAGAGCTCGACGAGCACCTCGGGCGAGGCGTCCGCCACGTCGAGCAGCGTCGGCGGCTCGGCCCGCTGGAAGCTTGTCATCGACATACCGACCTAGGAGACTCTAATGACCGGCCAGGAGCACCCGTCCGGGCGCCGACCGGTCACGCAGATGATCGACACGCAGGCCGTCGACGAGGCGGTGCAGGAGCTCGACGCGGTGGTGCGAGGGGACGGGGCGCGGCTCGCCCTCGTGGCGGCCGACCCGGCAGCGGCCCGGGTCGAGGTGGCGCTCGACCTGAGCCAGGTCGACTGCCTCGAATGCGTGCTCCCCCCGGAGTTCCTCGAGCAGATGCTGACCAACGCGCTCGCGCAGCGCATCCGCGGCGACTTCGAGCTGGTGCTGCGGGATCCCCGACAGGCCTGACCGTGGGCCGTGTGGCCCGGCGGTCGGGATAACGTCCGCCGCTTGGACTTCGCACTCAGCGACGATCAAGAGGCGCTGCGCGACGGCGCCCGCGACCTGCTCGACGACCTGTCGTCCCCCACCCAGGTGCGCGCGGTCGTCGAGGCGGATGGCGGCTGGGACGCCACGCTCTGGCAGGCCATGCGCGACCAGGGCTGGGTCGGCGTCGCCGTCCCGGAGGCGCTCGGAGGCCTCGGCCTCGGCACGGTCGAGCTCGCGGTGCTGCTGGAGCAGATCGGTGGGCACGCCGCGCCCGTCCCGTTCGCCTCGACGGTCCTCGCCGCGGCCGCGCTGCTCGACGCGGGGCACGAAGACCAGGTCACGGGGCTGCTCGACGGGGGAGTGGCGTGCGTCGCGTGGAGCCGTCGCGCCGACGCCGTCCGGGCCGACCACGCGCGAGGCGAGTGGGCGCTCGAGGGACGGCCCGACCCGGTCCTCTACGCGCCGTCCGCGTCCGTCGCCGTCGTCGTCGCCGCGACGGGCGACGGGCCGGCGCTGTTCTCGGTCGAGCTCGGCGACGAGCGACACGCCGAGCCCGCGATGGATCGCACGCGCGAGCTCGGGTGGCTGCACTTCGAGCGGACGCCCGCCGCCCGGCTCGGCGGCGCGGACGCCGTCGACGCACTGCTCGACCGCGGGGCGACGTACGCCGCCGCCGAGATGCTCGGTGGCGCGGACCGGGTGCTCGAGATGGCCGTCGAGTACGCGAAGGAGCGCGTCCAGTTCGCCCGCCCCATCGGGAGCTTCCAGGCGGTGAAGCACCGCTGCGCGGACATGCTCGTCGACGTCGAGGGCATGCGCTCGAGCGCCTACTGGGCGGCGTGGTGTCTCGGTGCGGGCGACCGGGACCGCTCCGTCGCCGCCTCGACGGCGAAGATCTGGTGCTCGGACGCGTCGAAGCGCGTGATGGCGTCGGGCCTGCAGGTGCACGGCGGCATCGGGTTCACCTGGGAGCACGACCTGCACCTGTTTCTAAAACGGGCACAGCTCGACCAGGTGTCGTTCGGTGACGCGTCGTATCACCGCGAGCGCCTCGCCGCCCTGCTCCGTCCGCGGGTCGAGGCGGGCGAGAGCATCCTCTGAGGTCAGGCCGCCGGCTCGGCGGCGGCGCGGTCCTGCAGCGCGGCGCGGTCAGGCTTGCCCGCCGAGAGCAGAGGGAGCGCGTCGACCCGGACGACACGCTCCGGCGTCTTGAACCGGGCGATGCCCTCGTGCTCGAACCACGCGCGGCACGTCGCGAGGTCGAACGGCGCCCGCGCCACGACGAACGCGCACACTCGCTCGCCCACGAGGGGGTCCGGGTACCCGACCGCCACGGCTTGCGCCACGTCGGGATGCGCCTCGAGGACGCCCTCAACCTCGGCGGCGGCGATGTTCTCGCCGGCCCGGATGATGATGTCCTTGATCCGGCCGACGATCGTCAGCCAGCCGTCGGGGTCCACCGTCGCGAGATCGCCGGTGCAGAACCAGCCGCGGCGGATCGCGGCCGCGGTCTGCGCGTCGTCGGCGTACCCCACGAACAGCTCGGGCCCCCGGAGCCACAGCTCGCCGACCTCGCCTGGCGCGCGAGCGGCGCCCGTCGCCGGGTCGCTCACCCGAAGCCGGACGGCGCCGATGGGGTGCCCGTCGGTGTCGCGCGCCCGCTCAGGTGGGTCTCCGTCGGTGCTCGTCGTGACCGTCGGCGCCTCCGTCGACCCGTACGTGCGCTTGACGTGGGCGTGCAGCCGCTCGCTGGCGTCGGCCACGAACGCCGGGGTCACGCCGGCGCCGCCGCTCGAGACGAGCCGCAGACTCGCCACCCGGGCGGGGTCGAACTCGGGCGCGCCAAGCAGCGCGACGAAGAACGTCGGCGGGCCGATCATGAACGTGATGTGCGCGTCGTCGATCCGGCGGAGCGCGACCGCCGGATCCCAGCGGGGCATGAGCTCGGCCCGCATCGGGACGACACCCGCGACGAGCACCGCGTTGAGCAGCCCCGAGATGTGGGCGAGCGGCGCGGGCATGAGCACGGCATCGGCCACGCCGAGCCGGTGCACCTCAGCCATCGCCCGCGCCTTCCACGCGAGACCGCGTTGGGTGTGCAGCGCAGCCTTCGGTCCGCCGGTGGACCCCGACGTGAACAGCGCGACCGCGAGGTCGGACGGGTGAGCGGCCGACCGCGTCACCGGCATGTCCGCGTCGAGGAGCGCGGGGAACCGTGACGTTGGGCCGCGCAGGTCTTCGCTCGGGAGGAACAGCCGCGGCTGGAGCACGCCCAGCATGCGTTCCACCTCGGCCGTTCCGGCGTGCTGGTGGATCGGGCCGGCGATGGCCCCCAGCCGCCAGCAGGCGCGATAGAGGAGGACGACCTCGTGCCAGTTCGGCGCCTGCCACGCCACCACGTCGCCGCGTCGGACGCCGACGGCCCGAAGCCCGCCCGCGAGCGCCGCGGTGGCCGCGACGACGGCGGGTCCGTCGAGCGTGGTCGTGTCGTCGACGAGCAGCGGGCCGCCTGCGCTCGCGGCCGCCGACCTCAATGCCGCGTCGAGCGTGGGCCCGTCCCACGGGCCGCCCGGGGCGCCGTAGGCGCGGGCCTCGGGGTGCCGGTAGGTGGCCCTCAGGTGAGCGGGTTGCGCCACGACGGGCCGGCGGGTGTCGCGCCCCGGACGATCTGCGACCCGATGAAGTTGCGTTGGATCTCCACCGTGCCCGCGCCGATGCACAGGCCCCGGATGTCGCGGTAGGCGCGCTCGACCGGGTACTCGCGGCTGTAGCCGTACCCGCCGAGCAGCTGGATGGCCTCGTCGCACACGAACTTGGCCGCGAGGTTCGCCGCGCACTTCGCCATCGCTGCCTCGAGCGCCGGGGGCGTCCCGTCGGGCCCGGCGAGCCGCAGCGCCCGGGCGAGCAGCAGTCGCGCGCCCTCGAGCTGGGTGGCCATGTCCGCGACCTTCCACTGCAGACCCTGCAGCTCGGCGATGGGGCGGCCGCCCACCGTCCGCTCGTTCATGTAGCGCACGGCGTACTCGAGCGAGCCCTGTGCCGCCCCGAGGCACATCGCCGCGTTGCCGCAGCGCTCGTGATTGATGTGCGAGATCAGCGTCTTGAACGCGTCGCTCGAGGCGGGGTCACCGACCAGCAGGACGTCCTCGGGCGCGACGTAGACGTCGTCGAACGCGAGCTCGGCCTCGCTCGTGCCCCGCAGCCCCATCTTGACGTGCGTGCCGGCGACCGTTACCCCTTCCGACTCGAGGTCGACGACGACCGCGCCGATGCCCTTCGCCCCCTCGCTGCCCGGGAACCGGCACCACACCAGGCAGCAGCGCGCCTTGTGACCGCCCGTCACGTAGTTCTTGTACGCGTTGAGGCGGTACCCGTCGCCGTCTTCGGTCAGGCGGGCGCGCATGTGCGTCACCGCCGACCCCGCCTCCGATTCGCTGATCCCGATGCAGAACAGCGCCTCACCCGACGCCGCGAGCGGCAGCCAGCGCTCCTTCAGCGCGTCGCTGCCCAGGTGCTGGATGGCGCGGGGCGGGCCGTTGAAGATGAGCTGGGCGAGGATCGCGCTCGACACGTCGACCCGCGCGAGCTCCTCGAGCACGATCGCCGCCTCGACGTCGCCCATCCCCATCCCGCCGTAGCGGGCGTCGATCGTGATCCCGAAGAGGTCCGCCTTGCTCAGCGCGTCCCAGGATCCCTCCGGGAACTCCTCGGACTCGTCCCAGTGCCGGGCGTGCGGCGCGAGGTCGCGCTGGGCCACGTCGCGCGCGAGCGATCGGAGCGCCGCCTGGTCCTCGGTCTCGGCGAACGGGTCGGTGCCGAGCGCGCCGCCCGCGTGGGTGGTCATCCGTTGCAGCCTAACGGTTGTAGGGGTTCTTGGACCTGACTACCGTGTCAGGAAACGCGTGCGACGTGCGGGGGAGCTCGTGAGCCAGGCGACGACACCGGAGTTCGACTACGAGCAGATGGACTTCGTCACCGGCCAGCCCTACCCGATCTGGGAGGAAGCGCGCCGCGAGTGCCCCGTGTTCCGGAGCCACAACGGCCCGACGGGCTTCACCGAGCGGCCGATGTACTCGGTCACCCGCTTCGCGGACGTCGAGGCCGTGCTGCGGGACGGGCAGAGCTTCTCGTCGTCGATCAACGCGGAGCACATCGGCCAGTACATGGGCGAGCTCATCCTGGCGATGGACGGCCAGGAGCATCGCAGCTACCGCAACCTCGTCGCGCACGCGTTCCGCGCGTCGGCGCTCGAGCGCTGGGGCGAGTCGCTGATCCGGCCCACGATCACCAGGCTGCTGGACGACATCGCCCCGAAGGGACGCGCCGACCTGGTGCGCGACATCACGAGCAAGTACCCGGTGCAGGTCATCTGCGGCCTCGTCGGGGTCCCGCTCGAGGACAGCGCGCAGTTCCACGACTGGGCGGAGCAGATCAACACCGGCCCGCTGCACCCCGAGGAGGGGATGGCGGCGTCGCGCGCGATGCGGGACTACCTCGCGCCGATCGTCGAGGACCGGCGGGTCAACCCGCGCGACGACCTCATCAGCGACCTCGTCCACGCCGAGATCGACGGGGAGCGCCTCACGGACGAGAAGATCTACGGGTTCCTCCGACTGCTCCTGCCGGCGGGCGCCGAGACGACGTTTCGGGTGATGGGCAACGCCCTCACGGCGCTGCTGACGCATCCGGACGTCCTCGACCGCGTGCGAGCCGACCGGACGCTGCTGCCGGCGGTCATCGAGGAGACGCTGCGCTGGGAGACGTCGGTGACCCAGGTGAGCCGGGTCGCGGCGGTCGACGCCGAGGCCGCCGGCTGCCCGATCCCGAAGGGCGCCGCGGTGAGCGTCATCACCGCCTCGGCGAACCATGACGAGGCCCGCTACGACCACGCCGACGAGTTCGACATCGACCGGCCGGTGCAGAACCACCTGGCGTTCGGCACCGGGCAGCACCAGTGCCTCGGCATGCACCTGGCGCGCCTCGAGCTGCGGGTCGGCCTCGACCTCATCCTCACCCGCCTCGCGGACCTGCGCCTCGACCCGGACGCCGCTCCGCCGGTCGTGGCCGGGCTGGCGTTCCGCGGACCGCAGCAGCTCGCGGTGCTCTTCGACGCGACGTAGGTACAGCGGCGCGCCGCCCCCGGGGACCGAGGGCATCATTGACGGTTGTGGCCGGGGAGCTCGTGCTTGTGGCGAGCGAATGGGGGTCGTGCCGGGGCACGAGCGAGATCGAGGCGGCGGTCGCCTCCCAGCGTCGTCGCCTGGTCCGCCTTGCTCGCGACCTCAGCCCATCGGAATGGCATGCCGCGACACGGTGTCCCCGCTGGGATGTGCAGGGCGTGCTGCTGCACATCGTGTGGGGGAACGAGTGCGCAGCCGCCATGCTCGCGGGCGAGCCCATTCCTCACCAGGTTGACACCCTCGACCCCCGGCTGTTCCCGAACGCCTACGTCGATGAGCACGCGGGCGATGCCGTCGACGACACGATCGACGCGTTGTCGGCCTCGACGGACCAGTTGCTTGCTGGCCTCGAAGCAGTACACGAAGACGAGCGGATCCCGTTCTTCTATCCGTGGCCCGTCGGGTGGCCCATCGTGGCGTCCCACCTCCTCTGGGACTCGTGGTTGCACGAACGGGACATCCTCGTTCCGGCTGGCCGTCCTCACGGCACGACCCCGAAGGAGTGTCGGGTCGCTGTCGCGTATGGGCTCCTTCTCACGGCCTTCAATGCGAGTACGACCGGGATACGGCTCGACGAGGAGCTCGTAGTTGGAGGATTGGGTTCCGGCGCCTACGCCATCACCATCGGTGACCAAGAAGCTGTCGTCCGGCACGACCCGATGGCGCCCGTCAGCACAGAAGGGGCGTGCGATAGCACCGAGCTCGCTGATTCCCTGGCAGGACGCGGTCGGGAGGTGGCTTCTGTCGTCGAGCGGCGCGACGAGCTGACGACGGCACTGTCCATCACGCGCGAGTTCTTTCTCGCCCCGGCCTGATTCGCTTCGGTCGCCGCTGGTCGAGAGGCGAGCCTCCCGGCCTCATTGCAGCTCACGGGCGAAGCAGCGGCTGAGCGGCGACCAGCGGTACGCGCCGTACGGCGCGATCGGCTCGTACCCCGCGGAGGTGTAGAGGCCGATCGCCTCGGGCTGGCGCGTCCCCGTCTCGAGGATCAGGCGGTCGTAGCCGAGCCGCCGGGCGCGCTCCTCGACCGCGTCGAGCACGGCCCACCCGACCCCGTGCCCCCGCCAGGCCGGTCGGACGTACATGCGTTTGATCTCCCCGGTGTGCTCGTCGGCTCGTCGCAAGCCCCCGCACCCGATCGCGTCGGCGTCGCGCCAGGCCACGACGAACGTGCCGAGCGGCGCCGCGAGCTGCGGCGCGTCGAGGTGGTCGGGGTCGGCGTCGTCCTGCCCGTAGCGATCGTGCAGCTCGGCCAGCAGCTCGCGCACGAGCGGCGCCGCGACCGGCGAGTCGTACCGGTCCTCCTCGACGCGGACCGTCAGCCGAGGAGCGTGCGCCACTGCTCGAGGGTGGGCAGCCGGAACACGTAGTTGCGCCGCCGGGTCTCGCCGAGCGTGGCGAACGGCTCGGGCGAGTAGAGGTGCCCGGGGTACAGCACCGTGTCGTCGGGGATCGTGGCGAGACGCTGCGTGATGCTCTCGTACATCTGGTCGGCGTCGCCGCCGGGCAGGTCGGTGCGCCCGCACCCGTCGAGGAACAGGGTGTCGCCCGCCACGAGCTTCCCGTCGACGACGAAGCACTGGCTGCCGGGCGTGTGGCCCGGCGTGTGCAGCAGCCGGATCGGGACGTGGCCGACCTCGACGACGTCGCCGCTCTCGTGGGTCACGAGGTCGCTGTCGGCGACACCGGTGGCGCGCTTCACCCACTCGGCCTCGCTCGCCTGCACGTGCACCGGCGCCCGCACGTCCGCGCGGCCGACGAGCTCCCGGATCCCCTCGATGGGGTAGCCCATGAGGTCGCCGCCGAGGTGGTCGGGGTGCCAGTGGGTGGCGAGCACGCCGGTGAGGCGCAGCCCGTCGGCGTCGAGCAGCTCGACGAGCTCGCCGACCCGGTACGCGGGATCGACGGCGATCGCCTCGCCGGTCTCCCGGTCACCGATGAGGTAGACGAAGTTCACCATCTGGGGTGCGAGGCGGTCGTCGCGGGCGAAGTCGCGCCCGGCGAGCAGCTGGCGGAAGTAGAGCTGGCTCATCGGAAGTCGAACGCCACCTTGATCGCGCCCGTCTCGTGCTGCTTGGCGATCGTCGTGAACGCGTCGCGCCACTCGCCGAGGCGGAAGGTGTGGGTGAGCATCGGGCGCAGGTCCACCCGGCCCGCCCGCACCAGGTCGAAGTAGTGGTTGATGGCGTGCTGGCGGACGCCGTCGACCTCCTCGATGCCGAAGGCGTTCGAGCCGACGAGGTTGATCTCCTTGAAGTACTGGGGTGACCACTCGTAGCGCTCCGAGGCGTGCACGCCACTCACGACGAGCGGGGCGCCCGCCGCCAGGACCCGCAGCGCGAGCTCGATGGTGTGTGGCGCGCCGATCGTGTCGTACGCCGCGTCGATCCGGCCGGGGTGCGCGATCGGGAGCCCGGCCCACGGGTGGTGCAGCCGGCCGCCCGACCAGTCAGCGAGCGCGACGACGAGCTGCTCCCGGTCGAGCTCGGAGTCGAAGACGGTCGCGCCGAGCTCCTCGGCGAGGGCCTGCTGCGCCGGGTGGCGGGCGGCGACGGCGACGGCGACGTCCGGGTAGAGGGCGCGCAGCACCGCCACCGCGGACAGGCCGAGCGCCCCCGCGCCCCAGACGAGCGCGTGACCGCCCGGCTTCGGCGGGTGGCGCGTCACGGCGTGCAGCGACACGGCGAACGGGTCGGCGAGGACCGCGACCTCGTCGGCCACGCCCTCCGGGACTGGGATGGCCTGCGACACGTGGGCGGGCAGCAGCTCGGCGAACCCGCCGGTCGCGTCGCTCGAGTTGCCGGTGTGGATCCCGGGTGCGATGCGCCCGTCGGTGAAGTGCCAGCACAGCGAGTAGTCGCCCGCCTCGCACGCCGGGCAGAGCGGCGTGATGCCCCGGGGGGCGCACGACAGCCAGCACTGCAGCACCACCCGCTGGCCCATCTCGAGCCCCCGCACCGCGGGGCCGATCTCGGCGACGTCGGCGACGACCTCGTGGCCGAGCACCTGAGGGAAGCTGATGAACGCGGTCATCGCGAAGTCGGTCGCGTCGCCGCCGGTGTCCATGAACACCTGCTTCGAGTCCGAGCCGCAGATCCCGGTCAGCCGCGTGCGCAGCACGACCCAGTCGTCGGCGAGCAGCGACGGGTCCGGCAGCTCCTGCAACGCCATGGGGGTGGCCGCGAGGCTCGTGAGCAGCGGGTTGTCGGTATCGGCCACCTCCGGCGGGGCGAACCCCGGGGTGACGCCGAACACGAGAGCCTTCAACGAGAGACCTCCGAGGTCAGGGGGCAGAGCGTACCGAGCGCACGTACGCTGGCCGCATGGCCGTCGAGTATCGGACGTGCCCGCTCTGCGAGGCGACCTGCGGGCTCGAGCTCGTGCTCGACGGGCGCACGATCACCCGCGTGCGCGGCGACCGCCAGGATGTCTTCAGCCACGGGTTCATCTGTCCGAAGGGCAGCGTGGTCGGCCACGTCGACGACGATCCGAACCGGGTGCGCCGGCCGCTGCGGCGGGTCGGCGACGACTGGCATGAGGTCAGCTGGTCCGACGCGCTGCACGCGGTCGAGGACGGGCTGGCGCCGATCCTCGAGCGCCACGGCCGCGACGCCGTGGCCGTGTACCTCGGCAACCCGAACGCGCACAACCTCTCCGGCCTCCTGTACGGCCGGGCGCTCCTACAGGCGCTCGGGACGAAGAACGTCTACTCGGCCAGCACCCTCGACCAGATGCCGAAGCAGGTGGAGGCCGGCCTGTGCTTCGGCACGTCGCTCTCGATCCCGATCCCGGACGTCGACCGCACCGACCATCTCCTCCTGCTGGGCGCGAACCCCTTCGCCTCGAACGGCAGCCTCCTCACCGCGCCCGACCTACCGGGTCGACTGCGGGCGCTGCGCGCCCGCGGCGGCCGGCTCGTCGTCGTCGACCCCCGCCGCACGAAGACGGCCGAGGAAGCCGACGAGCACCTGTTCATCCGGCCCGGCACCGACGCCCTGTTCCTCGCGGCGGTCGCGCACACGCTCGTCACCGAGCGGCTCGCCGACCCGGGCCACCTCCGTCCCCACCTCGCCGGCCTCGACGAGGCCCAGGCGCTCGTCGACGACTTCTCGCCCGAGCGCGTCGCGGCCCGCTGCGGCATCGACGCGGACACGATCCGGCGGCAGGCCCGCGACCTCGCGCGTGCCGACCGCGCCGCGGTCTACGCCCGGATCGGCACGTGCACCCAGGAGTTCGGGACGCTCGCGTCGTGGCTCGTCGACGTGTGCAACGTCCTCACCGGCAACCTCGACCGGGAGGGCGGCGCGCTGTTCACGCAGCCCGCGGCGGGCAGCGCGAACACCGGGGGCCAGCCCGGCGTCGGGCGCGGCGTGCGCTTCGGTCGGTGGGCGAGTCGCGTCCGCGGCCTCCCCGAGGTGTTCGGCGAGCTCCCCGCGGTGTGCCTCGCGGAGGAGATGGACACGCCGGGGGACGGCCAGGTACGGGCGCTCGTCGCGGTCGCGGGAAACCCGGTCGTGTCGGCCCCGGACAGCGGTCGTCTCGACCGGGCCCTCGCCGACCTGGAGTTCATGGTGAGCGTGGACGTCTACGTGAACGAGACCAGCCGGCACGCCGACGTGATCCTGCCGCCCGAGCCGATGCTCGCCCACGGCCACTACGACGTCGCGCTGTACTCGCTCGCGCTGCGCAACGTCGCCCACTACTCGCCGCCCCTCGTGTCGCTCGAGCCTGACGAGCGCGCAGAGTGGGAGACGCTGCTGCGCCTGGCGAACATCGCCGCCGGCGCCGGGGCGGACGCCGACCCGCACGCGCTCGACGACGCGATCGTCGCCGGGCTCGTCGAGCGGGCGGTGCGCCGGCCCGAGTCGAACGTGGCCGGTCGCGAGCCGGCCGAGCTGCTGGCACAGCTCGCCCCTCGCCAGGGGCCCGAGCGACTCCTCGACCTCATGCTGCGCACCGGCCCCTACGGCGACGGGTTCGGCGCCGACCCGGACGGCCTGTCCCTCGCCCGCCTCGAGGCCGCCCCGCACGGCGTCGACCTCGGCCCGCTCACGCCGCGCCTCCCCGAGGTGCTGCGCACCCCGAGCGGGAAGATCGAGCTCGCGCCCGAACCGATCGTCGCCGACGTGCCGCGCCTGCGCGCGGCGCTCGAGGACGCTCGGGACGGCATGGTGCTGATCGGCCGGCGTGACCTGCGCTCCAACAACTCCTGGATGCACAACGTCGACGTGCTCGTCAAGGGCCGGGAGCGCTGCACCCTGCTCGTCCACCCGGACGACGCCGACCGGCTCGGGCTCGCCGACCGCGGGCGCGCCAAGCTCGCCGGGCCCGGGGGATCCGTGCTGGTGCCGGTCGAGGTCAGCGACGCGATGATGCGCGGCGTGGTCAGCCTGCCCCACGGCTGGGGACACGACCTCGACGGGGTGCGTCTCGACGTGGCCGCCGACCACCCGGGGGTCAACAGCAACCGCGTGGCGGGCACCGAGGCGGTCGACCCGCTGTCCGGGACCGCCGTGCTGAACGGAATCCCCGTCGAGGTCGCCCCGGCCTGAGCTAGTGCTCGGCCATCTGGCCCATCAGCTCGATGAACGCGTCGACGTCCTTCGTCTTGTTGATCACGACGTCGTCGTAGCGACCCATCCCGCCGGGCATGTCGGGCGGCGCGAACGACTCGAACCCGTCACCGGCGATGGCCGCGACGATCGTCGCGGCGCAATCAGCGGGCGTGACGAACGGCCCGTCGTACAGCGCGGGGTCGTTGCCCGGCTGGTCCCAGATCTCGGTCTCGATCGCGCCGGGGAGGACGAGCTTCACGTCGACGCCCGAGCCGCGCAGGTCGATTCTCATCGACTCGCTCCACCCGCACAGCGCGAACTTCGACGCGCAGTAGGCCGCCTCGTGGGCGATGCCGATCCGCCCGCCGAGGCTCGACACGTTCACCACACACCCGGCGCCCCGCTCGAGCCACCGGGGGAGCAGCGCGAGCGTCATCCGGACGGGTGACGTGAAGTTGATCCGCATCGTCTCGTCGACCAGCTCGTCCGTCAGCCGGGGGACCGGGACGCGCTTCGGGATGGCCGCGTTGTTCACGAGACAGTCGAGGCCGTCGAAGGCCTCCCAGGCCTCGTCGGCGACGCGCACGGCCGCGTCGAGGTCGCCGAGGTCCGCCGCCCAGAGACGTGACTTGGGCGCGTGCGGCGTGCAGCGGGCGAGCACCCGCTCGAGCCGGTCGCCGCGGCGGGCGACCAGCCCGACCGTCGCGCCGCGCTCGGCGAGCATCGGGGCCAGTTCCGCGCCGATACCCGACGACGCGCCGGTGACGAGGATCGTGGAGCCGTCGAGTTGCATGCGGCCGGGACGGTAGCAGGACCGTCGCTGCCGGCCTCAGGGGTCGCTGACGGCGCGCGACGAGCGGGCGGTCCACCCGAAGACGCCCTTCGCCATGGTCGACGTCGCGTCGGCGACCCGTCGCTCGTAGACCTCGGCGCGGGCTCGGTGCACGTCGGGGTCGTCGGGCGCGGCGTCGACCGCCCACTGCGCGACGTGGCCCGCGAGGCGGAGGTCGCCGGACTCGGCGAGCTCTCGCGCGCGCGCCGCGAGCCGGGCGGCACCGCCGGCGAGCACTGCGACCTCGGCGGCCACCGCCGCGTCGGACGCCGGCTTCAGGTGCGCGGGGTTGCCGTCGTACCAGCCGCCGTAGAGGCGCCACACGTTGTGGATCACGAACTCGGGCTCGTCGTAGACGGGACGCAGGTACGGTCGCTCGAGCAGCTCGGCGGGGGCCCGCACGGTCTGGAGGATGTCGTCGAGGGTCGCGCCCGCGTTCATCATCTCGAGGGTGGCGTCGTGCAGGTGCTCGAGGAGCCGCGCGGTGTCGGTGAGCGCCTCTCGGACCCGGCCCGCACCGACGATCGGCAGCCCGTGACCGGGCAGGAGGACCTCGGCGTCGAGCGAGGCCATCGTGCGCAGCGCCGCCGCCCACTCCTTTGGGTACCGCTGCACCTTCTGGGGGTTCCCGCAGTTCGGCGACGCCCAGATGAACAGATCGCCGCTGCAGAGCACGTGCCGGGACGGCACCCAGACCCACGTGTGGTCGTCGGTCTCCCCGCGGGCGTGGTGCAGCTCGAGCCGCTCGCCGCCGACGTCGAGGTCGAGGCGCTGCCGGTAGGTGCGGTCGGGGTACCGGTAGTCCGCCGGCCACGTGAACTGCTCGCCGAGCACCGAGAACTGGCGCCGGTTGATGAGCGTGTTGTACCCGAGCGTCGCGCGGTACCGGTCGAAGCGGTCGGGGACGGCCTCGTGGGCGACGACGGTGCACGCCGGCGCGCCGCGGGCGGCGTTGTCCGCGTCGTAGCGGTCGACGCCGAAGCAGTGGTCGATGTGGCCGTGGGTGAACACCACGGTCGACACCGCGTCGTCGGTCCAGCGCCGCAGCGTGTCGTGAGCGGGACCCGAGAGCAGCGAGCTCCCGGTGTCGACGAGCACGAGCCCGTCGTCGGTGCGCAGCGCGCTCACGTTGGCGAACGACGCCACGAACCCGGTGCCATCGGCGGGCTCCGCGAGCGCGTCGTGGTGCGCGAACGGGTGCACCTGACTCGTGGTGAGCTCCCCGCGCCAGAGCTGGTCGGCGAGCGCGAGCAGGTCCGTCACCGCACGCGACGCCCAGTGGAGAGCCCGCGTGCCACGCGAACATCGTACGCACGCGCGCCGGCGTGGCTCCCCGCGGTGCCGGGGCGCGCGGTTAGCGTGCCGGCGTGGACGCCGACGCGGGGGCGTGGCAGGCCGCCGGGCTCTACGACCCGGACACGGCGGACGCCGACGACCGACTCGGCGCGCTGCGCTTCCTGACCTCTCGTGGCGCCACGCTC
>JBPYDT010000134.1:0-6581 GCA_051986275.1 Acidimicrobiia bacterium | reverse complement strand
CCTGACGGCGGGTGAGCGGCCCCGACCCGAACTGCGCCTTCTGTCGCATCGTCGCCGGGTCCGAGCCGTCCCACGTCGTCCTCGACGACCCGCACGGCGTCGCGTTCCTCGACCGTCGGCCCCTCTTCGCCGGGCACACCCTCGTCGTGCCGCGGGACCACATCCCCACGCTGCCCGACCTGCCGGCGGACGAGCTCGGCCCCTACCTGTCGGTCGTGCAGCGCGTCGCGGCCGCGTTGCCGGCCGCCTTCGACGCCGTCGGCACGTTCGTGGCCGCCAACAACGTGGTGAGCCAGAGCGTCCCCCACCTCCACTTCCACGTCGTGCCCCGCCGGCCGAAGGACGGGCTGCGCGGCTTCTTCTGGCCCCGCGGCCGCTACGAGAGCGAGGAGGAGATGGCGGCCGTGGCGGCCCGGCTCCGTCGCCAGTTGCAATCGACGTAGTCGTGTAATAAAGTAATCACCATGACGGAGAGCACGATCGCTGGTTGGTTCGCCGGCCGCGTCCCCGGGGACTGGTTCACCGGCCCGCCCGAGGTGGACGTCGACCGAGACGAGATCCTGGTGCGCGGCCGGCTGGCCGAGCCCGACGTGGGCAGCGGTGACGCCGACGCCCAGCGCGCCGCCCGGCGGGCCCGCATGCAGGGCTACCGGGAGGACACCCGCCAGGCCCGGATGCGCATCGCCGACGAGGCCGAGGCCCGCTTCGGCCGCAAGGTCTCGTGGGCCGCTCGGTGCGGCGACGACGAGGCGGTGTTCACGAGCGTCGCGGCCCCGGTCATGACCCGGCTGCGAATCGGCGAGCGGCGCACCCTCGACACGCTCGTCGACGCCGGGGTCGCCCGCAGTCGCTCCGAGGCGCTCGCCTGGTGCGTCCGGCTCGTGCGCGAGCACCAAGGAGAGTGGATCGACCAGCTCCGCGAGGCGCTGACCCACGTCGAGGCGGTGCGAGCCGAGGGCCCCGACGCCGGCTGAGCCCACGGCCCCGCGTGTGGCACCCGACACGCCGGTCGCCTGAATTGCCGAGGGCCGGGGCGGGTATCTTCCACCGGTGATGTCGGGGGGAACGACGGTCACGTTCTGGGGCGTCCGGGGCTCGACGCCCTGCGACGGCGCCCAGTACGAGCGCTACGGGGGCAACACGTCCTGCGTCGCGCTCGAATCGCCGGGCCACCAGCCGATCGTCTTCGACCTCGGCACCGGCATCCGCGCGTACGGGGACGCGGTCACCGCCCGCGCCGCCGCCGAGCTCGAGGCGAACCGGTACCACACGCCGTATCTCGCCACCGCGCTCTTGACCCACCTCCACTGGGACCACATCATCGGGCTGCCCTTCTTCACGCCCGCGTTCCGGCCCGATGCCCGCTTCGACGTGCACGGCCCGGCCCAGCCTGACGGGCTCGCGACGACGTTCCGCGGCGTCATGCGGCCGCCCTACTTCCCGATCACGCCCGATGAGATGGGCGGCGCGGTCACCTTCCTCGACACGAGCAACGACGACTTCGCGGTGAACGGCGCGAAGGTGCGGTCCCGCTGGGTGCGCCACACCGACCCGGCGCTCGGCTACCGCGTCGAGCTCGAGGGCGGCGCGGTCACCTACATCTCTGACCACGGGCAGGGCTGCACCGGCGACCCCGACGACTACATCCCCGACGACGTGCTCGAGCTGTGCGACGGCACCGACCTGATGATCCACGACGCGCAGCACACCGCGGCCGAGTACGAGGTGAAGCGCCACTTCGGGCACTGCACGATCGACTACGCGGTGCGCATCGCCACCGAAGCCGGCGCCCGACGCCTCGCGCTGTTCCACCACTGCCCGACCCACTCCGACGACGAACTCGACCGGATCCTCGCCTACGCCCGCGAAGTCTCGGCGAAGACGGGCGGCCCGGAGGTCGTTGGCGCCCGCGAGGGCATGCGCCTCACCGTCGGGTCGCACTAGGGATGCCCGCCGACGCGGGGGCGCCCGACGAGGTCCTCCGCCCCGGCGGGGACGACTTTCGCACGGTCCTCGGTCACTTCGCGACCGGCGTCACCATCATCACCGCGATGGACGGCGACGAGCCGGCCGGCGTCGCGGCGAACGCCTTCACGTCGGTGTCGCTCGACCCGCCGCTCGTCCTCTTCTGCGTCGCCCGCACCTCGACCACGTGGCCCCGCATCGAGCGGGCCCGCCGCTTCGCGGTCAACATCCTCGGCGAGCACCAAGAGGAGCTTTCCCGCCTGTTTGCCACGAAGGGCGCCGACCGTTTCGGCCAGAGCGAGTGGCACGTGGGCGTCGGCGGCTCGCCGGTGCTCCACGACGTCCTCGCCTACATCGACTGCGAGTTCTGGGCCGAGTACGACGGCGGCGACCACATCATCGTGGTGGGCCGGGTGCTCGACCTCGGCGTGACGCACCACGCCGGCCCGCTCGTGTTCTTCCGCGGCGAGTACGTGCGCCTCACCACCCAGTGAGCGACGAGCCCGTCGTGGTCGTCATCGGACCCGACGCGGCGCGGGTCGGGGACGTCGTCGCCGACCTCACCGCCCGCGGGCTGCGCGCCGGCGCGTTCGTCGGGGACCCGGCGAGCGAGCGCGACGCGCTCGTCGAGATGCTCACCGAGCTGTACGGCACCCGCGCCGACCCCTGACGGCGCCCAAATCCCCCAGATCCGCTCCGAAGACCCCCTGGTAGCCTGGCCTCGCGGCCTGAGCGACTCGCGCGCCGGGCACGCCTCGCGTTCGGTCGGGAGCTGCTGCGTTGGACGAGGAGCACGAGTCGCGCCGAGCCGGTTGGCGGCTCATGCGCTCGGCGCTCAACACCCAACGCGGCTGGTTGGCCGGCGGGATCCTCGCCGGTGGTCTCTGGACCGGGGCCCGCATCGCTGGCCCGCTGCTCGCCGCGGCGGCCATCGACCAGGGGATCCTCAAGCAGGACGGCCACGCGATCCTCGTCTACTCGATCGCGATCGCGCTGGTCGGCCTCGTCCAGGCGCTCGGCACCGCGCTGCGGCGCTACACCGCCTTCCGCATCGCGTACCGGGTCGAGACCGATCTGCGCGAGCGGCTCTTCGCGCACCTCCAGCGCCTCCACTTCGCGTTCCACGACCAGTCGCAGGTCGGGCAGCTCATGGCCCGTGCCAACAGCGACATCCAGCAGGTGAACCTCGTCGTCGTCCTGCTGCCCCTCACGGTCGCGACGACGTTCCTGCTGGCCGGCGTGATCGTCGTCATGGTCTCGCGGAGCCTGATCCTCGCCGTGTTCGCGCTCGGCGCCCTTCCCCTGCTCAGCGTGGCGGCCGCCCGCTTCTCGCACCGGCTCCACCCCGTGTCGCTGCAGCTGCAGAACGAGCTCGGCGACTACTCCGGCGTCGTCGAGGAGAGCGTGGCCGGCATCCGGGTCGTCAAGGGCTTCGGCACCGAGGCCCGCCAGGAGGACCAGCTCGCCCACGAGGCCGACCAGGTGATGGACCGGGCGCTCGCCGCCGCCCGCCTGCGGGCCAACTTCCTGCCCCTCGTCGACTTCCTGCCCGCCCTCGCCCTCGTGATCATCCTCGGGTACGGCGGGCACCTCGTCCTGCAGGGGCAGCTGCAGATCGGCGACCTCGTCGCCTTCAACGCCTACATCCTCTATCTCCTCTGGCCGCTGCGCCTTGTGGGGATGCTCATCGCCCAGGCCGCCCGGTCGTCCGCCGCGGCCGGCCGCATCGCGGAGCTCCTCGGGACCGGCGCGGCGGTCACGGACCCGCCCCACCCGGCGGCGCTGCCGCCGGGCGGCGGCGAGGTGCGCTTCGAGGGCGTCCACTTCGCCTACGGCGCCGGGCCGCCCGTCCTCGACGGGTTCGACCTCGTCATGCACCCCGGGGAGGCGGTCGCGCTCGTCGGCCCGACGGCGAGCGGGAAGACGACCGTCGCCCGCCTGCTGCCCCGGTTCTACGACGTCACCGAGGGCGGCATCGTGGTCGACGGCGTCGACGTCCGGGAGCTGGCGCTCCGCGAGCTGCGGCGCGCCATCGGGATCGTCTTCGAGGACACCTTCTTGTTCACCGACAGCGTCGCCGAGAACATCGCCTTCGCCGAGCCCGACGCGTCGATGGACACGGTCCGCAACGCGGCCCGGCTCGCCGGCGCCGCCGAGTTCATCGACGCGCTCCCCGAGGGCTACGACACGCTGATCGGCGAGCACGGGTACTCGCTGTCGGGCGGGCAGCGCCAGCGGATCGCCATCGCCCGCGCCGTGCTCGCCGACCCTCGGGTCCTGATCCTCGACGACGCGACCTCGTCGGTCGACCCGACGAAGGAGCACGAGATCCGTGCCGCGCTGCGTGAGGTCATGCGCGACCGCACCACGCTGATCATCGCCCACCGGGCGGCGACCATCGCCCTCGCCGACCGCGTCGTGCTGCTCGACGGCGGGCGCGTCGTCGCCGAGGGCCCCCACGAGGAGCTGCTGGCGACGTCCGAGCGGTACCGGGCCGTGCTCGCCCACGCGCAGCCCACCCCCGTGGCCGGAGCGAGCGACTGATGCCGAGCGACGCCGTCCTGGCCGCGTTCGCGAGCGACGAGGAGCTCATGACCCGCGAGGACGCGTCGCGGCTCGTGCGCCGGCTCTGGGCGCTGCTCGGCGAGTACCACAAGCGAATCTTCTGGTGTCTCCTCCTCATCGCGATCTGGACCGCCTGCCTCCTCGCCGGCCCGCTGCTCGTGAAGCACGGCATCGACGCCGGCCTCACCGCCAAGAACGCCGGCGCGCTCTACCTGTCCGCCGGCCTCTATCTCGGCATCGCGATCGCCGGCTTCTTCTTCGCCCGCGCCGCGATCTGGGGCGTGTCGAAGGTCGGCGAGCCGTTCCTACGCGACCTGCGCAACACAGTGTTCCGTCACCTCATGTCCCTCGACCTCGGGTTCTTCGAGACCGAGCAGACGGGCCGCCTCGTCGCCCGACTCACGTCCGACGTGGACGCCATGCAGGACCTCGTCCAGATCGGCCTCGCGCAGTTCGCGCAGAACGTTTTCCTCTTCGTCGGCGCGGTCGCCGTGATCCTCGTGCTGTCCTGGCAGCTGGCGCTCTGCACACTCGTCGTCGTGCCGCCCGTCTGGTGGGCCAGCCGGTGGTTCCGCCGCGAGTCCAGCCGGGCCTTCCTCGAGGTCCGCGACCGCATCGGCCACAACCTCGCCACCCTCCAGGAGGGCCTCGCGGGCGTGCGGGTCGTGCAGGCCTTCGGCCGCGAGCGCGCCTTCGCCCGCCGGTTCCGGGACACGAACGAGGCGCAGTACGACGCCAACCTCGAGACCGTGCGCATCAGCACGCGGTACTTCCCCTTCATCGAGTACTGCGGGGTGGGCGGCACCGCGCTCATCATCGGCATCGGCGGCTGGTTCACCACCCTGAACATCGTCACGGTCGGGACCGTGGCGGCGTTCGTGCTGTACCTCAACAACCTCTTCGAGCCGGTCCAGCAGCTCAGCCAGCTCTACAACACGCTCCAGCAGGCCGGGGCCGCGCTGAAGAAGCTCATCCTGCTCCTCGACACCCCGCCGAAGATCGCCGAGCAGCCCGACGCCCGCGCCCTCGCGCCCGAGGGGGCGCTCGAGGTCGAGCACGTCTCGTTCCGCTACGGCAACGGCCCGCTCGTGCTGCACGACGTGTCGGTCACCGTCGCGCTCGGGGAGCGGCTCGCGCTCGTCGGCCCCACCGGCGCGGGCAAGTCGACGCTGGCCAAGCTGATGTGCCGGTTCTACGACCCCGTCGAGGGCGTTGTGCGCTACGCGGGCCAGCCGCTCGCCGAAGCCACCCTCGCGTCGCTGCGCCAGCGCATCGTCGTCGTGCCCCAGGAGGGCTTCCTCTTCGCGGGCACCGTCCGCGACAACGTGCGGGTCGGGCGACCCGACGCGACCGACCGGGACGTCGACGCCGCGCTCGACGCGCTCGGCATCCGCGACCGCTTCGTCGCCCTCCCCGAAGGCCTCGACACCGAGGTCCGCGAGCGCGGCTCGCGCCTCTCCGCCGGCGAGCGCCAGCTCGTCTCGCTCGCCCGCGCCGCGCTCGCCGACCCGGCGTTCCTCATCCTCGACGAGGCCACCTCGAACCTCGACCCCGGCACCGAGCGGGAGGTCGAGCGCGCCCTCGAGGCACTCACCTCGGGCCGCAGCGTCGTCGTTGTCGCCCACCGCCTCTCGACCGCGGCGCGCGCCGACCGCATCGGCGTCGTCGACCAGGGCCGGCTCCAGGAGCTCGGCAACCACGCCGAGCTGCTGCGCCGCGAAGGTCGCTACGCCAGCCTCTGGGCGTCGTGGACCGCGGCCCAGGCCCGCGCCAGCTGATCGGCCCGCGGCAGGTCGGCGGCTCGGGACACGGTCCGGCCAACCCGCGACGCCGCGTGAGGGCCGACGCCTGGGGTGAATCCCATGGTCATCGGCTGACGAGCCCTCCGTATTGACTGACTGAATCATTCAGTCAATAATGTGGCCATGGTGCGAGTGGCGTCGGCGCAGCGGTTGCAGGCGGTCGCCGAGGCCGCCACGCGGGTCTTCGGCCGACTCGGCTACCGGCGGACCCACATGGCCGACGTCGCGGCGGAGGCCGGCCTGTCGTCG
>JBPYDT010000133.1:0-20924 GCA_051986275.1 Acidimicrobiia bacterium | reverse complement strand
GTGTCGTCCAGAGGGGCGTGCGCGCCCCTTTGCTATCGTCGTCGCGTCTTCCGGGGTAGCTCAGTTGGCAGAGCAGTCGGCTGTTAACCGAAGAGTCGCGGGTTCGAGTCCCGCCCCCGGAGCGGCGGGACTCCGTAGCACGAGCACCCTTCTCACGGGCTGAGCAGCCGGGCCGCGAGCGCATCCGACGCGGCCCGCACCGGGCGGTACGCCTCGACGAGCGTCGGCTCCGGTCGGTCGACCGCGGTGACCGGGTTGACCGAGTCCGCGGTCACCGCGTCGTCGTCCGGGGCGACCAGGCGGGCACCGGCGGACGCCGCGTCGTCGAGTCGGCGGCGGATCACGTCGCGCTCGGTCAGCGCAGCGACGATCCTCGCCCAGGTGGGGTCGCGCGCGCCGGCGCCGGCGAGCACGAGCGCGCCGGCGGTCGGGGCGACCAGTTCGACCGCGCGGGCCGCGTCGAGGCCGATGCCCTCCAGGAGGGCGCGCGCGAGCTCAGCGGGTCCGTGCGCCGAGGTCACGCCCGCGAACACCGCCCGGGCCTCGGGGTGCCACCACGGCGCCCGGGCGCCCTGCAGCCACGGGAACGCGAGGAGGCCGTCGGCGCCCGGCGCGACGTCCGCCGCGCGCGCGAGCAGCTCGGCGCGCGACCGTCCGGTCAGCGACGCGAGCCAGTCGAGCGCCGCGCCGGCGACCGACAGGCCGGCCTCGACGAGGTAGCCGTCGCCCAGGGCCCGCGACACCTGGGCGACCGGTGGCAGGACCGACGGGGGGCCGGCGTGTGGCACCGAGACGTTCGCGGTGGTCCCAAACGAGAGCATCGGGAGGTCAGGCGCGGCCCCGACGCCGAGCGCCTCGCAGGCCCGGTCGCCCGCGCCGAGGACGGCGACGGCCTGGCCGGGAAGGCCGAGCAGCTCCGGGTGTCCGATCGGCTGTGGGTCGACCGAGGACGTGACCGGAGGGAGCCGGTCGGCGAGCGGCTCGTCGCCGAGGTACGCGCCGTCGAGGTCGTAGAGACCGGTCCGCGAGGCGACGGTGGGGTCGGTCTCGACGCGCCCCGTGAGGCGCGCGAACACGAGGTCGCGGGGCCCGAGCAGCCAGGCCGCGTCACGAAAGCCCTCGGGTTCGTTGGCCCGGAGCCAGGCGATCTTCGCCGCACAGGCCCCCGCGGTCGCCTGCACGCCCGTACGGGCCCGAAACTCGATCGGGTCGCCCAGCGCGGCGACCTCGTGGCGCGCGCGGTTGTCCGACCAGAGGATCCCGGGGCCGAGGGGCCGCAGCTGCGCGTCGACGCACGCGAACGTCTCCCGGGCCGTCGACGCGGCGACGATCCGGACCCGCGCGTACGCGTCGGGCGCCGCGGCGCGGGCCGCGGCGGCGGCGTCGACTGCGGTTCGCCACCACGCCTCGGGGTCCTGCTCGGCGAACCCGGGGGCCGGGTGCTGGGTCTCGACCGGCGCGCGGGTGAGGGCGACGAGCGTGGAGCCGGACCAGAGGCCGACCTTGGTGGCGCTGGTGCCGAAATCGAAGGTCAGGACCGTCACGCGCCGGCAAGGGCGCGCACGACCTTGGCGAGCGAGGAGAAGTCCTCGCGGCCGTAGCCCGCCTCGCTGGCCGCGCTCAGCAGCTGACGGACGACACCCGAGGTGAACAGCGGAAGTCGGTGCTGCGCGGCGTAGGCGATCGCGAGGTCGAGGTCCTTCGCCATGAGGTCGGTCATGAACCCAGGGGCCCAGCCGTTCGACGCCGGGCTTTCCGGGACGACCCCCTCGGCGGGGAGTCGGGTGCGCACCGCGACGCAGTCGCCCGTGGCGTGGGTGAGCACCTCGTAGAGCTCGGAGAGGTTCACGCCGGCCTTCGCGGCCATGACCGTCGCCTCCGCGGTCGCGAGCATCTGCGCCGCGTAGATCAGGTTGTTGCACAGCTTGACGACCTGGCCCATCCCGGGTCCGCCGACGTGCACGATCAGGCCCGAGAACGGCTCGAGGGCGGGCCGGGCGGCAGCAAGGACGTCGGGCTCCCCGCCGACCATGAGCGTGAGCTGGCCCTTCTGCGCGCCGGCCGTGCCGCCCGACAGGGGCGCCTCGAGGTAGCGGGCGCCGGTGTCGCTGACCCGGGCGTGCTGGGCCCGCTCGACCTCCGGGTCGATGGTCGAGCAGTCGACGACGAGCTTGCCGGGCCCGAGGATCGGGAGCGCGTCGTCGATGACGTGCTCGACGTCAGGCGAGTTCGGGACACAGAGGATCGTGACCTCGCTCGCCGCGACGACCGCCGCGGGTCCCGTGCCCTCGCGGGCGCCGAACGCCACCGCGGCGTCGATCGGGGGTCGACCGCGGGAGGCCACCGTCACGTCGTTCCCGGCCTCGACGAGGTGGCGCGCCATCGGGAGCCCCATCGCGCCGAGCCCTATGAACCCGACCTGCATCGCGCCCTCCTCGTTTTGACCGTATCAGTCGACCTCCCTACGGTGACATGCCGTGACGGACGCGCGCGTGCCGTGACCGACGAGCTGCTCTTCATCACGCAGGTCGCCCCGTACGCGGACGGGCCGGCCGGTGTGCACGGGACGCTGAACCAGGCGACGGTCGCGGTCGGCGAGTGCGCCGAGCTCAGCGGGCTCGGCTCGCGCCGGGTCGACGACGTGCGCACCCTGGAGGTCGGCGCGCTGGAGCAGGCGCGGGTCCTCGCGCTCTTCACGATCGGCGAGACGCCCTGGTCGGAGCCCCAGCAGAAGGTCATCACCCGCCGGGTCCAGGACGGATCGCTCGTCGTGGTCGCGATCCACTCGGCGACCGACTCGTGCAACTTCTGGCCGTTCTACGGCTCGCTCGTCGGCGCGCGGTTCAACGGGCACCCGTGGACGCAGACGGTCGACCTCGAGGTCGTCGAACGGGACCACCCCGCGACGCGTCACCTCGCGCCGACGTGGAACTGGTACGACGAGGTGTACCAGTTCCGGAATCTGCGGCCGGACGCGCAGGTGTTGCTGCGCGTCCCGATCGAGCAGCTCGACCTCGGCGTCCCCGGCGTCGACGAGCCGCCGTACGGGTTCCCGCTCTCGTGGTGCTTCGAGGAAGGCGAAGGCCGGGTGTTCTCGACGAGCCTCGGGCACTTCCACGGCGCGTGGGAAACGCCCGTCTACCTGCAGCACCTCGCGGGCGGACTGCGCTGGGCGCTCGGCGAAGACTGAGCACGCCGACGGGCGGCGCGCCGCGACCCGACCATTAGGGTGCGGAGCGTGTTCGACGCCCGCCTCGAGGAGCTCGGGGTCAGCCTGCCCGGGCCGTTCCCGCCCCACGACCCGCTCGACGCCGTCGTCGTCCACGGCCGCACCGCCCGCACCTCGGGCTGCCTGCCCCGCAACGCCGACGGGGTCCTGCACGCCACCGGGCTCGTCGGTGGGCCGGTGACGGTGGAGACCGCGACCGCCTGCGCCGAGCTCTGCGCGCTCAACGCCGTGTCGCTGCTGCGGTCGGCGCTCGGCACGCTCGACGCCATCGAGCGGCTCGTGACCCTCACCGTGTTCGTCGCCTGCGTCGCCGGGTTCGCCGAGCAGCCCCGCGTCGCCGACGGTGCCAGCCACGCGCTCGTCCGGTTGTTCGGCGACGCGGGCCGCCACACCCGCTCGGCCATCGGCGTCGCCGCCCTGCCCCGCGGCGCACCGGTCGAGGTCGAGGTCACCGCCGCGCTGCGAGAGGACCGCTGATGGGGCCCCGGATCACGATCATCGGCGGCGGCAGCTACCAGTGGGTGCCGAAGCTCCTCATCGACGTGGCGAACACGCCGGTGCTCCACGACGCCGAGCTGGTGCTCGAGGACATCGACCCGCGGCCGCTCCCGAAGATGGTGGCGCTCGTGGAGCACCTCGCCGAGGTGCGGGGCATCGGCCTCACGGCCCGCTCGACCACCGACCAGCGCGACGCCCTGGCCGGTGCCGACTTCGTGATCGTGAACCTCTCCACGGGCGGGTTCGAGTCCATGCGCCTCGACCTCGAGGTCCCCGCCCGGTACGGGATCCGCCACTCGGTGGGGGACACCGTCGGACCGGCCGGCATCTCGCGGGCGCTGCGCAACATCCCGGTGTTCGCCGGCATCGCCGCCGACATGGAGGAGCTCTGCCCCGACGCCTGGCTGCTGAACCTGACGAACCCGATGACGACGATCTGCCGCGCGGTCACGAAGACGTCGAGGATCCGCACCGTCGGGCTGTGCCACGAGGTCACGACCATGCAGTTCGTGCTGAGCCTGGTCCTCGACCGCAGCTTCCTCGAGATGACGCCAACCGTGGCGGGTGTCAACCACCTGCCGATCGTCACCGCGCTCGACATCGGGGGAGACGACGGGCTCGGGCTGCTCGCCGAGCTCCTGGAGGACGACGCCCGCGCCGCCGGGCCGCTGCCCGACGACTTCCCGGGGGTGGAGGAGGTCGCGGGCGACGGCGTCCGCACCCGCGGCGACCTGCTCGCGCAGCACCGGGTGAAGCTCGAGCTCTTCCGTCGCTTCGGCGTGCTGCCCGCGGCCGGCGACCGCCACCTCGTCGAGTTCTTCAGCGGGTTCCTCACCGAGGCGTCGGGCTGGGGCGAGCGCTGGGGCGTGCAGCTCACGACGATCGAGGAACGCGAGGCGCACCAGTCCCAGTACGTGCACGAGCTCGACGAGCTCCTCGCCGCGCCGAGCGTCACCGACATGCCCTCGGGCGAGATGGTCGCGCCGGTCATCATGTGCGCCCTCGAGAACCTCCCCGGCTGGTTCCCGCTCAACATCCCGAACGACGAGCAGGTCGCCGACGTGCCCTCGGGTCCCGTCGTCGAGAGCATGTGCGTCGTCGACGGCGACGGCGTGCGGGGCCGCGACGTCGTCGAGGTGCCGACCGTCCTCGCCGAGACCCTCCGGCGGGTGAGCACCGCGCAGGAGCTCACGGTCGAGGCCGGCCTCACGGGGAACCGCGACCGCGTCCTCGACGCCATGCTCGTCGACCCGCTTGCCAGCCGACTGGACTACGACGCGGTGAACGCGCTCACCGACGAGCTGCTGTCGGCGACCAAGCGGTGGCTGCCGCAGTTCGCGTAGCGCGGTGCGCTCCTTCGCCGTCGACGACCTGACCGTCCGCGTCCACGACCAGGACCGCGACCTCGCGGCCGACGCCGCCGAGGCCGCCGCGGAGGCCATCGGCGCCGCGGTCGGGGCACGCGGCGTCGCGCACGTGATGCTCGCCACCGGGAACTCCCAGCTCGAGTTCCTCGACGCGCTCACCCGCCGCGCCGACGTCGACTGGTCGGCCGTCATCGGGTTCCACATGGACGAGTACGTCGGGATCTCGCCCGAACACCCGGCGTCGTTCCGTCGCTACCTGCGTGAGCGCGTCGTCGACGTCGTGCACCCGCGGGCCTTCGAGTACGTCGAGGGCGACGCGCCCGACGCCGAGGCCGAGTGCCGGCGGTACGCGGCGCTGCTCGCCGCCCATCCGCTCGACGTGTGCTGCCTCGGCATCGGCGAGAACGGCCACCTGGCGTTCAACGACCCGCCGGTCGCGGACTTCGACGACCCCGTGGCGGTGAAGGTCGTCGAGCTCGACGCGGGGTGCCGCCGCCAGCAGGTGGGGGAGGGGCACTTCCCGGACCTCGACGCGGTGCCTCGTCGCGCCATCACGGTGACGATCCCCGCGCTGCTCGCGGCCGCCCGCGTCCTGGCGATCGTGCCCGAGGCGCGCAAGGCGGCGCCGGTCACGGCGGCGCTCACGGGCCCGATCGGCCCGGCCTGTCCCGCCTCGGCGCTGCGCCGCGCGCCGCAGGCGACCCTCTACCTCGACGCCGACTCGGCGGCGGGCCTGGCCGCGTGACGAACCCCGACCTGCACGTCGTCACCCTGCCCGGCGCGGCCGAGCTGCGGCGGCGGCTGCCCAACCTGATCGTCGGGATCGTGGTCCTGGCCGCCGGGATCACGCTCGTGCTCCAGGCGCGGCTCGGGGTGAGCTCCTACGACGTGCTGCACCAGGGCCTGTCGAAGGTGACCGGGCTGAGCTTCGGCACCGTCGTCGTGCTCCTCGGCCTGCTGATCCTCGTGGCGTGGATCCCGATCGGCCAGCCGTTCGGACTCGGCACGATCCTGAACACCGTCACCGTCGGGTTCATCGTCGACGTGTTCCTCGGCTGGCTCCCCGCGCCCGAGGCGCTGGTGTGGCGTTGGCCCATGCTCCTCAGCGGCATCCTCGTCACCGCGCTGGGCACGGGTCTCTACATCGGCGCCGGGCTCGGGCCGGGCCCCCGCGACGGCCTGATGACGGGCCTCGCGGCGAAGGGCCACCCGCTCTGGCTGGTCCGCACCGGGCTCGAGGCGAGCGCGCTCGTGGCCGGCTGGGCGCTCGGCGGCGACGTGGGGGTGGGGACGCTCCTGTTCGCGGTGAGCATCGGGCCGCTGTCGCACTGGTTCCTGGCGCGGCTCCACCTCGGCGTCGGCGGCGTCGACCCGGACCCGGCGGCGAGGGTGGGCGAGTGACGGTCACGGTCGGCGTCATCGGCACGGGCTTCGGCGCCCGCGTCGTCGCGCCGGTGTTCGCCGAGACCGGGGGCTGCCGCGTGGTCGACGTCGTGTCCGCCCGCGACGAGGCCGGGATCGCCGCGTTGTGCGACGACGCCGACCTCGACGTGGTGTGCGTGCACTCGCCGCCGTTCCTCCATGCCGCGCACGTTCGCCGGGCCGTCGAGACCGGCCACGCCGTGCTCTGCGACAAGCCCTTCGGCGTCGACGCCGGCGAAGCCGACGAGCTGTTCTCCGCGGCCGAGGTCGCCGACTGCCTCCACCTCCTCAACTTCGAGTTCCGCTACGACCCGGCCCGGATGCTCGTCCGCCAGCTGGTCGGCGACGGGGCGATCGGCCGGCCCGAGCACGTCCAGTGGACGCACGTCAGCGCCGGCTCGCGTGACCGACCCCACGGGTGGCTCTTCGACCGCCAGGCCGGTGGGGGGTGGGTCGGCGCCTGGGGGTCGCACGCCGTCGACTTCCTCCGGTGGGCCTTCGGGGACGTCGTGGAGGCCGAAGCGATCTGCCGGACGACGATCACTGACCGGCCCGACGCCGACGGGGTCCCGCGCCCGTGCGACGCCGAGGACGGTTTCACGGCGTCGCTTCGCCTCATCGACGGCGTGACCGCCACGCTCGATTCGACGTTTGCCGCGCCGGTCAGCATCGCGCCCCGGTTCGTCGTGATCGGCACGGACGGGCTCCTTGAGTGCGTGGCGGACCGACGCGTCGTCGTCCGTACCCGTGATGGGCGCGAGGAGCACGACACGGCGGGGGAGGGCGACCCGCACCTCGAGCCGATGCGACGCTGGGCGACTATCGTGCGCGACGCCGTGCAGGACGGGACCGCACCGCCGGGCGCGCCGACCTTCGCCGACGGGCTCGCGTGCGCTCGGGTGCTCGACCGCCTACGCGCCGGAGGCGGCTGAGAACACGCGCGACCAACCGGCCCCGGTGATCCCGATCGCCTCGAGGCGGTGCTCGGCTTCGGCCCACGCCGCGTCTGCGTCGGGCCGACCCAGGGCCCGCCAGGCGTGCGCGCGGGCTAGGCGGGTGATGGCCTGGTCGAGGCGGGACTCCGTGGCGTCGGCGGCGCCGACGACCTCGTCGAACGCGCGCGGCGCCGCCGGGTCGTGGGCCTGCAGCTCGACGAACGCCCGGCCGAGGCCGTGCTGGATCTGGTCGAGGTACGTGCCGGGCTGGTCGCTCTCGGCGATCAGCGTCCGCGCCTCCTCGGTGTGGCCAGCGCTCACGAGCGCCAGCGCGAGCGCCGCGCTGACGGCGACGGTCGAGCCGGTGTGATTGGGGATCGCGATCTGCCGCGCGCTGCGGAGCTCGGCGATCGCCTCCTCGGCGCGGCCGTCTTGGAGCAGCGCGAGCCCGAGCGCCATGTGTCGCGTCGCGACGATCTCGGGGCTCCCCCCGCCCTCGACCCCGACGTGCAGCGCCGCGGCGAGCGCGCCGGGCTCGCCGACATGGACCAGCAGCTGGGCGCGCAGCAGCGCGCCGGACATCTCGGGCGATTCCTCGCCGCGGACGAGGTCGAACGCGTCGTCGATCCGGCCCCGGCACGCGAGGGCGCGGGCGAGCGTCGCGCCGGCCACGCTCTGGCCCCAAGGGTCGGCGACGACCTCGAAGCGAGACACCGCGTCGCGCGCGTACGCCGCGGCCTGGTCGCTCTCACCCGCCCAGAGCGCGAGGTTGGCGAGCAGCATGACGAGGATCGCCGCGCCCCAGCGGTTGCCCATCGCCTCCACCTCGGGCAGCTGCTCTCGGGCCAGCTGCTCCGCCTCGGTGACCCGGCCCTGCATGAAGCGCACCCACGCCTGGATGCCCCGGCACCAGTTCACGCCCCCGTAGTCGCCGAGCTCGGTGAACACCGCGAGGGAACGCTCGAGGCGGTCGTCCGCTGCGGCCGCCTCCCCGCGGAAGAAGGCGATCGTCGCCAGGTTCTGGAGCGCCCAGGCCTCGCCGCGCCGGTCCCCGGCCGCCTCGAACGCCTCGAGGGCGGCGGACAGGTCGCACTCGGCCGCGTCCTGGTCGCCCGCGAACATGTAGGTGAGGCCGCGGACCCGCAGCACGTCGGCCGCGCCACGGGAGTCACCAAGCGCCTCCCAGCCGGCGAGCGCCTGCTCGGCCATCGCCAGCGCGCTCGGGGCGTCCCCGACGCGCTGGTAGACGTCGGCGAGGATCGTCTGAGCCCGCGCCGTCGTCGCCGGGTCGGGGTTGTCGTCGAGCACCGCGTCGACGTCGGCGCGCGCCGTGGCGAGCTCGCGCTGCTCGGCCGCGGCGGTGGCATGGGCGAGCTGCAGCCGCCAGCGGATCTCGTCGGGTGCGTCCGCGGGCAGCACCGCGAGGGCCTGCTCGGTGAGCCGGCCAGCGGCGGGCCACAGCTCGGCGTGGCGAGCCCGCTCGGCGGCGAGGTCGAGCATCGCCAGGGCGCGGGTCGCGAGGTCGGCCGGCGCGCCCTCGATCGTGCCGAGCTCGCCGAGCAGCGTGGCCGCCGTCCCGTAGTGATGCGCCACGCGCTCGGTGGCGCTCGTGTTCCCGTTGTCCTCGGTGAGCTGGTCAGCGAGCCAGTCGGCGAGCACGGCATGGCGGCGGGCCCGCTCCGCCTTCGTGAGCCGGCCGTACGCGACCTCGCGCACGACCTCAGAAGGGAAGCGGAACTGTCCGTCCTCGAGCTCGATCATCTCGCGGTCGGCGAGCCGCGTGAGCGAGACCGTCGGGGCGGCGCCGCCGTGCGCGGCACTCAACGCGGTCAGCGCGTCGAGTGGCCCGCTCGCGCCGATCACCGCGCAGTCCGCGATGACGTCGCGCTCGTCTGGACCGAGCCCGTCGAGGCGCGCGGTCACGAGGCCTTGCAGGGTCGCCGGCAGGCGACCTGACTGCAGCGCGGCCGGCTCCGATTCGCGCAGCAGCGCGGCGAGCTCCTCGATGAAGAATGGGTTGCCGCCGCTGCGCTCGTGCAGCAGCGCGGTCAGCTCGGGCGTGGCGTCCGCGCCGAGCAGCTCGGACACGAGCGTCGCCGCCGCCGACCGGTCGAGCGGCTCGAGGTTGAGCACGCTCAGGTTGTGGCGTCCGACCTCCGGGCGCCAGCGCTCCTCGAGGTCCGGTCGCGCCGTGGCGAGGAGCACGAACGGCGTGGCGCGCAGCGCGCCGAGCAGCCGGTCGATGAGGTCGAGCACGACCCGGTCGGCCCAGTGCAGGTCCGATAGCACGAGCACGGTCGGGACCCGGTTGGCGATGTGCCCGAACAGCGCCTGCCCCGAGCGGAGCGCGTCGTCGCGGGCGCGCGACGGGTCGACATCGCCGAGCTCGGCCGCGTAGCCGAGCAGATAGAGGAGGCCACGACCCACCCGGGCGACCTCGGGGGCGTCGACGTCGCGTCCCATCGCCTGCGCCACCTCCTCGGAGACGCGGGCCCGGGCCAGCTCGTGCGACGCGTTCGCCGGGATGTCGCACACCGCGCGGATGGTCTCGGCGATCGGCCACCAGACGTCCTCGCCGTAGGGGACGCAGCGCCCGGTGAGCACCTTCGCGTCGTGCTCCTCCGCGGCGTGACGCGCCACCTCGCTCACCAGCCGGCTCTTGCCAACCCCCGCGCCCCCCGAGACGAGCACGAGGTGCGCCCTCCGGCGAGCGAGCGCGATGTCGACGATCGAGCGCAGCATCCCGACCTCGGCGTCGCGGCCTACCAACGGCGTCCGGGCGCGCTGCCGGGTCCCCGGCGGTGCCGACGCGGCGACGGCCCGCCACGCCGCGACCGGCTCGGTGCGGCCCCGCACCGTCTGCTCCCCGAGCGACTCGTACTCGATGGCGTGCTCCGTCGTGGCGTGGGTCTCGGGCCCGACGATCACCCAACCCGGCTCGGCGACGGTCTGGAGCCGGCTGGCGGTGTTCACCACGTCGCCCATCGCCGTGTAGTCGCCGCCGGCCCGCAGCGCGCCGACGAGCACCTCGCCGGTGTTCACCGCGATGCGCAACGCCGGGCGACCGCCGTCGGGCCGCCGCATGTCCTCCAACGTCTGCTGCATCCGGAGCGCGCAGCGCACGGCACGCTCGGCGTCGTCCTCGTGCGCGATCGGCGCTCCGAAGAGCGCCAGGAGCGCGTCGCCGACGATCTTGTCGACCTGGCCGCCAAACGCCGCGACGTCCGCTCCGAGTGCAGCGAAGCACTCGTCCACGACCGCCTTCACCGCCTCAGGGTCGCTGCCCTCCGAGAAGCTCGTGAAGCCGACGAGATCGGCGAAGAGCACCGTGACGATCCGTCGCTCGTCGGGCCAGGCGACGAGCGCGTGGCCGCACGTCGGGCAGAAACGGGCCTCGGCGGGCGTCTCTCCCCCGCACGCCGGACAGATCACGGCTTTAGGTTACGGGTCCGGTCCGCGAGAACCCGCCGGGTTGGCCGGCGCGGGCCGGCCCGTCGACAATGGGGGTCGTGCCGCCCCTCCCCGACGACGAGGTGACCGCCCGGCTCGCCCGGCTGCCCGGCTGGGCCCGCAGCGGCGACGAGATCGTGCGGACCTACGAGCTGCCCTCGTTCCGGGCGACGATCGGGCTCGTCGACCGGATCGCCGACGCGGCCGAGGCGGCCAACCACCACCCCGACCTCGACATCCGGTACTCGAAGCTGCGAGTGGCGCTCACCACCCACGACCAGGGTGGGCTGACCGACAGGGACTTCGCGCTCGCCACCCAGATCGATGGCCTCGCCGGCTGATGGTCATCGGCATCGTCGCCGGGATCATCGGGCTGCTCTGCGTCGCGCTCGTCATCCTCGTCGTCATCGTCCCCGGGCCGTCCGCCGGCGAGGTGGCGCTCGCCTACGAGGATGCCTGGGACCATCTCGACTTCGAGGCCATCTGGGCCCTCTCGGGCGACGAGCTGCGTGACGGGCTCGACCGGCCGGCGTTCATCGACGCCAAGCGCCGGGCCTACGAGCAGCACCAGGCGCTGCGCGGGATCGCCGCCGCGGTCGCGGTCGACGCCGTGAGCGAGGGCCAGGGCTTTGCCGTCGTCCACACGCGCGTCGAGCTGCGCGAGGGCGGCCAGGCCAGCGACACCCTCCAGCTGGCCAAGCGCGGCAGCCGCTGGCTCGTCATCGCGTACGAGCTCGAGCCGGACACCGCCGGCGCCTGAGTGCTCGGCCACGCGCCCGACTACGTCATCCTCGTCGTCGAAGACCTCGACCGCGCGCTTGCCTTCTACACCGAGACCCTCGGGCTGGCGCTCGGGCACCGCGCCGGCTCGTACGCGCAGCTCGACACCGGGGCGACGCGCGTGGGCCTCTACGAGCGCGCCGCGATGAGCGAGCTGCTCGGGCGCCCGCTCGCGGCACCCGACCCCGACCGGCCCGGCTTCGAGCTCGGCTTCCTCGTCGCCGACTGCGACGAGGCCTACACCGACCTCGTCGGGCGCGGTGCGGTCCCGGCGGTCGAGCCGACCGACCGGCCGTGGGGGCAGCGCACCGCCTACGTCCGTGACCCGGACGGCCACCTCGTCGAGCTCGCGCAGCCGCTCACCCGTCGGCCGACCAGCCACGCCAGCGCGTCGGCGTGATCACGATGGCCGGCCCGGCCGGCGGCCGAGCCGCGTAGGGCGCGTACTTCGCCGCGAGCGCGGCCAGCATCCCGGCGTCGGCGCGGGGAATCACGGTCGCGGTGCCGTCGACGCGCACCCACCACAGCGCCGACCAGTCCTCCTCGTAGTGGTGCGCCAGCAGGCAGACGTCCGGGTGGGCTCGGACGTGGTCGAGGCGACGCAGCGCCGACGTGCGCTTCGGCTTGTCGTCCACGACGCTGACGATGCGGTCGTCGTCGAGGCACGCGAAGCAGACCGGCACCAGGTGCGGTCGTCCCTGGCCGTCGAGCGTCGCCAGGGTCGCGACGCGGGCGGCGCCCAGCCGCGCGCGCCAGGCGGCCGGGTCCATCCCCGGACGGTACCGTGCCGTGGTGCCCGCCGGGCTGCTGCTCACCGGGGGAGCGAGCACCCGTCTCGGCGTGCCGAAGGCCGAGCTGCGTCGCGACGGGGAACGGCTCGCCGACCGGGGCGCTCGTCTGTTGGGTGAGGTCTGCGAGACCGCGCTCGAGGTCGGCCCCGGGGTCAGTCCGCTTCCATCCGTGAGGGAGGAGCCGCCTGGCGCGGGCCCGCTCGCCGCCGTGGCCACCGGCGCCGCCGCCGCCCGGCGGGCGGGCCGGGTCACCGATCCCGTACTCGTCCTCGCGGTCGACCTGCCGTTCGTCGACGTCGCGTTGCTGCGCTGGCTCGCCGCGCGCGAGCCCGAGGGCACGGTCGTGCCGCGCGTCGCCGGGGTCGCGCAGTCGCTCTGCGCGCGCTACGACCCGGCCGACCTCGCGACGGCGGCGCGGCTGGTGGCCGACGGGTCGTCGTCCATGCGCGCCCTCCTCGCCGCACTCGACGTCACGTACCTCGACGAGGGGGAGTGGGCCAGCGTCGCCCCCGCCGAGGCGTTCACCGACGTCGACACGGCCGACGCGGTCGCGCGTGCCGGCCTGGAGTGGCCGGCGCGACCATCTGGGTAGCCTCGATCGCAGTGTCCCGCCCCGTGCGTCGCCAGGTCACCCCGGTCCGCGTCCAGGCCGTCGACGGTGACGGGGCGACGGAGCGCCCGGACCGGCTCGTCACCGAGGAGCCCCTGGAGATCCGCGTGGCGGCGCCGGGCGGTCCCGCCGAGCCGCTCGCGGTCACGATGCGCACGCCGGGCAACGACTTCGACCTCGCGGCCGGCTACCTCGTGACCGAGGGGATCGCCCCGCCCGCGGCGATCGCCAGCGTCTCCTACTGCCTCGAGGGGGTCGACGAGCAGCGCTACAACGTCGTGACCGTCACGCTGCGCCAGGCGGTGGCGCTCCCCGAGCGCCGCTTCGCGGTGAGCGCGAGCTGCGGGCTGTGCGGCGCCGCCACCCTCGACGCGGCCCTCCGCGACGTCCCGCCGGTCGCGCCCGGCCCCACGGTCGCCCGCTCCGTCCTCGTGGGGCTGCCGGAGCGGCTCCGACACGAGCAGGCGGTGTTCGACGCCACCGGCGGGCTGCACGCCGCGGGGCTCTTCGACGCGACCGGCACGCTGCGGGTGGTCCGGGAGGACGTCGGCCGCCACAACGCGGTCGACAAGGTCGTCGGCTCGCTCGTCCAGGCCGGCGGCCTCCCCGCGCCCGACACGGTCCTCGCCGTCTCGGGGCGCGTGAGCTACGAGATCGTCCAGAAGGCCGCCGTCGCCGGCATCCCGATGCTCTGTGCGGTCTCAGCGCCGTCCAGCCTCGCGGTCGACGCCGCCCGCCGAACGGGCCAGACCGTCGTCGGGTTCCTGCGCGGCGGCCGGTTCAACATCTACACCGGGGCGGAGCGCGTCGCCGTGGGCGCCTGACGTGGCCTGGCCCGGCTCGGCCCGACGCCACGCCCCCCGCCACACCCGCCGCGCGCTGTGGGTGGGCTTCCGGCCGTACGGCGTGGGCGAGACGAAGCCGAACCACTACGCCGACATCCTGCAGGCGGCGTGGGACAACCGCGACAACCTCCGCTACGCGTGGCGGATCCTGCGCCGCGGCGTGTGCGACGGCTGCGCCCTCGGCGTCGCCGGGTTCCACGACTGGACGCTCGCCGGCCCGCACCTGTGCGCCACCCGGCTCCACCTGCTGCGGGTCAACACGATGGGCGCGCTCGACCCGGCGGTGCTCGCCGACGTCGAGCCGCTCCGCGAGCGCACCGGCGCCGAGCTGCGCGCGCTGGGCCGCTTGCCGTATCCGATGCGGCGCGACGCAGGCGCCGCCGGATTCCGCCGGGTCTCGTGGGACGAGGCCCTCGAGCTGCTCGGGTCGTCGATCCGCGCCACGACACCGGACCGCCTCGCGATCTACCTGACCGCCCGGGGGCTCACGAACGAGGCGTACTACGTCGCTCAGAAGATGGCCCGCTTCCTCGGCACGAACAACATCGACAACGCGGCCCGCGTGTGCCACGCGCCGTCGACCCTCGGGCTGAAGCAGGCCATCGGCGTCGGCGCGACGACCTGCTCCTACACCGACGTGATCGACAGCGACCTCATCGTCCTCTTCGGCGCCAACGTCGCCAACGCCCAACCCGTCTTCATGAAGTACCTCTACCTGGCGCGCAAGCGCGGCGCGCAGGTCGTGGTCGTCAACCCGCTCCGCGAGCCCGGGCTCGACCGGTACTGGGTGCCGAGCAACGTCGAGAGCGCGCTGTTCGGCACGCGGATGGCCGACGACTTCGTGCCCGTCCACACGGGCGGTGACGTCGCCTTCATCAACGGGGTCCTGAAGCACCTCCTGGCCGACGGCACCCTCGACCGGGCATTCATCCGCCACCACACCACCGGGTTCGACGACCTGCTCGCCGAGCTCGAGCGGGAGCGCCTCGAGGACCTCGAGGCGGCGGCGGGCGTGCCCCGCGCCACCATGGCCTCGTTCGCCCGCCGCTACGGCGCGGCGCGCTCGGCCGTGCTGGTCTGGTCGATGGGGGTCACCCAGCACGAGCAGGGCGTCGACAACGTGGCCGCGATCGTGAACCTGGCGCTCGCCCGCGGCAACGTCGGTCGCACCGGTGCCGGGCTCATGCCGATCCGCGGGCACTCCGGCGTCCAGGGCGGCGCCGAGATGGGCGCCTACGCGACCGCCCTGCCGGGCGGCGCGCCGATCACGGCGGCGGGCGCCGCCGCGCTGAGCGAGCAGTACGGGTTCCCCGTCCCCGCCGAGCCGGGCCTCACCGCCGAAGCCATGCTCGAGGCGGCCGAGCGCGGCGACCTCGACGTCCTCTGGACGAGCGGCGGGAACTTCCTCGACGTGCTGCCTGACCCACCCCGCGTCGCCGCGGCGCTCAGCGAGGTCCCGCTGCGGGTCCACCAGGACATCGTCGTGGCGAGCCAGATGCTGGTCGACGGAGGCACCGTCCTGCTCCTGCCCGCCGCGACGCGCTACGAGCAGCGTGACGGCGGCACCGAGACCACCACGGAGCGACGCATCGTGTTCAGCCCCGAGGTGCCGGGCCCGCGGATCGGCGAGGCCCGCAGCGAGTGGGAGATCTTCGCCGATGTCGCCCGGCGCGCCCACCCCGAGCGCGCCGCGCAGATGCGCTGCACGAGCGGGGCGGACATCCGCGCCGAGATCGCCGCCGTCGTGCCGAGCTACGCCGGGATCGAGCGGCTCCGCCGCACCGGCGACGCGATCCAGTGGGGCGGCCCGCGGCTCTGCGTCGGCGGCGACTTCCCGACCGACGACGGCCGGGGCCGCTTCACCGCCGTCGCGCCGCGACCCGCGGCGTCACCGGACGGGCCGCTCCGGCTCTCCACCCGACGAGGGAAGCAGTTCAACACCATGGTCCTCGCGACGCGGGACCCGCTGACGGGCGCCGGCCGCGACGCGGTCTTCCTCGCCGAGACTGACGCGACGTCGCGCCGCCTGCGCGACGGCGACCCGGTCGTCGTCCGCTCGCCGCACGGCGAGCTCCATGGTCACGTGCACGTCGCCCCGCTGCGAGCCGGCAACGTCCAGGTGTACTTCCCTGAGGGCAACGTGCTGCTCGCGCTCGGGCGGCGGGGTGCCTCGGGCGTGCCCGACTACACGACCGAGGTCGAGGTCCTCGCCGCGCCCTGAGCCTGCGAGACTGCCCGGGCCGTGCGCCCTGACGAGCTCCTCGAGCTGTTCGCGACCGCCGCCGCCGCCCAGCGCGACGCCGTCGGCGGCCTGCGCGGCGCCGCCCGGCGGGCCCGCACGGCGAAGCCCGGGCAGTACGAGCTCGACCTCGTCGCCGACCGGGCGGTGCTCGAGGTCCTCCACCGGGCGCCGGTCGGCGTCGTGAGCGAGGAATCGGGTCGCAGCGGCGTCGCCGACGCGGCGATCACCGTCGTGGTCGACCCGGTCGACGGCTCCACCAACTGCTCCCGCTGCATCCCGTACTGGGGGATCTCCCTCGCCGCGCTCGATCGCGACGGCGTCGTGTGCGGCCTCGTCGAGAACACGACGACAGGGGAGCAGTTCCGCGCCGTGCGCGGCGCGGGCGCCCAGGCGAACGGCGCGGCGCTGCACGTCGCCGACACGACGCGGCTGGCCGACGCGGTCGTCGCCGTCTCGGGGCTGCCCCACGCGGCGACATGGAAGCAGTACCGGTCGCTCGGCTCGATCGCGCTTGCGCTCTGCGACGTCGCCGCGGGACGTCTGGACGCGTTTCTTGACGTCCTGATCGACCAGCACGCGCCGTGGGACTACCTCGCCGGCGCGCTCATCTGCCGCGAGGCCGGGGGCCGCGTCGTCGACGCCGCGGGGCGGGACCTTGACGTGACCGACCACACCGCCCGGCGACGCATCCTCGCCGCGGCCACGGCGCCGCTGCTCGTCGCCCTCCAGGACGCGCATGCCTAGCGCGAGCCTTGACCTCGACGCGCTACTCGACACGGCCCGGCACGCCGCGCTGGCGGGAGGCGCGATCGTCGCCGAGGCCTGCGGCCGACCGCTCGACATCCGCACGAAGGGACCCGGCGACTGGGTCAGCGACGCCGACACGGCGAGCGAGCGCGCCGTGCGAGAGCTGCTGACGACCGCCGCGCCGACCATCCCCGTCTTCGGAGAGGAGGAGGGAGGCGAGCGCGCCGCGCTGGGCTGGCTGGTCGACCCCCTCGACGGGACGACGAACTTCCTGCATCGCTTCCCGGTCGTCGGGGTGTCGGTCGCCCTGGTCGAGGGCGACGTCCCGCTCGTCGGTGCCGTGCACGCCCCGCTGCTGGGCGACACCTACACCGCCCGGCGGGGCGGGGGAGCGTTCCACAACGGCCAGCCCATCCACGTCAGCACCCGACCGGCTGGAGAGGGGGTCCTCGCCACCGGGACGCCGTTCCGCGCGAAGCGCACGCGGCTCGACGACTACCTCGCGGTGTTCCGCGCCGCGCTGCTCACCTTCGAGGATCTGCGCCGCGCCGGCGCGGCGAGCCTCGACCTGGCGTGGACGGCGTCGGGCAGCTTCGACGGCTACTTCGAGGCGGCGCTCGGCCCGTGGGACATGGCCGCCGGGGCGCTGCTCGTGCGCGAGGCCGGCGGCCGGGTGACGGACTGGCACGGCGACCCGGACGCGTGGCTGCGCTCGGGCGACATCGTCGCCGCGCCGCCGGCGACCCATGAGGCGCTCCTCGGCGTCATCGCCGAGGCGATCTAAGTGCTGAGCGAGCGGCCCGCGACGGGCAGCAACGGTGTGCGCACCCGCGCCGCGTCCTCGCCGAGCGCCGAGTAGACCGCGTCGGTGATCTCGAGGTTGCGCTGCTCGGCGTCGAGGAACCCGGCGAGCCCGTTCGCCACCACGACCATGACGAGCCGGAGGTCCGGGTCGGCGAGCCCCCGCGACGAGGCCATCCCGCCGTGGCCGAACGCGCGGCGCCCCGGCCCGCCCGTGAACTGGCGCTGCACGCCGAGCCCCCACGGGATGTCGAAGCCGAACGTGCGGTCCCTCATCCCGTGCCGGTGGATCGCGGTCATCACCTCGACCGTGCGTGGCTCGAGCAGCGCCGGGCCGGTCCCGAGCAGCGCCTCGTAGAAGCGGCCGAGCTCGCGCGCCGGGCCGCGCATCCCGCCGCCCGGCTCGACCTTGGCGATGTGCCACGGCTCGTTGTGCCACTTGTCGATCTTGTAGGGGACCATCCGGATCCCGCCGTCGGGGTCCCGGGTCGGGAGCTGGTGACCGGTCCAGACGACGGCCACGATCCGCTCGCCGAGCTCCTCCTGGACGGCGAGCGGGATGCCGAGCGACGCCGAGGTCATCCCGACCGGGCCGAGCACCTCCTCCTCGAGGTAACGGTCGATGGGCCGGCCGTCGACCGCCTCGACGACCCCGCCGAGGACCCGCCAGCCGCTGGCGGCGTGGTACGCCGCCACCGTGCCGGGCTCCCACTGGGCCGGCGCCGCGACGGTTGCCGCGAGCGACTCGGCGAAGCTCAGGTCGCGGTCATAGGCCGCGTCGCCCCACATCGGGAACCCGCCCGTGTGGGTCAGGACGTGGCGGACCGTGCAGCGCTCCTTGCCGGCGCCCCACCCCGGGAGGAAGGCGCCGATGCGGTCGTCGAGGCCGAGCCGGCCCTGCTCCCAGAGCTGCAGCACCGCCACCGTGGTGAGCGGCTTGCCGGCCGAGTACCAGAGCATGATGTCGTCCGTCTGCTCCGGCCGGCCCGGTCGGGTCTCGCCGACCGCGGCGTCGAGCAGCACCTCCCCGTCGAGCGAGACGTAGACCTGGGCGCAGGTGTGCCAGCCCTCGTCCCGGCGCTGCTCGAGCAGCGCGACCACCGACGAGAGGTCGAGACCCACGGGGCACAACGTAATTCCCTTGACCGACCGGCCCGGCTCTGTCAGAGTCGATAGGCCCGCCACTCAGGCGCGCCACGAGGACTCCGACACGATGCGACGCACCCCGATGATCAGCCGCCAGGCCGACACCGGGGCGACGCGCGCCCGGACGGCCTACGCGTGCGCCATGACCCAGGGCTCGTGGTCTCACGACACCTCGTTCCTCCCGGCGATCGTCGACCACAAGCCCGTCCCCGGCGGCCACCCGTGACCTCGTAGCGACACCACCGCACCGAGCCACCAGGCCGCCGGGACACCCCGGCGGCCTTCTTGCGTTCGGGGCCCGCCACCCGACCCATCCGCCCACCGACAACCCACCAGCCCAGGAAGGAACCCGAGAGGAGCCACCGATGTTCGCCTTCGAGGACTGGCTTGCCGAAGAGCCCTGGCGACTCGACGCCCGCTGCCGAGACGACAGCGGGTCGCTCACCGCGCTGTTCTTCTCGGAGCAGCTCGACGACATCGCCCGGGCAAAGGCCTTCTGCGCCGGGTGCACCGTCCGCGAGCCCTGTCTCGCCGGCGCCATCGCGCGCCGGGAGCCGTGGGGCGTCTGGGGCGGCGAGCTGTTCGTCCACGGCAAGGTCATCGCCAACAAGCGCAAGCGTGGTCGGCCACCGAAGCACCCCCGTCCGGAGGACGCCCTCCCGACGACCTGGGAGCTCCCCGTCGCCGACATCGCCTAGAGATCACCGCACCACGGCGGGCCGGGGTGACGACGGTCGGGGCGTGCTCCCCCCGACGTCCCGGTCGAGCCCCGGCCCGCCCGCGGTCAACGTCGCGTGGCCGCCGCGCGGCGGTCTGTGCAGACCCGATGCCCAGCCCACTGAGCAGCCGTCGGCGGTACCCTCAACGGCCCGTCCCGACGGGCGTTTAGCTCAGCCGGAAGAGCGCCGCCCTTACAAGGCGGAGGTCGCAGGTTCGAGGCCTGCAGCGCCCACTTACGAAGGTTTCCGCACTGACTCCTTGATCGCGACGCCTTGAAGTCTTGTCGAAACCTGCGGTCGGATCTGACACGTCGGAGGGCGAGCCACTCAAAGCTGACCGCGAGCTAGCGCCTCCGCGATCCTCGATGGGACGCCGGGTGCGCTGGCGCGTGGCAGATTCAGGAGGCGGCGCCGCGTCGGGGGTGGGCTTCAGATGACGTGCAGCTGCCTGTCTTGCCTGGGTGGGCGTTGAGGGACTCGACCCAAACGGTTCGGCGTGTGGCGCCGATTCGCGCGTCGTGGGCCGGCAGGACCGGCGATGGAACCGCCTCGGTCATATCGACCGAGGCACAACCACGCCTGCCTCGTAGGCGAACATTACGAGCTGCGCTCGGTCCCGGGCGTCGAGCTTCGTCAGCAATCGGCTGACGTGCGTCTTGGCGGTTCCATGTGACATGAACAGGTTCTCGGCGATCTCCGCGTTCGACAGCCCGCGGGCGACGGCGCCCAACACCTCACGCTCGCGGTCGGTGAGTGTGCCGAGACTGGGGTGGGGCGGGGTGGGTGCCGCCGGCCGCTGCTGCACGAACTGCTCGATGAGCCGGCTGGTTACCTTCGGGGCGAGCAACGCTTCGCCGCTAGCGACCACCCGCACCGCAGCCAGCAGCTCGACGGGCAAGGTGTCCTTGAGGAGGAAGCCGCTGGCGCCGGCTCGGAGCGCTTCGAACACGTACTCGTCGAGGTCAAAAGTGGTCAGGATCAGGATCCGCGTCGACGCGGTCGCCTTGTCGGATGTGATGCGGCGCGTTGCTTCAAGCCCGTCCATCTCGGGCATTCGAATGTCCATGAGGATGAGGTCGGGCCGGGTCCGCCGGGCGAGCTCGACCGCTTCGCGCCCATCAGATCCCTCCCCCACGACCTCGATCCCATCGGCTGAGCCCAACAGGACAGCGAATCCGCTGCGGACGAGCGCTTGGTCGTCAACGACCGCGACGCGGATCACGCCGTCTCCCCGTACGGCAGCCGTACGGCGACGCGGAAACCGCCACCCGTCCGGGGTCCGGCTTCGAACGATCCGCCGTACACCATGACACGTTCCCGCATCCCGACAAGTCCGTGGCCC
>JBPYDT010000132.1:0-7800 GCA_051986275.1 Acidimicrobiia bacterium | reverse complement strand
GCAGCTCGCCCGGCCGTCCGGACTGGCGCATGACCCGGTCAAATTGGCGCCTGCGTTGGCGAATCTGCTGGAGTCGAGTTGAACCGAGGGGGTTCACGATGAACGTAGGAATCAACGGGTTCGGCCGCATCGGCCGCTCGTTCTACCGAGCGCTCCTCGCCCGCGGTGCCGACGCGGGCATGCAGCTCGTGGCGATCAACGACCCGATGGGCGACAGCGCCACGATGGCGTTCCTGCTGAAGCACGACTCGGTCGGCGGGACGCTGCACCACGAGGTGAAGGCGAGCGACACCGGCTTCTCGGTGGACGGCGACGAGGTCCGCAAGCTCGAGGTCATGGACCCGGCCGAGATCCCGTGGGGCGAGTACGGCGTCGACGTCGTCGTCGAGTCGACCGGGCTCTTCACCGCCCGCGACGCGGCGGCCGGCCACCTGAAAGGCGGCGCCAAGCGCGTCATCATCTCGGCGCCGAGCGGCGACGCCGACGCGACGATCTGCATGGGCATCAACGACCAGGTGTTCGACCCGGCGAACCACACGGTGATCTCGAACGCGTCGTGCACCACGAACTGCCTCGCCCCGCTGGCCAAGGTGCTCGACGACCGCTTCGGCGTCGAGCGGGGCCTCATGACGACCGTGCACGCGTACACGAGCGACCAGTCGCTGCAAGACCTTGCCCACCCGAGCCGCAAGGGCACGCCCGACCTCCGCCGCATGCGGGCCGCCAACCTCTCGATCATCCCGGCGAGCTCGGGTGCGGCCCGCGCCATCGGCCAGGTCCTGCCGGCGCTGAACGGGCGCCTCGACGGGGCGGCGCTGCGGGTCCCGACGCCGACCGGGTCGATCACCGACCTGACCGCCGACGTGCGCGGCCACCCGTCGGTCGACGACGTGAACGCGGCGTTCGCCGAGGCGTCGAACGACCCCGGCTACCGCGGGGTGCTCGAGTACAGCGACGAGCCGCTCGTCTCGGCCGACATCGTCGGGAACCCGGCGTCGTGCATCTTCTCGGCCCGCGACACGATGCTCATCGGCAACCTCGTGAAGGTCCTCGGCTGGTACGACAACGAATGGGGCTACTCGAACCGCCTCGTCGACCTCGTCGCGTTCGTCGGCGACGCCTGAGTGCCCATCCCGCGCCTGGAGGACCTGCCCCGCACCGAGGGCGCGACGGTCCTCGTCCGCGTCGACTGCAACGTGCCGCTCGCTGACGGGCAGATCACCGACGACCTGCGCCTCACGACGACGCGGCCGACGTTCACGTGGCTGCTCGACCGCGGCGCCCGCGTCGTCGCGTGCGGCCACCTCGGCCGTCCGAAGGGCGTGCCCGACCCGACGGCGAGCCTCGCGCCCGTCGCGGCGCGCCTGGGCGAGCTGCTGCAGCGTGACGTGCCGCTCACCGCGCTCGAGGGACCGGCGCGTACCGCCGCCGTCGACGCGCTCGAGCCGGGGCAGATGCTCCTCCTCGAGAACCTGCGCTTCGACCCGGGCGAGACGGCGAACGATGCCGGCTTCGTCGACCGTCTCGTCGCCGGGTGCGACGCCTACGTGAACGAGGCGTTCGGCGCGTCGCACCGCGCCCACGCGTCGATCGTCGGCCCGCCGCCGCGGCTCGCGCACGCCGGGGGGCGACTGCTTGAGACGGAGGTGGCCGCGCTCGGCGGGCTGCTCGAGGCGCCGGCGCGGCCCTTCGTGGCGATCCTCGGCGGCGCGAAGGTGAGCGACAAGCTCGGGGTCCTCGACGCGCTGCTCGCCCGGTGCGACACCGTGCTCGTCGGGGGCGCGATGGCCTTCACGTTCCTGCTCGCGCAGGGTCACGCGGTGGGGGACAGCCTCGTGGAGCCCGACCGGGTCGAGGACTGCCTGCGCCTGCTCGCCACCGGCCGACTGCACGTCCCGAGCGACGTGGTCATCGCCGACGCGGTGCGCGCCGACGCGGCGACGAAGCTTGTCGCGAGCGACGCGATCCCGCCCGGATGGTCCGGGCTCGACATCGGCCCGGGCACCGCCGCCGCCTTCGCCGACACGATCGCCGACGCGGCGACCGTCGTCTGGAACGGCCCGATGGGCGTGTTCGAGCTGGAACCCTTCGCGGCCGGCACGCGCGCGGTCGCCCAGGCCGTCGCCGACTGTCCCGGCTTCACCGTCGTCGGCGGCGGGGACAGCGCCGCGGCGCTCCGTGAGTTCGGGCTCGCCGACCGGGTGAGCCACCTCAGCACCGGCGGGGGCGCGTCGCTCGAGCTCCTCGAGCACGGTGACCTCCCCGGCCTCGCCGCCCTCCGCGAGCCGAACCCGTGACCCGTCGCCCGGTCATCGCCGCCAACTGGAAGATGCACCACGACCACCTGGTCGCGATCCAGGTCATCCAGAAGCTGTCGTACCGCCTCGAGCCGGCCGACTACGAGCACTGCGACGTCGTCGTGTGCCCGCCCTTCACCGACCTGCGCACCCTCCAGACCCTCACCGAGGCCGACAGACTGCCGATCCAGCTCGGGGCGCAGAACTGCTACTGGGAGGAGAAAGGCGCGTTCACCGGCGAGGTCAGCCCGCCGATGCTCGCCCGCCTGAACGTCCGGTACGTGATCGTCGGGCACTCCGAGCGGCGTCAGCTCTTCGGCGAGACCGACGACGACGTGCGCCGCAAGTGCCGCGCTGTCCTCCAGCACGAGATGACGCCGATCGTCTGCGTCGGGGAGACGCTCGAGGAGCGGGACCGCGGCGAAACGGACGCGCGCGTGGTGCACCAGCTCACCGCGGCGTTCACCGGCGTGAGGACCGCCGACGCCGAGCGGTGCGTCGTGGCGTACGAGCCGATCTGGGCGATCGGCACCGGGCGCAACGCCACCCCCGACGACGCCAACACCACGATCGGCGTGATCCGCGAGACACTCCGCGGGCTCTACAGCGCGACGGCCGACGCCATGCGCATCCTTTACGGGGGGAGCGTGAAGCCGGGCAACATCGCCGACCTCATGGCGATGCCCGAGATCGACGGGGCGCTCGTCGGCGGCGCCTCGCTCGACCCGGACGACTTCGCTCGCATCATCCAGTACCGGCGCTGACCTCACGCGCCATCGAGCCCCGGGCGCGCCACGGCTCCTTGAGCGGCGGGTGAAGGCCGCGACCGGCGGACCGAGCGGCCAGGCCGGTAGCATTCGGGGGTGATCAACGCCGTGCTGCTCGCGATCGACATCGCGGCGTCGCTCGCCCTGATCTTCCTGATCCTGCTGCACTCGGGCCGCGGCGGGGGCCTCTCCGAGATGTTCGGCGGGGGGCAGCTCGGCGGCTCCATGGCGGGGTCGACGGTCGTCGAGCGCAACCTCGACCGGCTCACGATCATGACGGCGGTGGTCTTCATCTTCGCCACCGTCATCCTCGCTCTGCGCGTGCAGTGAGCTGACGCGCGTCACGCCCGGGCCGCCGCGGCATCCCCCCAAGGGCGGGAGGCTTGTGGTATCCCGGACGGCCGCCCGCTCAGGAGGGGACGACGTAGTGGACCCGGGCAGCTGGCCTCGGCGCGCGGCCGTGCTGATGCTGGGCGGACTCGCCATGACGCTGGCGGCGCCCCCGGCCGGTGCGACCCGCCCGACCGTCCTGCGACGCGGCCCGAGCGGCCAGATCGTCATCGGGGCGGAGCAGGAGCCGGACTGCGCCGACTGGATCGACGAGTGCGCCGGTGAGAGCTGGGGCGTCTTCACCATGGAGGAGGAGACGATGCCCCGGGTCTTCGACATCGTGTCGCGCGGCGGCGAGTGGGTGTACAGCCCGAGCGTGCTGATGGCCGCGGTCCCCGCGCTCTCGAGCGCCGCTGGCCAGCAGGTCGTGACGTACCACCTCAACCCGAAGGCCGTCTGGTCCGACGGCACGCCGATCACCTCGACGGACTTCCGGTACACGTGGGACCAGATCGCGCACGGCGCGAACATCTTCGACCGCACCGGCTACGACCGAATCACCTCGGTCGACGACTCCGATCCTCACACCGCCGTCGTCACCTTTACGCAGCCCTTCGCCGGGTGGCGTCAGCTGTTCGGCGGCGTCTACGGCATCTTCCCAAGCCACGTCCTCGCCGGGCGCAACCGCGACGACGCGATGAAGGACGGGTACAGCTGGTCGGGCGGCCCGTTCGAGATCGCCGAGTGGAACAAGGGCGTCGAGGTCGACCTCGTCCCGAACCCGCGGTACTGGGGACCCAAGCCCAAGGCGCGAAAGGTCACCTTCAAGTTCCTCACCGACACCGCCGCCGAGTTCCAGGCCTTCCAGGGCGGCGAGGTCGACGCCGTCTACCCGGCACCCCAGCCCGAGGCGGTGCGGGCCATCAAGGCGGGGCTGAACGACGCGGACTCCTTCTCGAACGCCGACACGGGGAACATCGAGGCGCTCTGGATGAACAACGCCGCCTTCCCGCTGGACTCGGTGCCGGTGCGCCAGGCCATCGCCGACTCGATCGACCGGAACGCCATCGTCCGGCTGCTCTTCGGCGCGCTCGGCGTGACGCACGCCACCAACTCGCTCAACCCGCCGATCCTCGCCGCGTACAGCGACCAGCAGGCGTGGGCCGGCTACCACCTCGACCTCGCCAAGGTGAACCAGCTCATGACCGGGGCCGGCTGGCAGAAGTCGAACGGCATCTGGCAGAAGGACGGCCGTCCCGCCGCGCTGACGCTCCAGTCCACGGCCGACGACCAGCGCCGCGCGCTCACCGAGCAGGTCCTCCAGGCGCAGCTGCACCGGGCCGGCTTCGCCGTCACGATCCAGAACCGCGACGCGAACACGCTGTTCGGCCAGGTGCTCCCCGCCGGGGCGTTCCAGCTTGGCCTCTACGCCGAGGTCGTGACCGACCTCGAGCCCGGCCTCTGCACGACGCTCTGCTCCCAGAACATCCCCGGCCCGGCGAACCAGAACTCGGGAGAGAACTACACGCGCACGAGCGTCCCCGGGGTCGACGGGCTGCTCCAGACGGTCGACGACAACCCCGACGATGCGACGCGGGCGAGCGCGGCGAAGTCGGCCGACCAGCTGCTCGCGACCGCGCAGGTCTCGCTGCCCCTCGACCCGCTGCCCAACCTCGGCGTCTGGAGCAAGCGGATCGGCGGCGTCCAGGGCGACAACCCGGTGTACGGGATCTTCTGGAACCTGAGCCAGTGGAGCATTGGGTAGCCGAGTGTGGTGCTGAGCTACGTCGGGCGACGTGCCCTCTACACGATCCCGGTCATCCTCGTCGCGTCGTTCCTGACGTTCGCGTTCGTGCGGGCGACGTTCGATCCGACGGCCAAGCTGCGCCAGTCACGGGAGCCGGCCGCAGCGATCCGCGCCGAGCGCCAGCAGCTCGGCCTGAACGAGCCGCTCGTCCAGCAGTACGGCTCGTGGCTGTGGAAGTTCGTGCACGGTGACTGGGGCACGAGCGAGCGCACCCACGAGGCCGTCTCGTCGCAGATCGGCCGGGCCCTCTGGAACACCACCCAGCTGGTCTTCTGGGGCGTGCTCGCCGCGGCCGTCGTGGCGATCGGGGTCGGCGTCTACTCGGCGCTCCGCCAGTACTCGGTCCTCGACTACACCTTCACCGGCCTGTCGTTCCTCGGCCTCGCGCTGCCCGCCTTCTGGTTCGGGCTCCTCGCCATCGAGTTCCTCGCCGTCGGCCCGAAGCAGTGGTTCCACCTGAACCAGCCACCGCTCTTCTTCGTCGGTCTCCACTCGAGCGGCGGCGGTGTCGTCGACTACGCCCGTCACCTCGTGCTGCCCGTCCTGACCCTGATGGTGCAGATCGTCGCCGGGTGGAGCCGGTACCAGCGCGCGTCGATGCTCGACGTGATGTCGTCCGACTACATCCGTACGGCGCGCGCGAAGGGCGTGCCCCGCCGCCGCGTCGTCTGGCGTCACGGCGTCCGGAACGCGGCGATCCCGCTCGTCACCGTGATGGCCCTCGACATCGGGGCGCTGTTCGGCGGCCTCATCATCACCGAGAAGATCTTCTCGATCCCGGGCATGGGCAAGCTCTTCGTCGACTCGCTCCTCGCCGGGGATGCCACCACCCTCACCGCGTGGCTCGTCGTCACGGCGGTGTTCATCGTCGTGTGCAACCTGCTCGCCGACCTCGCGTACGGCTGGCTGGACCCGCGGATCCGGCTCGCGTGAGCGCCCCTCGTCGTCCCGCGACCGTCATGCCCGAGCCCGAGCCGCTCGGGCCGTCCGAGCTGCTCCCGGGCCTCGCCGTCGGCGACCCGTACCGGCCGGCCGGCCAGCGCTTCTGGCGGCGCCTCCGCCGCCATCGCCCCGCGGTCGTCTCGGCCGTCGTGTTGGTGCTCGTCGCGCTCGCGTGCTTCGGCGCCCCCCTGTTCGCGCCCTACGGGCCGAACCAGCAGAACCTCGGGCTCGGTGCGGTCGGGCCGTCGTTCCACCACTGGTTCGGCACCGACGAGCTCGGCCGGGACGAGCTGAGCCGGCTCCTGTACGCCGGGCAGATCTCGCTCCAGATCGGGCTCGCCGTCGCGCTGCTCTCGACGCTCGTCGGCACAATCATCGGCGCGGTCGCCGGATTCGTCGGGAAGGCCACCGACCAGGCGCTGATGCGGATCACCGACCTGTTCCTGATCCTGCCGGCCCTCGCCCTCCTCGCGCTGGCGCTCGAGCGGTTCGGGCACGACCGCCTCACGATCATCCTGGTGCTCGCCGCGCTGTTCTGGATGTACGTCGCGCGCGTCGTGCGCGCCCAGGTGCTGGCCATCAAGGAGCAGGAATACGTCGAAGCCGCCCGCGCGTCGGGCGCGTCGGGCGCCTGGATCGTGTGGCGTCACGTGCTCCCCAACTGCGTCGGGCCGATCGTCGTGAACGCGACCCTCGCGGTCGCGGCCGCGATCGTCGCCGAGTCCGCACTGTCGTTCCTCGGCTTCGGCGTCCAGCTCCCCGCCACGTCGTGGGGTCTGATGCTCGCCAACGCCGAGGGCTACGTGGGGACCTCCCAGGCCTACCTCCTCTACTTCCCGGGACTCGCGATCCTCGTGACCGTGCTCGCGGTCAACTTCCTCGGCGACGGGCTCCGCGACGCCTTCGACCCGCGTGCACCATGACGGAGCCGCTGCTCCGCGTCGAGCACCTCAGCGTCGACTTCCCGACCGAGGACGGGCCGCTCCACGCCGTCGACGACCTGACGTTCGCGCTCGCGAACCACGAGGTGCTCGGTGTCGTCGGCGAGTCGGGGTCGGGGAAGACCGCGACGGCACTCGCGCTGCTCGGGCTGCTGCCGACCCGGGCCGACGTGCGCGGGTCGGTGCGGTTCCGCGGCGAGGAGCTGCTCGGACGGTCCGAGCGGGACCTCGAGGCGCTCCGCGGCGAGGCCATCTCCATCGTGTTCCAGGACGCGCTCGCCGCCTTCAACCCGGTGATGCCGGTCGGCCGCCAAGTCGGCGAGGCGATCGCCGTTCATCATCCTGAGGTTGGCGCGGCGGCGCGCCGCGAGCGGGTTGTGGCGCTGCTGGACCTCGTGGGTATCCCCGACCCGGCGGCACGCGTCGACGAGTACCCGCACCAGTACTCCGGAGGGATGCGCCAGCGGGCCCTGCTCGCGATGGCGCTGGCGAACGACCCGGCGCTGCTCATCGCCGACGAGCCGACGACCGCGCTCGACGTCACGCTGCAGGCGCAGGTCCTCGACGTGCTGGAGCGGATCCGCGACCGGACGGGCACCGCGGTCCTCCTCATCACCCACGATCTGGGTGTCGTCGCGGGACTCGCCGACCGCGTCGTCGTGCTGTATGCGGGTCGCCGCGTCGAGGAGGCGCCGGTCGACGTGCTCTTCGCCGGG
>JBPYDT010000131.1:0-2600 GCA_051986275.1 Acidimicrobiia bacterium | reverse complement strand
CCCGGTTCGGGGTGCGATCGTCACCACCCGCACGACCGACCACAAGTTCTGGACGTTCTCGAACCCCTCGGGCGCGAACGGGAAATACACGTCCTTCCTCGTCGCGGCCGACGAAGCGGGCGACGATCCGGTGCCGATGAGCGTGGCCGTCGCCGTGGGAGCGAGCTCCTACACGCTCCCGGTGAGCTCTTTCGTGAACTTCTCGGAGCTCAAGAGCGCGACGCTCAATATCCAGCTTCCGTCGAGTCCGGGCCCGACGCTCGTCGCGAGTTCGCTGTCCCCGCAGGCGGTCCCCGGCGCCATCTACCAGGGGATCATCATCGGCGTGGTCGGGGGCAAGGGGCGCGTGATCAGGCCGCTGAGCGCAAGGTGGCCCGATCAGCACGGGCGCTTCTCCCTCGTCCTTCCGGCCTCGGCCCGCGGGCAGGTTGTGAAGTTTTGGGAGAGCGGACGGCAGTTCTTCTCCACCGCCACCGCGAGGCCGGGCGGGCGGGTCGACCCGGCCGTCTACCCGACGTCGCTCGCCAGCGACGTCCCGCAGGCGCTCGCGACGGTTCGCCTCCCCCGCTAGCTCACCCTGAACGCGGTGAGCTCGAGCCGGTCGCCGCGTGCGATGGGCACTCCGGCGCCCACGAGCAGCATTCCTGACGCGATCGACGGACACGCGTTGATTCCCGCTCCGAGCGACGTCCGCCATAGGACCTGTCCGTCGCTCGTGTCGACGCCGTAGACGGTGCCGGTGAAGTCCGACGTGAACACGACGCCGCCGGCGACGGTGGCGCATCCGAAGTCCGGGTGTGGGAGCGCTAGCCGCCACACCGGCCTCCCGGTCGCCTGGTCGAGCGCGACGAGCTCGCCGGTCCCACGGCGCAGGGGGTTCACGTGCGAGAGCGGCTCGAACCCGACGGAGCTGCCGCGCGAGCACAGATCGACGACCGGTACGAAGAGGTCTCCGTCTGCGGCTGCCATCGGCGTCTCCACTCCGCCGAGCAGCCCGGGACACACGGCGGTGGCCCGGCGCGGCAGCGGGCCGCGGTCGTTGCGGTGCACGCCCACCGCCGCCTCCCAGAGCCGGCGGTGGGTGGAGCGGTCCCAAGCGATGACGAGGCCGGCCTTTCCGGCGCCGAACACGGCCGGACGTGCGCCGGCCCGGCCGAGGATGGGCGAGAGCTGGAAGTCGTAGTCGCGGACGTCGTGCCGCGTCACCTGGTCGAACCAGACGAGCCTCCCGGTGCGGGCGTTCACGACGAGCAGCGAGTCGGTGTAGAGGGCGGGACCCGCGAACGCGCCGCCGTTGGGATGGGCGTCGCTGCCGCCGTAGGGGTACGGGTTCGACATTCCCCAGTAGACCTCGCCGTCGCCCACGCTCGGCGGGTACCACGCCCCGCCCCCGCCGGCCTCCGACGGGATCTGCCACCTCCGCGCGATCGTCGAGAGCCGCCAGCGGATGGCGCCCGTCGCGGAGTCGAGCGCGTAGAGGACGCCGCGACCGTCGGGCGGATACCCGAGCGTGCTGACGAAGACGAGTCCGTAGGCCACCTGCGGCGCCATGTCCACGTAGCGCGCCGTCGGGCTGGCGAGGAAGTGCCTCCACACATACCGGCCGGTTCGGGCGTCGAGCGCGAACGCAGCCGCGTCGGTCGCGCCGTAGACGCGAGCCCCGCTGACGGCGAGGCCGTTTGGCCCCGGGTTCGTGGCTCCCACGAGGCGGCGCCAGAGCACCCGGCCGGTCCGCAGGTCGAGCGCGTAGACGTTGCTCTGCATGTCCTGCACGTACACCGTGCCGTCGGCGACGATGGGGGTGGCGGTGAACGACCCCGAATCGCCCGGCCCGGAGCGGAACCTGAAACGCCAGGCGACACGAAGCGACGCGACGTTCCCACGCCGGATGGCGCCGCCGGCGGCGGCGCGCGTCGATGCGAGATCGTGGTTCGGCAGCGGCCAGTCGCGGCCACCCGAACTGCCGCACCCCGCGAGCACGAGCGCGCCACAGACGGCAGCCGCCGCAGCCGTGCTGCGCGACCCGGTTCGACCCCAAAACGTGGTACCGTCGCGGCGGGGAATGGAGGGATTCTGTCGGCCGTGGTCGCAGCCGGGATGGGCAAGGGCGACCGCCGCGGCGTCGGTCGTCGTCTTCGCGGGGCTGGCGCTGAAGGCCGCGGCGGCGCTCGCCGCCGATCCGAACTTCACGTGCCCCCCCGCGCCCCCTGCGTGGACGTCGTCCCCCAGGCCCCAGTTCTGGGGGCCGGCGGAAGACCCGGGTGACGACACCGAGCGCATCACGTGCTCCTACGCGAACAGCAGGGGGCTCTCGACGAGCGTCGTCGTGAGCTACGCCCTTCCGAGCGACATCAACCCGATCAACGACTTCTACTACGGCTGCGGCACCGGCTCGGTCCCGTGGAGCACTGCCCAGCGGACGTACGACATCGCGAGCGGCGACCACTGGGCGCTCGCCAACTTCGAGGATCCATACCACGCCGTCTCGGGGAGCGACCAGGGGAAGTTCGAGACGCTCGCGCGCCAGATGCTGAGCGAGGCGCAGCCGCTCGCGCACGCCTGCGGCGCGAAGACCGTCCCGACCCAGGTGCTCGCGAGCT
>JBPYDT010000130.1:0-3116 GCA_051986275.1 Acidimicrobiia bacterium | reverse complement strand
GCCGGTCGTGTTTCGGGATGGGACTCCGCCTCTCGAGACTCCGGTGCGCGCCCGCGCGCCACCCCGTCGACAACGTCGCGGAGCGTACGGGACCGTACCCAAGGGGGCATCTTGTCGCAACCACCTGCTCGAACCGGAGATGGCGCGGGTTTGCGCAGGTCAGCGGCCTGCCAGCGGCCCGAACACGGACGCGGCCGCCGCGCTGGTGGCGTCGGCCACCACGTCGGGCTCGACGTCGCGGGCGGCCGCGACGGCCGCGCCGACGACCGGGACGAGCGCCGGCTCGTTCTCCTCCCCGCGGTGCGGCACCGGCGCGAGGTAGGGCGCGTCCGTCTCGACGAGCAGCCGCTCGAGGGGCGTCAGCGCGGCGGCGGCCCGCACGTCGTCGGCGTTGCGGAACGAGACGATCCCGCTGAACGACAGCCACGCCCCCAGGTCGAGGGCCCGGCGGGCCTCGTCGGGGCCGCCGGTGAAGCAGTGCAGCACGGTGCGCTCCGGGAGCCCTTCGTCCTCGAGGATCCGGAACGTGGCATCCCACGCGGCGCGGCTGTGCACGACGAGCGCGACCCCCCGCGTTTTCGCCAGCCCGATCTGTCGGCGGAACGCGCGCTCCTGATCCTCGTCCGGGCTGTGGCGGTAGTGGAAGTCCAGGCCCGTCTCGCCGATCGCCACGACCCTCGCCGCGTCGGCGAGCGCGACGAGCTGCGGCCACTCGTCGTCGAGGCGCGAGGCGTCGTGGGGATGCAGCCCGACCGTGGCGCGCACCTCGGGGTGGGCCGCGGCGAGCGCCACCGAGTCGGCAGACGACGGCGCGTCCGTGCCGACGCACACCACCGCCGTGACGCCGGCGTCGTCCGCCCTCCGGAGCGCATCGGCCGGGTCGCGCCCCAGCATCGTCAGGTGGGCGTGGGAGTCCACCCAGCCGACCACGGGACGGCTCAGCCTTCGAGGCGGGGGAACAGCGGCGCGCCCTTGTCGAGCGTCGTGCCCACCGGCCCGTGACCCCATGCCGCACCCTCGGGCAGGCGCTGGTCCTCCGGGGTGCCCGGCAGTCCCAGGCGGCGCCACAGCGCCGCGCTGGCCCGAGGAATCGCCGGCGACGCGAGGAGCGCGACGACGCGCAGCGCCTCGAGGCAGTCGCCGAGCACCGCCGCGGTCGCGGCGGCGTCGGTCTTGTGGAGCTTCCACGGCTCCTCGGACTCGAGGTAGGAGTTCGCGGCGCGGATCAGCTCCCACACCGCGGCGAGCCCGGCCGCGTAGTCGAGGCGGGCCATCCCGGCAGTCATCCCCTCGAAGGCGCGTGCCGAGGCGGCGACGAGCGGCCCTTCGGCCCGGGCGTCGGGCGCGACGCCGTCGCAGTAGCTCGCCGTCATGTTCAGCACGCGGTTCGCCAGGTTCCCGAAGTTGTTCGCCAGGTCCGCGTTGTACCGGGCGAGCATCGCCTCGTAGCTGAAGTCGCCGTCGGGGCCGAAGCGCTGGTCGGCGAGGAAGTGGTAGCGGAACCCGTCGGAGCCGAAGTCCTCGACGAGGTCGGCGGGCGCGATCTGGTTCAGCGCGGTCTTGCTCATCTTCTCGCCGCCGATGAGCAGGAAGCCGTGCGCGAACACCGCCTTCGGGGGAGCCTCCCCGGCCGCGAGCAGCATCGCCGGCCAGTAGACGGCGTGGAAGCGCAGGATGTCCTTCCCGATGATGTGGTAGTCGGCCGGCCAGTACCGGTCGAAGCCAGCGCGGTCGGTGCCGTACCCGATCGCGCTGCAGTAGTTGAACAGCGCGTCGAACCACACGTACGTGACGTGCGCCGGGTCCCAGGGCAGCGGGATCCCCCAGTCGATCGACGTGCGACTCATCGAGAAGTCGCGCAGCCCGCCCTTGATGAAGCCCAGGACCTCGTTGCGCCGCACCTCGGGCTGCACCGCGTCGGGGTGCTCGGCGTAGTGCTCGAGGAGCTGGTCGGCGAAGCGGGACAGCGCGAAGAAGTAGTTCTGCTCGGTGACCCGCTCGACGGGGCGCGCGTGGATCGGGCAGAGCCCGTCGACCAGCTCGTCCTCGGTGTAATACGCCTCGCAGGCCACGCAGTAGAGGCCCTCGTAGGTGCCGAGCTCGATAAAGCCGTTGTCGTACACGCGCTGCAGGAACTGCTGCACCGCCTCGTAGTGCCGGGGCTCGGTGGTGCGGATGAAGTCCGTGTTCGTGATGTCGAGGAGGCGCCAGGCGTCCCGGTAGCGCTCACTCGTGCGGTCGGCCCACTCGCGGGGCGTGACGCCCTGCTCGGCGGCGGCCCGGGCCACCTTCAGCCCGTGCTCGTCCGTGCCGGTCAGGAACACGACGTCGTCACCCCACAGCCGCCGCCAGCGCGCGAGCGCGTCGGCCGCGACGGTCGGGTACGCGTGCCCGATGTGCGGCACGTCATTGACGTAGTAGATCGGCGTCGTCACGTAGAACGGTGTCGCCACGACGCCAGGCTACCGACCGGTCGCGTGGCCTCCGCCTGCATTGCCCACCACGACGTCGTACGCGCGTCGGCGCGACACGCCAAGACGTCCCGCGACGTGGGCCGCGGCGTCGCGGGCCGACATCCCCGCGGCGAGCGCGGCCTGGGCCTCCGCCGCGACGTCGTCGTCCGTCGGCGCGTCGCGTGGGCCGGCACCGGCCAGCACGAGCACGTACTCCCCGCGGGGCGGTGTCGCCTCGGCGTGCTCGAGTGCGGCGCCGAGCGTCCCGCGAAACACCTCCTCGTGCAGCTTCGTGAGCTCGCGGGCCAGCACGACGCGCCGGTCGGGACCGCACGCGTCGAAGAGCTCGGCGAGGGTCGCCGCCACCCGGTGCGGGGACTCGAAGCACACCGCGGTGCGTTCATCGTGGGCCAGCGCCGCCAGGCGCTCCCGTCGGGCCGGGCCCTTCCGCGGCAGAAAGCCCTCGAACACGAAGCGGTCGCCCGGGAGGCCCGAGACGGCGAGCGCGGCGACGACCGCGCTGGGCCCCGGCACCACCTCGACGGGGAGCTCGGCGGCGGCGCACGCCTGCACGAGCCGGTGGCCGGGGTCGGCGACGCCCGGCATGCCCGCGTCGGTGACGAGCGCGACCGTGCGGCCCCGTCGGATCTCGTCGACGAGCTC
>JBPYDT010000129.1:0-11459 GCA_051986275.1 Acidimicrobiia bacterium | reverse complement strand
CGGCGACGAGGTCGTCGATCTGCCCGCGCGTGGGCCGCACGATCACCTCGGGGTCGACGAGCCCGGTGGGCCGCACGATCTGCTCGACGACCCGGTCGGACACCTCGAGCTCGTAGGGGCTCGGCGTGGCTGACAGGAACACCACCTGGTTCACCTTCTGGAGGAACTCGTCGAAGCGCAGCGGGCGGTTGTCGAGGGCGGACGGGAGCCGGAACCCGTGCTCGACGAGCGTGTCCTTGCGTGACCGGTCCCCCTCGTACTGGCCGTGCAGCTGCGGGACGGTGACGTGCGACTCGTCCAGGACGACGAGGTAGTCGTCGGGGAAGTAGTCGAGCAGCGTGTACGGCGCCTCCCCCGCGGCGCGGCCGTCCAGGTGGCGCGAGTAGTTCTCGATCCCGGAGCACACCCCGACCTCGCGCAGCATCTCGAGGTCGTAGGTGGTGCGCATCCGGAGGCGCTGCGCCTCGAGCAGCTTGCCGCGCTCCTCGAGCCAGGCGAGGCGCTCGGCGAGCTCGGCCTCGATGCCCTCGATCGCGGTGCGCATCCGGGACTCCGAGGTCACGTAGTGCGACGCGGGGAAGAGGACGAGGCGGTCGAGGTCCTCCACGACCTCGCCGGTGAGGGGGTTGACCGACACGATGCGCTCGACCTCGTCGCCGAAGAGCTGGATCCGCACGGCCCGCTCCTCGTACGAGGGGAACACCTCGATCGTGTCGCCTCGGACCCGGAACTTGTTCCGCGCGAACGCGACGTCGTTGCGCTCGTACTGCAGCTCGACGAGGCGGGCGAGCACGGCGCGCTGGTCCCGCTCCTCGCCGCGGTCCAGGATCAGGCACTGGCGCTCGTACTCCGCGGGTGCGCCGAGCCCGTAGATGGCCGACACCGAGGCCACGATGACGACGTCCCGCCGTGACATCAGCGCGCTGGTCGCCGAGTGGCGCAGCCGGTCGATCTCGTCGTTGATCGACGAGTCCTTCTCGATGTAGGTGTCGGTTGTCGGGAGGTACGCCTCGGGTTGGTAGTAGTCGTAGTAGGAGACGAAGTACTCGACCCGGTTCGACGGGAAGAAGTCCCGGAACTCCGACGCGAGCTGGGCGGCGAGGCTCTTGTTCGGCGCGAGGACCAGCGTCGGGCGCTGCGCCGCGGCGATGACCCCGGCGATCGTGAACGACTTGCCCGACCCGGTGATGCCGAGCAGCGTCTGGAAGCGCTCCCCCGCCTCGACGCCGGCGGCGAGCCCGGCGATGGCGGTGGGCTGGTCGCCGGCGGCGCGGAACTCTGAGACCAGCTCGAGGGGGGGCATCCGGCGATCGTACCGACCGCCTGTGACAGCCCCGCTCAGCGGGGATCGTCGCGGTGGCGGAGCAGGTCGGCCCAGACGGCGTCGACCCGGCGCGCCAGCACGGCGAGGTCCCCCGAGTTGTCGATCACGTGGGTCGCGAGGGCGCGGCGCTGCTCGTCGGTCGCCTGGGCGGCGATCCGCCGCTCGGCGTCGGCGCGGGGGACGCCGCGCTGCTCGAGGCGCGCCAGCCGGATCGCCGCCGGGGCCTCGACCACGATCACGTACCGGTAGGCGCGGGCCTGGGCCTGGACCGACTCGGCGAGCAGGGGCACGTCGCACACGACGACGGCGTCTTTGGGCGCCTCCTGCATGCGCCGCACGAACTCCTCGTTGATGGCCGGGTGGGTGATCCCGTCGAGGTCGGCGCGGGAGGCGTCGTCGGCGAACGCCACGGCGGCGAGCGCCGGCCGGTCGAGGCGGCCCCGCTCGTCGAGGATCCCGGCCCCGAACCGGTCGACGAGCGCGGCGAGGGTCGGCTGCCCGGGCTCCACGACCTCCCGGGCGATCACGTCGGCGTCGATCAGCAGCGCGCCCCGCTCGACGAGCATCGCGGCGACGGTCGACTTCCCCGACCCGATCCCGCCGGTGAGGGCCACGGTGACCACGGCGGCGCAGGCTAGGGCGTCGGGGCCGCCGTACCCCGAGCCCGGCGAATCGCTGGGGCCAACCATTCAAGAACCTGGTGCTTACCTGCCGATAACCAAAGGGCGGGGCGGCGGGGTGAGAGAGAAGGCGGCGGTGGACTTCTTCGTGGTGCTGCGTGGCTGGCTCCGGGCCCGGGTCGGACGGGACGAGCGGGGCGCCAACCTGGTCGAGTACCTCCTGCTCCTCTCGCTGATCGCCATCGCGGTGATCGGCGCCGTGATCTTCCTGGGGAGCCAGATCAGCCCGGTGTTCAACCACGCGGGCAGCACGCTGAGCACGGCCGGCCCGTAGCGGGCGGGCCGGTCGGAGCTCAGCGCACGTCGTCGCGGACCAACAGCACCCGGTCGCGGTCCTCGTCGCGGACCCGCCAGCGGCCGGTGTCCTCGACGAGGGCGACGAGCGGGTCGCCCCGCGGCCACACGATCACCTGGATGTTCTCCCGCTGCAGCACGGCGTCCCAGCCCGGCTGGCTGCGGGCGAGCGTGAAGTAGTCGGCGATGATCGGCCGCGGGTACATGTCGTAGCGGTCGTCGATGAACACCCGCTGGCGCGGCCAGTCCTGCAGGATCACGTACCCCGCGTCGTAGTCGGTCGTGAGGAGGCGCTTCCCGAGGAGCCCGTCGCGGGCGACGGCCTTCATGGCGCCGACCGGGTAGCCGCTGAAGTCGAAGCTCGGCTGTCCCGCGGCATTGACCGTGAAGACGGTGACGACGAGCAGCAGCGCGGCGGCGAGGCCCCACCCGAGCACCCCGGACCGGTCCGTCGCACGCGTGCGTCGCGGCGCGGCGACGGCGCGCGCCGCGATCGGCAGGCCGACGAGGGGCGCGAGCGCGATGTTGCGCAGCGCCCAGAGGCCCAGCACGAGGAACGGCAGCGACACGAGCAGGTCCCGGCGGCTCACCTTGCCCGGCGCACGGACGAGCAGCACGACGAACGTGACGATCCAGAGGGCGTAGAGCTCGCCGCGGAGGCTGTGGAAGTCGGGTGAGCCCCATTCGACGATGTGGCGGAAGATCTCGGCCCGGCTGAGCAGCACGGTCGGGAACGTGACGAGCGAGACGCCGTACGGGCTGATGAACACCGCGACGACCGCGACGCCCGCGCCGACGAGCAGCCGGCGCTCGCGTCCCTCCCACGGGCGGTGCCCGTCGAGCCAGCGCCCGACGAGGTGGAGGCCGAGGTACGCGAAGCCGAGCACGAAGGTGCCGTGGACGTTCGCCCAGCACCACAGTAGGACCGGGATGGCCAGCACCGGGCGGCGACCCACGAGCGAATCGGGCACCTCGACGACCCAGACGAGAACGACGAGGGCGAGGATCCCGAACACGAGGGGGCGCTCAGACCACAGCGTGTCGAGGCTCGCGAGCGCCAGCGCGGTCAGCAGCGCGGCCCGCACCCGGTTCTGGGTGAGGCGCAGCGCGAGCCGGAAGGCGAGCACGGCGATCGCGGCGCCGGTCAGGCCGACGACGACCCGGATCCCGAACGGCCCCGTCACCCGGTCCACGACCGCGTAGACGACCTCGGCCAGCCAGGACTGCACGACCCAGTGCGTGCCCGCGGCGCTGAACGAGAACGGGTCGCTGCGCGGGAAGCCCGAGTCGAGGATCAGCTGCCCGGTGCGGAGGTGCCAGAAGAAGGAGTTGTCGGAGAGCCGCTCGAGGCCGATGGCCCAGCCGAACAGCGCGAACACCGCGGTGAAGAGCGTGTCGAGGCGCGGGCCGCGCGCCGGGGCGGTGGGGGCCGCCGGTGGTGTGAGCGGGGCGCTCGGCGCGCGGGGGCCGGCGTCGGTGGCGAGGGCCACGGCCCTAGAGGGTGTGGGCGATCTGGATCATCGCGGGCCCCAGGATCACCACGAACACCGACGGGAAGATGCAGAACACCATCGGGAACAGCATCTTCACCGGGAGCTTCTGGGCCTGGGTCTGGGCCCGCTGGCGGCGCTGCACTCGCATCTCGTCGGCTTGGGAGCGCAGGATCCGCACGATCGACACGCCGAACGTCTCGGCCTGGAGCATCGCGAGGATGAACGTGCGCAGCTCAGGGACGTCGCAGCGGGCGTCCATGGCGCGGAGGGCGTCGGCGCGGCTCGACCCCAGACGGTTCTCCCGGAGCATGCGACGGAACTCATCGGCGAGCGGCCCCGGCACGGCCGAGGTCGTGCGCTCGAGCGCCTGCTCGAAGCCGAGCCCGGCCTCCACCGAGATGACGAGGAGGTCGAGGATGTCGGGCAGCTGCACGGCGATGGCGCGGGTGCGGGCCTCGATCGCGCGGGAGAGCAGCACGTCGGGGATCATGAAGCACGTCCCCCACAGCACGACGACGAACACGACCGCGATCAGCCCGGAGAGCTTCAGGCCGAAGAGGATGAGCGGCAGCCAGACGAGTCCGCTCATGAGGCCGAGGACCTTGAACACGAGGATCTGGTCGACGCTGAACTCGTGGGCCTTGCCCGCCAGCACCAGCTTCTGGGCCACCTGATCTCGGTAGCCCTCCGGGGTGAAGCGCTGCGCGAGGCCGCCGATGCCCTCGAGCAGCGGGCTGACGACACGCTCGCTGATCGGCGCCAGCATCTCCTGGTCGCGCACGTCCTGGATCTGGTAGCCCTCGAGCCGCCGCAGCGACTCGCGCACGCCGGAGCGCTCGACGACCAGACCGGTCGTGGCGAGCCCCGCGAGGAGCACCGCGCCCGCGAAGATCCCGGCGATCACGAGAGGGGACACGTCACACCTCGATCTGCATCAGGTTCCGGAGCCAGAAGAAACCGAACAGGGCCATGACGGCCGAGACGATGACGGCGATGATCCCGATCCCGTTCTGGAACAGCACGACCATGTAGTTCGGCTGCACGACGTAGAGGATGAGCGCGAACGCCGGCGGGAAGATCCCGAGGATCCATGCCGACAGGCGACCCTCGGCGGTGAGCGCCTGGATCTCGCGGGCCAGGCGCTCCCGCTCCATCATCGTGCGGGCGACGGTGTCGAGCAGCTCGGCGAGGTTCCCGCCGACCTCGCGCTGGATGCGGATCGCCATGACGGCCCACATGAGGTCGACGCTGTGCATGCGGTTCGCCGAGTCCTCGAGCGCGTCCTCGATGGGACGCCCGAGGCGGCTCTCCGTGAAGCACCGGGCGAGCTCGCGGCGGGACGGCTCAGGCGCCTCCTCGGCGACGGCCTCGAGCGCCTGCGCGAACGAGAACCCAGCCCGCATCGACCCGGCGAAGAGGTTCAGGATGTCGGGCAGCTGGGTCTCGAAGGACCTCAGGCGCTTCCTGCGGCGCAGCTCGAGGAACGCGACCGGCCCGATGAGGGTGATGAGCGTGAGCACCAACGCCGGCGGGATCCCGAGCACCAGGATCGAGCCGACGAGCACGACGAACGCCGCGACGAAGTAGAAGAAGATGGCCTCGGTGGGTCGGACCGGCAGGTCGGCCTGCTCGAGCTTCTCCTCGACCCGGTTCAGCAGCCCGACGCGCTCGGCGATCCGGCCGGTGAACTCGGCCATGTCGTGAACCAGGCGCGTCTCGGCGAGCAGCTGCTCGCCCCGCAGGGCGCGCTTTCCCCCCTCGGGCAGCTCGACGTGGCCGGTCAGGCGCTTCTCGAGCTCGGTCCGGCGGTCGCTCGACATCAGGATCATCGCCAACGCGAACGAAAGGACCGCGCCGGCGACGATCGCGGGCAGGACGACCTTCCAGGTCGGGCTGGCCGCGAGGGCGAGGAGGGTCGCGGCGGTCATCGCCGCATCCCGGCTCGGCGGGACAGCTGCTCGCCGGCGAAGAGGGAGTGGTCGAGCGACACGCCGTAGTTGGCCAGCCGCTCGGAGAACGCGGGGCGGATGCCCGTGCTCTTCAACTGGCCGCGGAACCGGCCCTCGTCGTCGATTCCCATCGAGTAGTCGAAGAGGTAGAGGTCCTGGAGGACGATCACGTCGCCCTCCATGCCCATGACCTCGCTCACGTGGGTGATGCGCCGGGTCCCGTCGCGGAGGCGGGAGAGGTGGACGATGAGGTCGAGCGCCGAGGCCATCTGCTCTCGGATGACCCGGACGGGCAGGTCCATGCCGGCCATGAGGGCCATCGTCTCGATGCGGGAGAGCGTGTCGCGGGGTGCGTTCGAGTGCACCGTGGTGAGCGACCCGTCGTGGCCGGTGTTCATCGCCTGAAGCATGTCGAGCGCCTCGGCGCCTCGGGCCTCCCCCACGACGATGCGGTCGGGCCGCATGCGCAGGGCGTTGCGGACGAGGTCGCGGATGCGGATCTCGCCGCGTCCCTCGATGTTGGGCGGCCGCGCCTCGAGGCAGAGCACGTGCGGCTGCTGGAGCTGGAGCTCTTTGGCGTCCTCGATCGTGATGATGCGGTCGTCGGTCGGGATGAACGACGAGAACACGTTGAGGAGCGTCGTCTTGCCCGTGCCGGTCCCGCCGCTCAGGACGCAGTTGAGGCGGCCCCGCACGCAGCAGTCGGCGAAGTGCGCCACCTGGTCCGACATCGTGCCCATCCCGATGAGGTCGGTGACCGTGAACGGGTCGGCGCGGAAGCGGCGGATGGTGAGGAAAGGGCCCCCGATCGCGAGCGGGTGCACGATGACGTTCACGCGGGACCCGTCCGGGAGGCGGGCGTCGACCATGGGCGTCGCCTCGTCGACCCGGCGGCCGACCTGGCTGACGATCTTGTCGATGATGCGTCGCAGGTGGCCCTCGTCGACGAACTTCACGTCGGTCGGGCCGAGCTTGCCGTCGCGCTCGACGAAGACCTGCCCCGGGCCGTTGACCATGATCTCGCTCACGGTCGGGTCCCGGAGCAGCTTGTCGATCGGTCCGTACCCGAGGATGTCGTCGAAGACCGACTGCAGCACCGCCTGGCGCTCGGCGGCGCCGATGGCGACGCGCTCCTGCGCCAGGGCGCGGTGAAGCTGCTCTTCGACCTGCTTGCGGAGCTCCGCCTCGGTGACCCGCTGGTCGTAGAGGAGCGGGCCCAGCTCCGAGACGACGAACTGGTGCATCTTCTGGCGCAGCTCCTCGAGGACCTGCGCCCGGCCGGTGGGCCGGTGCTGGGGCTGCCCGCCGAGCGGACCCATGGGGCGCTGCGTGACGGTCACGACCGGGCCGCCTTCCGCGTCCGCCGCCGGCCCTTGCCGAGCACGGCCTCGCCGCCGAGCAGCGTGCGCGCGATCCGGTCGAAGGCCCGGCTCGCCGGCGAATCGGGCGCGTACTCCATCACCGGGACCCCGGCGTTCACCGCGATCGGCACCGAGATGTCGGACGGGACGGGGAACTCGGCGCGCAGGCCAAGCACGGACTCGACCTCGCGGACGTCGAGCTTCACCTGGGTGTTCGCCCGGTTGAGCACGAGCCGCAGCTTCGGGCCGGCGATGGCGTGGAGGTCGAGCACCTGCATCCCGATCTTCAGGTTCTTGACGCTCGGGATGTCCATTCCGCCGACCATCAGCACGACGTCGGCCGCCTCGATGAGCGCCACCGCGAAGTCGTCCAGGTTGGCTGGGAGGTCGGCGACCACGAAGCCGCACGTCGACTGCAGCGTGTGGCACACCGAGAGGATCTCGGCCGGGTCGATGACGGTCTCCAGCACCGGCTCGGTCGGGGCCGGGAGGACGAGCAGCCCGCTCGGCGAGTGGACCGTGAGCATGTTGCGCACGAGGTCGGTGTCCCCGTACTGGGCCGCGCCGACCGCGTCGAGCACGGTTTGCTGCGGCGGGATCCCGAGGAGCACGGCGACGTCACCGAAGTTGAGGTCGGCATCGACCAGCGCGACGCGCTCGTCGCTGCGGTACGCCATGCCGACGGCCACGTTGATCGCGGTGGTCGACTTCCCCACGCCACCCTTCGCGGAGAAGACGACGACGAGCTTGCCGGGCGCGGCACGGTGCCCGACCGGGACCGGCATCCGGCTCATCCCGCTGCCGAGCAGCCCGCCGACCCGGCTGACCGCCTCGGCGAGCGCCGCCGGGTCGTTCACCGTGACGGTGTCACGGGCGCCGGCCCGTAGCGCGCCGTGCAGCAGCGGCGTCGTGACCTCACCGTCGACGGCGAAGAGGGCGCCGAGCTCAGGACGCATCGACACGAGCCGGTGGACCTGCTCGAAGCCATAGGGGTTGGCGAGCCCGGGGCCGAACACGACGACGGCGGGCCGGCTCGCACGCAGCGCCTGGAGGAGGGCCTCGAGCGTGTCGAACTGCCCGGCGGCGGTGAGGGTCGCGCCGATGCGCAGCCGCCACCGGCTGTCCGGCTCGACGATCGCCACGTCGTACGGCGCGGGCGACGGGCCGCTCCACTGCACCACGGGGGCGCCCGTGTGCTCCAGCGCCACGGCTACCCGCTCGTCGCGGACGCGCCGGCCAGGGAGTGGAGGCTCAGGTAGAGGTGGCCGGAGTTCGCCGCGGTCTCGACGAGCAGCGCGTTTTGCGGCGTCACCTCGAAGGTGATGAGCCCGCTGCTCGCCGCGGTGGCGGCGCTCGACGCCCCGGTCGGCGCGGACGCCGCGGTGGCCTGGCCGACCGCGAGCACGCGCACGTTCTGCAGGAGGTACTGGGAGCCGGTGTCGCCGACGACGGCGACGTCGACGTGGTCACCCGGCGCGATCGAGCCGGCCACGCCGTGCGACGAGTCGACGGAGATCGTGACCGCCACGAGGCCCTGGCCGTCGATCGCGGCGGCGAGCGACCCGCCACCACCTTCAGCCGGGGAGGCGAAGCTCGTGGAGGTGATGAACTGCTTCGCGCTGATCGTCGCCACGGCGACCTTGCCCTTCAGCGCGCTCGTGTCGGTCACGGCATCGCCGGGGATGCTGCCCTCCAGCACCTTCGCGGTGCTGATGAGCCCGCTCGCCAGCGCGCTGTCGCCGCTCGTTCCCTTCGGGATGCTCTGCGAGGCGACGAACGCCTCGACGACCGACGCGTTCCGCTGCGCCCGCTGATCGGCCGACGTCACGTAGAAGTAGACGCCGATGCCCGCGACGGCGGCCAAGATGACCGCCGCGGCCGCGATCAAGGTCCGGCTCTTGCCCACCTGTCACTCCTCGCCTGGGTCTCCCGGCGCCCCATAACGCAAGGTCCCACCTGTGTCTACGGCTGGCGTCCGGCCCACCTTGAGGGGATCGCGGGCCACCGCCCAGGCGCCCGCGTTGCCGTCCCGCGACAGGAAGTAAGGAGAGGAAAGAGGAGGGGAAGGAAGAAGGAAAGAGGGAGAAGAGAGAAGGAAGGAGCGGCGGCGCCGACCGTGGTCCGTCTACTCGGGCGGGCGGTCCTCGTCGGCCTCTTCGGCCGTCTCGAGGCTGGCCTCGGTGTCGGCCGCGCCCTCGGCGGCCTCCTCGGTGGCCGGGCCGATGTAGTTGCCCTGGTCGTCGTAGGCGTGCTCGCCGAACTGGTCCTGGTACTCGGGCGCGACGACGCCGCCTTCGGCGGCCTGCTTGATGGAGAGGGAGATGCGGCGCCGCTCGAGGTCGATGTCGATGATCTTCACCCAGAGCTCCTCGCCCGGGGTGACGACCTGCTCAGGGGCCTCGACGTGGTGCCCGGCCATCTCCGAGATGTGCACGAGGCCCTCGATGCCCTCCCCCACCTGGACGAAGGACCCGAAGGGGACGAGCTTCGTGACGCGGCCGTAGACGAGCTCGCCGACCTGGTGCCCGTCGGCGAACTCCTGCCACGGGTCCTGCTGGGTGGCCTTGAGCGAGAGCGAGATGCGCTCCCGGGACAGGTCGACGTCCAGGACCTGGACCGTCACCTCGTCGCCGACCTGCACGACCGAACTGGGGTGGTCGACGTGCTTCCAGGACAGCTCGGAGACGTGGACGAGGCCGTCCATGCCGCCGAGGTCGACGAAGGCGCCGAAGTTCACGACCGACGAGACGACGCCCTTGCGGATCTCGCCTGGCTTCAGGTTGGCGAGGAACTCGTCACGCTGCTCGCGCTGCGTCTCCTCGAGGTAGGCGCGCCGCGACAGGACGACGTTGTTGCGGTTCTTGTCGAGCTCGATGATCTTGCACTCGAGGCTGCGACCGACGAACGGCGCGAGGTCGCGGACGCGACGGAGGTCGACGAGGGACGCCGGCAGGAAGCCGCGGAGGCCGATGTCGAGGATCAGGCCGCCCTTCACGACCTCGATGACCGGGCCGGTGACGACGCCGTCCTTCTCCTTCAGCTCCTCGATCGTGCCCCAGGCGCGCTCGTACTGGGCGCGCTTCTTGGACAGGATGAGCCGACCGTCCTTGTCCTCTTTGGTGAGGACGAGGGCCTCGAGCTCCTCGTCGAGGGACACGACTTCGCTCGGGTCGATGTCGTTGCGGATCGACAGCTCGCGTGACGGGATCACGCCCTCGGACTTGTAGCCGATGTCGAGGAGGACCTCGTCGCTGTCGATCTTGACGACCTTGCCGGTGACGATGTCGCCGTCGTCGAACTCGACGATCGTCGCGTCGACTGCGTCCGAGAACGACTGGGTCCCGAGGTCGTCGAGGACAACCGGTCCGTCGTCGGGGTCGCGGCGCTCGACCTCTTCCTGCGCCTCATCCAGGACGGGGGCGCTTGTGCCTCCCGCCGCGTCCAGCTCCGACAACCTGACTCCTCCGGGACGTGACGACCCGCCTCTCCCTGGCGCGGGCGTCGCGGCCTCGACGAGGCCGCGACGACCAGGCTACAGGGTCACGCGCGCCGGCGTGCCAGCAGGAGCAGCTCGGGGTGGTGAAGATCAGGTGGCGCGGCGCGGTAGCCGCCGGGTGTCACGCCGTGGATCGCGAGCACCTCGAGGTCAGCGAGCGCGGCGAGGAGCTCGAGCTCGCGCGCCGTGAAGCACGTCGTCCACAGGTCGGCCGGCCGCTCGTCGCCGTCGGCGTTGCGCAGCACGGTGCGCTCGTGCAGCACACCGGTCGCGGCGTCGAGATGCTCGCCCTCCTCGAGCCCGCGAGCGGCGAAGAGCACCGAGAACGCCGAGACGGCGAGCGTGCCGCCCGGGCGCAGTGCCCGGGCGAGCCGGGTGAACACCGCGGGCTCGTCGTGGCCGCCGAGCAGCCCGAATCCGCCCTGGCAGAGGCACAGCACCGCGTCGAACGCCGCCTCATAGGGGAGGTCCCGGACGTCGCCGACGGCGAACCGGGCGGGGACGCCCCGCTCGGCGGCCGCGGCGCGGGCCAGCGCCACGAAGTCGGGGGAGGCGTCGTACCCGGTGACCGAGAGGCCCCGGGTCGCCAGCGCGAGGGCGTGCCGGCCCGGCCCGCAGCCGACGTCGAGGACCTCGTGGCCGGGCGCGAGGCCCGTCGCGTCGGTGAGGAAGTCGACCTCTTGCTCGGTGCCCCGCGTGAACGCCATCACCCGCCCCGTGTCGGGCGCCCAGTACGCGGGGCCGAGGAACGCGGCGACGTCGTTGAACCAGAGCCCGGCGGGGGTGGCCGGCCCGCCGGTCACTTCGCTTCGGCCCACGTCGGGCCGAAGCCGAGGTCGACGACGAGCGGGACGGAGAGCTC
>JBPYDT010000128.1:0-8115 GCA_051986275.1 Acidimicrobiia bacterium | reverse complement strand
CCCGAGTCCGGGATCCCGGCGGCGCAGGGCTACGCGCACGCGTCGGGGATCCCCTACGGCGACGGGCTCGTGAAGAACCGCTACGTCGGCCGCACGTTCATCCAGCCCAACCAGCGGCTGCGCAGCGGCGGCGTGCGCCTGAAGCTGAACCCGCTCCCTGAGGCGATCCGCGGGAAGCGCCTTGTCGTCGTCGAGGACTCGATCGTGCGCGGGACGACCACCCGCCAGGTGGTCGCGATGCTGCGCGAGGCCGGGGCGCGGGAGGTGCACCTGCGGATCTCGTCGCCCCCGTACAAGTGGCCCTGCCACTACGGGATGGACACCGGGCGGCGCGCCGAGCTGCTCGCCGCCGACCTGTCGGTCGGGGAGATCGCCGACTACCTGAAGGTCGACTCCCTCGCCTACCTGGAGCTCGACCGGCTGACGCGCGCGACCGGCGCGCCCGCCGACGCGTTCTGCACCGCGTGCCTCTCGGGCACGTACCCGGTGCCGGTGCCCGTGGCGCTCGACTCGAAGCACGTGCTCGAAGCGCCCGGCGTCGTCGTCGACGGCGAGCCGTCGCTGCCCGTCGGCCCGACGCCGGCGTGAACCCCCGCCGCCGCGAGGCGGCGCGCCTGACCTACGCCGAGGCGGGCGTCGACATCGCGGCGGGCGAGCGAGCCGTGGACCGCATCAAGGAGCACGTGCGCTCCACCTTCCGCCCCGGCGTCCTCGGCGATCTCGGGGGCTTCGGCGGGCTCTTCGACGTCGGGCGCCTCGGCTACGAGGACCCGCTGCTCGTGTCCACGACCGACGGCGTCGGCACGAAGTCCGTCATCGCGCAGCAGGTCGGCCGCTACGACACGATCGGGATCGACTGCGTCGCGATGTCGGTCGACGACCTCGCGGCCCACGGCGCCGACCCGCTCTTCTTCCTCGACTACATCTCGGTCGGCCGGCTCGACCCGGACCAGATCGACGACCTGGTCGGCGGGGTCGCGCGGGGCTGTCGCGACGCGGGCTGCGCGCTCCTCGGGGGCGAGATGTCGGAGCACCCGGACCTCCTCGAGCCGGGCGCGTTCGACCTCGTGGGCTTCGCCGTCGGCGCCGTCGAGCGCGGCCGTCTCCTCCCCGCGGCCGTCGCCCCGGGCGACCAGGTCGTCGGGCTCGCCAGCCCGGGGTTGCGCTGCAACGGCTACTCCCTGGCGCGTGCGGCGCTCACGCGTGCGGGGCGACGCCTCGACGAGCCGGCGTGGCGAGGCGCCCGGCACACCCTCGGCGCCGAGCTGCTGCGCCCGAGCGTCGTCTACGCGCCCGCGCTGCACGACCTCCGTCGCCGCGTCGACGTGCACGCCCTCGCCCACGTCACCGGCGGCGGCCTCGCGGCGAACCTCGCCCGCGTCCTGCCCGCGAGCTGCGACGCGGTGCTCACCCGCGGCGCGTGGGAGGTGCCGCGGATCTTCCCCGTGATCCAAGCCGCCGGCGACATCGCCGACGAAGAGATGGAGCACGTCTTCAACCTCGGCCTCGGCATGCTCGCCGTCGTGGCGTCGGACCACGCGCACCGCGCCCTCGACGCGCTGCGGTCCGCCGGGCAGCGCGCCTGGGTGGTCGGGAACATCGTGGCAGGTCAGGGCCGTGTTCGAATCGGGGACGCTGCGGGGTAACCTCCCAAAAGGGGAGCGGGCACAAACGCCACAGATCGGACGACACCGGCGCCGGCCGAGGATGCGAGCGGCAGATGCAACCGATCCCGAATCAACCCAATTCGGAGCGGCGCCCCGACGCGTCGAACCAAGAAGAGCTCCTGACCCCGTCCGAGGTCGCGGCGATGTTTCGCGTCAACCCGAAGACGGTGACGCGCTGGGCGCGGTCCGGAAAGATCTCCGCGATCCGCACGCTCGGCGGTCACCGGCGCTTCCGCAAGAGCGAGATCACGCGCATCCTCGCCGAGGGCGACACGACCGATCAGTGACGCGCGCGCCCGGCGCGCTGGTGGCCGGGGCCGGCGTCGATCCGGCGACCCCGCGCTTTTCAGGCGCGTGCTCTGCCAACTGAGCTACCCGGCCGCGTCGACGCCGCAGCGTCGTCGGCGGTCCTGACGGGATTTGAACCCGCGGCCTCCGCCTTGACAGGGCGGCGTGCACTCCAAACTGCACCACAGGACCTCGGCGGGCGGCGCGTCCGCCGTCCGGTGCCCCCAGGGGAATTCGAATCCCCGTTACCGCCTTGAAAGGGCGGCGTCCTGGGCCACTAGACGATGGGGGCGCGGCTTCCCCGGAAGGGCACCCGATCGTAGCAGCGGGCCCCTCCGACCCCTCGGGCCACATCCGGCGCATCGAGCGAGTACGTCGTGCAGGCCGTGACCGGCGCGCCGCGCGAGACGGTTCTCCGGTTCGCCGCGCCGATACCCTGATCAGCCGGGTGCCGCACCGTTCGTGCGTCACCCGGGTCGCTAGCTCAACTGGCAGAGCAACGGGCTTTTAACCCGGTGGTTCAGGGTTCGAGTCCCTGGCGGCCCACGGCGAAGCCGGAATGAAGAAGGTCGCGACGAGTGGTTGACGAGTCGCCGAGCGTGCCCCGATCCCTGACGCGGCGCCAGGCGCTCCGCGGTCTCGCCGGCGTCGTGGTGGGCGCGGCGGGACTGGCGTACGTCGACGGGTCCACGCCCGCCGTGGCGGCGGTCGGTCGCCGACTCGGATTCCCGCACGCGCCCGACGCCGCCGGGACCGGGACGCAGCTGACCGGGAGGGTGATCCGTCCCGCGGATGGCGACTACGACGCGGCCCGCCAGCTTTGGGACTACCTGTTCACGTCCTACCCGTCGGTCATCGTGTACTGCGACACCACGACCGACGTGCTGAACGCGGTGCGGTGGGCGCGCGAGCACGGCGTCGCGATCCGGGCGCGAAGCGGAGGACACTCGCTCGAAGGATGGTCTTCGGTCGACGGCGGAATCGTGATCGACGTCAGCGGCCTCCGCGGGAGCGAGATCGACACGAAGTCGAAGACCGCGACGCTCGGGGTCGGGCTGACCCAGGGCCAAGTCGTCAACGCGCTCGGGCCGGACGGGTACGCGATCCCGACCGGCTCGGAGGCCACGGTGGGGCTCGGTGGGGTCATGCTCGGCGGCGGGATCGGTCTGATGTCGCGGAGCATGGGCGCGACGTGCGACAACCTTCTCGAGGTCGAGATGGTTGTCCCCTCGGGGACACGCGGCGCCCGCGTGGTCACGGCGAACGAATCGAGCAACCCCGACTTGTTGTGGGCGTGTCGCGGCGGAGGCGGCGGGAACTTCGGGATCGCCACGTCCTACAAGGTGCGTCTCCATTCCATTCCGTCACCGGTGACGCTCTTTGAGATCGACTGGCCGTTCGCGTCACTCGTCCCCGCCCTCGCGGCCTGGCAGAAATGGGCACCGGCCGTCGACAACCGGATGGGATCGACGTTCACCGCCCTCCCCGCATCGGGCGACGTCGTCATGGCGAACGGCCTGTTCCTCGGACCCGACGACCAGGCCCGACAGCTGCTCGGCCCGCTCCTCGCCGTGCCGGGCGGCACCCCGAAGTTCACGGTGCAGCCGTGGGTCGACTACTTCAACTCCTCGAACGCCGGACCGCGCCAGGACCGCTTCTGGAAGTTCACGTCATCCTGGGCGTACCAGCCGTTCTCGAACCAAGCGCTCGACACGATCGCGTCGTTCATGACGAGGGCTCCCGCGCCCGACTGCAACTACTGGACGCTGAGCTGGGGCGGCGCGGTGAGGACGGCCCCGTCGGGCGGGAGCGCGTTCTATCACCGGAAGCCGCTCTTCTACGCCGAGCCGGGCGCCGGCTGGAACGACGAGACGCTCACGCCCGCGTGTTACGCGTGGGTCCAGGAATTCCGCGACGCGCTGACTAATGACGTGAGCGGCGCGTACGTCAACGTGCCCGACCGCGCCATCGCCGAGTGGGGTCCTGCGTACTACGGCACGAACTTCGAGCGGCTGCGCAGCGTCAAGGCCACCTACGACCCGCAGAACGTGTTCCAGTTCGAACAGAGCATCCCGCCGTCGTAGCGGCCGTTCACACGCCGAGGCGCGCGTCACGGCGGTGTCTGCTCGAGCAAGGCGATGGTCGTCGGCCGGTCGAAGTGCTGGGCCCAGCCCAGCGGTGTCGCGTGGAAGCGCGCGTCGCGGACGGTGGGGTCGGCGCCCGCGTCGAGGAGCAGCCGCGCGACGACGACGTCGCCGTTCCCCGCCGCCTCGTGGAGCGCGGTCTCCCATGCCTGCTCGACCGGGACGTCGGCTCGCCCGAGCGCGTTGACGTCGAACCCGAGCTCGAGGAGCAGCGCGATCGCGTGCGGTCGTCGGCGCCCCGCGGCCCACACGATGAGCGCCGGTCGCTCGGCGCGCGCCGCGTCGGCGTAGGTGCGGAGCCGCTCGACCGCGGGTCGGTCCTCGGCGAGGAGCGCCGCGACGAGGCCGTCCACGCCCTCGCCCGCGGGACGCGTGGCGCCCCGGCCCACCAGCCAGTCGACGAGCTCGGGGCAGCCGTTCAACGCCGCGACCTCGACCGGCGTCCGGCCGTCGGACGTGCGCAGGCTCACCGGCCGTCCGCCCTGCGTGGCGTACGGCGTCAGGAAGTCGGCGCCGTGGTCGACGAGGAGCCGCGCCCGGTCGCGCAGGTCGTGGACGATCGCCCACCAGAGCTGGCTGCGCAGGAGCTCGGCCGGCGAGTCCGCCCGGTGGCCCAGCCGCGCCCGCCACGGGCCGCCGTCGCCCCGTCCGAGACCGTGCTCGAACAGCAGGACGAGGTGGCGGTCGTCGGTGCCGAACTGACGGTTGTAGAGCAGCTGCCCGTCGTTGGCGTCCGCGCCCGCCTCGAGAAGCAGCGCCGCGAGCGCGAACCCGTGGGGGTGCGGCGGGTGCTCGTCGCCGCCGCCGAGCGCGCCGGTCAGCGCGGTGAAGGGAGGGATGAGTCCGTGCCACAGATAGCCCGCGTTCGGGTCTGCCCCCGCGCGCAGCAGCGCGCGCGCCGTGTCGAGGGTCGCGGCCCCGTCGATCGTTGCGTCGTGACGGGCGTACGCGAGATAGAGGAGCGGCTCCCACCCGTACGGGCCACCGGCCCGCGTCGCGCGGGTCGGGTCCTCGTCGAGCAGCGTCTCCACCATCGCCGCGTCTGCCGTCGCCGCCGCGGCGTAGATGCTCGACGACGCGAGCGACGGCTGCTCGGCGAGGAGCCGCGCGGCGCGCGCCCACCGCTCGGCGCTGTCGTCACCGCCGTAGCGGAGGCACGCCAGGACGAGGAACTCGTCGGCGGGGTCACGCGGCTCGTCGACCTCGTCGGGCTCGCGCTCGTAGCGCTCGATCGTCTCGAGGTGGTGCTTCAGCTGGGCCCACGACTCGAAGCCGTAGTGGCGGGCGACGACGAGCTGGGCCCCGGCCAGCGTCGGCGCGTGCCGGCCGTTCGGGTGGTGCTCGGCGACGAGGTCGAGGGCGCCCGGCACCCCCTGGCGCGCCAGGTCGCGGACGTCCTTGGCCTGGCGGCGCAGCTGCTCGAGGTTGGCGTCGTCCGGGAGGGGAAAGGTCGGCATCACGACCTCCTTTCGCTGCCTGCGGCCCGCGTGGTCAGGCGGAAAGGAGGCCCTGCGGCCACACCGTTTCACAACCCTCTCGGGTGGGCTCAGCCCTTCCCGCGGACCCGGCGGCGCCCCGCGCGCCGACCCGCAGGATAAGGCACGTCAGCTCGGCCGGCTCGGGACCTCCTGGACCATCCAGCCGTTGCCGTCCGGGTCGCTGAACGAGAGGAACGACCCGTAGTCGCCGTGGCCAGGGGCGGCGCCCGCGGCGGGCGCGCCGTCCTCGAAGTGGAAGACGTCGCTCACCGAGACGCCGCGGGAGACGAGCTCGGCTCGGGCCGCGTCGATGTCTCGCACGACGAGGTGCAGCCCCTGGAGGGCGCCCGGGGTGCCGAAGTTCTGCAGCAGGATGATCGAGGACGCCGACCCGTTTGGCGTGAGCTGCACCACCCGGAAGGACTCGCCCGCGCGTTGGTCGACGTCGAGGTGGAAGCCGGCCTGCTCGTAGAACTGCTTGGCGCGTTCGATGTCCGTCACCGGGACGACGACCGCCTCGAATCTCCAGTCCATCGGCGTTCCCTGCTCAGCGTGGCGCGCCGGCGGCCGGCGCGACCGGCGCGCCCAGCCGCGCGGCCTGCGCGATGAGGTAGTGGCGCTCACGTGCGTTCGTGGCGCGGGATGCCGCCTCCCCGAACTCCTCGATGGCGGCCTGCGTCTCGCCGGCCCGCTCGAGCAGGTGCGCCCGGACCGCGTGGAACCGCTGGTGATCACCCAGGCGGTCCGCCAGCCCGTCGAGGACGGCGAGCCCCTCGCGCGGCCCGTCCACCATCGCGACCGCCACGGCCCGGTTCAGCGTGACGATCGGGTTGCCGGTCATGCGCTCCAGCAGCCCGTACAGCGACAGGATCTCCGGCCAGTCGGTGTCGGCCTCGGTGGCTGCCCGGTCGTGGACCGCGGCGATCGCTGCCTGCACCTGGTACTCGCCAACCCGTCCCCAGGTCACGACCTCGTCGATGAGCGCCGTCCCCTCGTCGATGAGCGAGCGGTCCCACCGGCCGCGGTCCTGGTCGGTGAGGGGCACGAGCTCACCGTCGGCGTCGGTGCGGGCCGGCCGGCGCGCGTCGGTGAGCAGCATCAGGGCGAGGAGGCCCGCGACCTCGGCGTCGTCGGGCAGCGCGGCGCGCACCGTCCGGGTCAGCCGGATGGCCTCGCCGGACAGGTCGGTGCGCGCCAGGTCGGGCCCGCTGCTCGTGGCGTAGCCCTCGCTGAAGAGGAGGTAGAGGACGTGCAGCACCGAGCGCAGCCGCTCGGTGCGGACGGCCGGCGCCGGCAGGGTGAACGGCTCCGCCGAACCCTTGATTGTCGCCTTCGCCCGGCTGATGCGCTGGGCCATGGTCGGCTCCGGCACGAGGAACGCGCTCGCGATCTCGCGCGTCGTGAGCCCACCGACGGCCCGGAGCGTCAGCGGGATCGCGGCGCCCGGGGTCAGCGACGGGTGGCAGCACATGAACATCAAGATCAGGGTGTCGTCCTGGCCGGAGGTCCGGTCGGGGCGGGTGCGGGACCACGACGCGGCGACGAGCTCCCGTTGCCGGCGCGCCTCGTCGCGGCGGTACTGCTCGGCCATGCGACGGGACGCCACGCGGATCAGCCACGCGCGCGGGTTCGTCGGCGTGCCACCGGCCGGCCACGCCGCGGCGGCGGCCAGGAGCGCCTCCTGCACCGCGTCTTCCGCGTCGGCGAAGTGGCCGTAGCGGCGGACGACGACCCCGAGGACCTGCGGCGCCAGCTCGCGCAGCAGGCCCTCGGTCGTCGGGGTCACGGTCACACCTCAGGGTCGGGGGCGCTCAGCACCTCACGCACCTCGATCCGCTGGCGGATCGGGAGCCCGTCCTTCCCGGGCGCGGCCGACGTCTGGGCGGCGATCTCCAGCGCGCGGTCGAGCGTGTCGACGTCGACGAGCCGGTAGCCGGCCAGCAGCTCCTTCGACTCGGGGAAGGGGCCGTCGGTGATGACGGGCGCGGTGGCGCCGTCGGCGACGACGAACTTCGCCTGCTCCGGCCCGGCGAGGCCCTGCGCGTCGACCAGCTCCCCGCGCGCCGTGAGCTCGGCGTTCAGCTCGTTCTGGAAGTCGATGTGGGCCTTGACGTCGCCCGGGCTCCACTCGGTCATGGGCGGGCAGTCGGACTCGACGTTCCCGTAGTCCTGCAACAGCATGAATCGCATCGCGGCATTCCTTTCGACCGGCGGCGCCGGCGGCGCCGCTCAGCCGGGACGTCGAAGCCGTCGACCGATTCTCGACATCAGACGGCGCGGCCCGCGAAGTTCAGGAGCTTCGTCTGGGCGTCGGCGCCCGCGGGGGGCTCGATCTTGGGGGCGAAGGCGCCGGGCCGCCGCAGGTTGTCGTCGAGGGGAACGAGGAAGTCCGCGGCCCGGGCGACGGCGTCGGGGTCGAGGCGCTCGTCCTGGCCGGTGGCTCGGGCGAGGTCCCAGGTGTGGACGAGCGTGTCGGCGCAGACGAGCCGGCTGACCAGCGTCTCGAAGGCCTGCTCGCCGAACGGCCCCCCGGTGATC
>JBPYDT010000127.1:0-3550 GCA_051986275.1 Acidimicrobiia bacterium | reverse complement strand
ACCGACTCCTACCTCGCCGAATCGCTGCGCGAGGACTTCGCCGACGTCACGGCGCACGCTGAGGCGCTCGTCGGCGACTTCACCGGCTTGCGCGCGCCCGGAGTGGCGACGGCCAAGGTGCTCGACCGCTGCGACTGGGTCGACGCGAACGTGGCGTCGATGCGACGCCTACTCGCGCCGCTCACCGAGCGGCTCGGCGAGCGCATGGCGCGCAGCCCGATCGCGCCGGTCGGGCGGTCGGTCGCCGGCACGGAGCTCGGCGTGCTGCTCGGGTGGTTCGCGCAGCGCGTCCTCGGCCAGTACGACCTGCTGGTGCCCGAAGAGGGAGACACCCTCGAGGGCGACGCGGTGTACTACGTCGGGCCGAACGTGCTCGCCCTCGAGAAGCGGTTCGCCTTCCGGCCGCGCGACTTCCGCCTGTGGGTCGCGATCCACGAGGTGACGCACCGCGCCCAGTTCGGCGGCGTGCCGTGGCTGCGGGACCACTTCCTCTCGCTCGTGAGCCGGGCGATGGAGATCGTCGACACCGACCCGAAGGTGCTCATCCGCTCCCTCGGGCGGGCCATCGAAGAGCTGCGCCAGGGCCGCAACCCGCTGAACGACGGGGGCCTCGTCGCGCTGCTCGCGAGCCCCGAGCACCGCAGCGTGCTGGACGAGATCCAGGCCCTCATGTCGGTCCTGGAGGGGCACGGCAACCGGGTCATGAACGAGCTCGGCAAGATCCACGTGGCCGGTCAGGACCGCATGGCGCGGGTGCTGCGCGCCCGCCGCCAGTCGAACGGCCTGAACGGCCTCCTGTACCGGGCGCTCGGGCTCGACGCCAAGATGCGCCAGTACGAGGTCGGGGAGCGCTTCATCGAGGCGATCGAGCGGGACGCCGGGCCGCGCGCGCTGGACCTCGCGTGGCGCGGCCCCGAGTTCCTCCCGACCCTCGACGAGCTGGCCGCGCCCGGCACCTGGCTGGCGCGGGTCGGTCGCGGGGAGCCCGCGCCGGCTCGCTGATGCTCGACGAGCTGCGCGCCCGGCTCGTCGGGCTCGCAGCGACCGACCGACCTTGCGTGGTCGGCTGCTCGGGCGGCCCGGATTCCCTCGCCCTCCTCTGCCTGGCGCACCACGCGGCGCTCGACCCGGTCGCGGCGCACGTCGACCACGGGCTGCGGTCCGGGAGCGACCTCGACGCGGACGTGGTGGCCGACACGGCGTCGCGCCTCGGTGTCCCCTTCGTGGCCGAGACCGTGACGGTCTCGACCGGACCGAACCTCGAAGCCCGTGCCCGCGCCGCCCGCTACGCCGTGCTCGAGCGCGTGCGCGTCGCGCGCGGCGCGCCCGTCGTGCTCGTCGGGCACACCGCCGACGACCAGGCGGAGACCGTGCTGCTCAACCTGTTGCGGGGGAGCGCCGCCGCCGGGCTCGGCGCGATGGCCCCGCGGCGCGACACGGTCGTGCGGCCGCTGCTCGGCATCCGCCGCGCCGAGACCGAGGCGCTCTGCGCGTCGCTCGACCTCACGCCGGCCCACGACCCGAGCAACGACGACGTGAGCCTGCGCCGCAACTGGATCCGCCACGAGGTGCTGCCCCTGCTCGCCGACGGCGCGGCCCGCGACCTCGTGCCGCTCCTGGCGCGGCAGGCCGCCGTCCTCCACGCCGAGTCCGACTTCCTCGACGGGCTGGCGCGGGCCGCGTGGCCCGGTGACGGCGCGCCGTCAGCCACTGCCCTCACCGCGCTCGACCCCGTCCTGGCACGCCGGGCGGTGCGGTGCTGGCTCGGCCCGCCGCCCCCCTCGCTCGCCGAGGTCGACCGCGTCCTCGCGGTGGCGTCGGGCGCCCACCGCGCCACCGAGCTCACCGCGGGGCGCCGGGTGTGGCGGCGCCTCGGCCAGCTCTACGCGGCGCGCGGTAGCGTCCAGGAGTGAGCGGCGCCGTCCCGACCGGCGGGGACGACCCAGTGACCGACGGCCCGAGCGTGCCCGACCCCTACCTCGGGCCCGTCGTGGTGAGCGAGGTCGACCTCCAGGCGCGCATCACCGCGCTCGGCAAGGAGATCACGGCCGACTACGCGACCCGCGCGCCGCTGCTCGTCGGCGTGCTGAAGGGCGCGTGCATGTTCATGAGCGACCTGGCCCGGGCGATCGACCTGCCCGTCGAGTTCGACTTCATGGCGGTCTCGTCGTACGGCTCGGCCACGCGCACGAGCGGCGTCGTGCGCATCATCAAGGACCTCGACCTCGACCTCACCGACCGTGACGTCCTGATCGTCGAGGACATCGTCGACTCCGGGCTGACGCTGCAGTACCTGCGCAAGAACCTCGCGGCCCGCGGGCCCCGCACGCTCGAGGTCTGCGCGCTCCTCGTGAAGGAGGGCCTGCAGAAGCTCGACCTGGCGCTGCGCTACGTCGGGTTCCGGATCCCCCCGGCGTTCGTCGTGGGCTACGGGCTCGACGTCCGCGAGCGGTACCGCAACCTTCCCCAGGTCCACGAGTACCGGGGGCCGGCGCTCGCGTAGCACTCCGGTCACCCCGCCGGTCGCCGGTAGCCTGGCTCGCTCTGAGCACCACTGACCCGTCCCCCTCGCCGATGGACCTCGGCCGCATCGAGAAGGCCGTCCGCGAGATCCTCGAGGCGATCGGGGAGGACCCCGACCGCGACGGGCTCGCCGACACCCCCGAGCGCGTGGCGCGGATGTACGCCGAGATCTACCGCGGCCTCCACGAGAACCCGGCCGACCACCTGACGGTCACCTTCGCCGCCGATCACGACGAGATGGTGCTCGTGCGCGACATCCCGCTCTACGGGTCCTGTGAGCACCACCTCATCCCCTTCGCCGGGCGCGCGCACGTCGCGTACATCCCGGGCCAGGACGGGCGGATCACCGGGCTCTCGAAGATCGCCCGCCTGGTCGAGGGCTTCGCCCGTCGACCCCAGGTGCAGGAGCGGCTCACCACCCAGATCGCGGACGCGCTCGTCTCCGCGCTGCAGCCCGACGGCGTGCTCGTGATGATCGAGGCCGAGCACCTCTGCATGTCGATGCGCGGCGTGAAGAAGCCCGGCGCACTCACCGTCACCTCCGCGGTGCGGGGCCTGTTCAAGACGAACCCCGCGACGCGCGCCGAGGCGATGAGCCTCATCACCGCGCAGGCGAACCGCCTGTAGCCCTGCGCCGCCCCGCGGCGGCCCCGCGTGGCCGCCAGTACCATCCGCGGCGTGTTCCGCTGGGCCAGCGTGTGCGGGCATCGGCCCGCCGTGATGGGCATCGTGAACGTCACCCCCGACTCCTTCGCCGACGGCGGCCGCTACTACGACCCGGACGCCGCGGTCGCCCACGGGCGGGAGCTGGCGGCGGCCGGCGCCGACCTCCTCGACGTGGGCGGCGAGTCCACCCGTCCCGGCGCCGCGCCGGTCGAGGAGGCCGAGGAGCGGCGCCGCGTGATCCCGGTCATCGAGGGGCTGGCCCTCGACCCGGGCCTGCCGCTCAGCGTCGACACGATGAAGCCGAGCGTGGCCGCCGCGGCCCTCGACGCGGGCGCGGTCATCGTGAACGACGTGTCAGCCG
>JBPYDT010000126.1:0-4437 GCA_051986275.1 Acidimicrobiia bacterium | reverse complement strand
ACGAGGCGGCGACGCGTGACGTCGTCGAGCGGCTCGACGGCCAGCAGTCCAGCGACTCGCTCGTCGCGCGCGTCGTCGGTCGAGTCAGGCATCGTCGTTCCTTAGGCGTCGGCCGGCGGCCGCGGGGTTCCCGAGCGCCGCCTCGAACGCGGCCCGGCCCCGGGCGATGCGCGAGCGGACCGTCCCGGGCGGGATGTCAAGAACCGTCGCGATCGCGTCGTAGTCGAGATCGCACAGGTCGCGCAGCACGACGGCGACCCGGAAGTCCTCGGGGACGGCGGCCAGGGCGGCGTCTACGTCGAGGCGCGTCGCGACTCCGTCGTCGAGGTCGTCGGTGCTCATCGCCTCGGCTGCCGGCTCGGCGGGGGTGGGCCGGCGTCGGCGGCGTCGGAGCTCGTCGAGGGCCGCGTTCGTCGCAACCCGGTACAGCCAGGTCGTGAACGCCGAACGACCGTCGAAGCGCGTGATCCCGCGGACCACGGCGATCATGGCCTCCTGGGTCGCGTCGAGCGCGTCCTCCGGGTGGGCGACGACGCGTCGGCAGAGCGCGTGGATGCGGTCGGCGTGCACCTCGAGCAGCGCCTCGAGGGCGCGCCCGTCACCGGCCGCGGCCCGACGGGCCAACGCCTCACTGTCAGGGTCCGGACGGCGAGCCATCTGCACCCTAGGAACGGCCGGTCGCGGTCTGCCCTGGAGTCAGCTGGCGCGGGTGCTGAGCATCACGGCCATCATGCGCACCGGCCGATCGCCCCGGTTCCGCCAAGCGTGGCGGGTACCCCGCTGCACGACGCAGTCGCCCGTGTGCAGCGCCACCTCACCGGTGTCGAGCTGAAGGCTGATGTCGCCGTCGAGGATCATGACGAGATCCACCGTCTCGGTGACGTGGAAGCCGTCGGGTTCCATGCCCGGGATCACGGTCGCGACGTCGCGGAGGCGCTCGCGCATCACGGCGTCGGGCGGCAGGCTGAAGACGCGCCAGGCGAGGCCGCCCGCGGGCGGGTCGAGGACCATCGGACCCTCATGCGGGTCGGCCAGGGCCTCCACGCCGTGCGCGGGATCGACGGCCCAGACCTCACCCCAGGTGTCGCCACCGAACGCATCGCCGTCGCTGAGGACCGTCGAACGGCCGGCCTCGTCCACGCCCGTCACCACGCGCCGCACGCTCATGCGGGCACGGTACGCGACGAACGACCCGGACTAGAGCTCGCGGACGGGTTCCAGGACCTCGTGGGCGAACGTGTCGAGCTGGTCGAGGAAGGCAGCGCGGGTGTCGCCGGGGAGGCTCACCGTGAGGTAGGTGACGCCGAGGGCCGCGAGGTCGCCGATCCCCTCGACGACGCGCCCCGCATCCACCTCCGCGTTCGTGAACATGTCGAGCCCGCCCGGCATGAACACGATCTCGAGCGGTGTCGCCCGGCCGACCGCGGCGGCATGCTCCCGCGCGTACCCGATGCGCGCGGCAAGCTCGTCACGGGACGCGATGGGCGGGGTGTGCAGCCGGCGCTCGGAACCGGCGGGGCTCGGCATGGGCATCCAGCCGTCGCCGAGCTCGACAGCGCGCCGAATGGCGCGTCGGCTGTTGCCCCCGACCCAGATCGGCGGGCCCCGGTGCTGCGCGGGGCGGGGCAGCATCGTGTGCCCGCCCGCTTGCCAGTGCCGGCCGGTCGCGGTGACCGACTCGCCGGTCCACGCGGCCCGCATGGCGACCAGTGCCTCGTCCGTCAGGTCGTTGCGCTCCGCGTAGTCGACCCCGAGCGCGGCGAACTCGGGCTCGAGATAGCCGGCGCCTACGCCGACGATCACCCGCCCGCCGCTCAGGGCGTCGAGCGACGCGACCGCTTTCGCCGCGACGAAGGGGTTCCGGTACGCGGGCACGAGGAGGTTGAGGTGGAGCCGGAGTCGCTGCGTCGCGGCGGCGGCGAAGCTCAGCGCGACGAACGGGTCCAGCGCGTGGTGCCCGCCCGTGGCGAGCCAGCGGTCCGACGGGAACGGATGGTCGGTGACGAACGCGGCGTCGTAGCCCGCGTCTTCGGCGGCCACGGCGAGCGCGGCGATGGCGTCGGCCGACACCAGATCGCCGTCGACCCGGTAGGTCGGCAGGCCGACCGACGCCTTCACCTCGGCTCCTCGCCGCCCATCGCGAACGCGACACGCTCGAGTGTGAGCTCGGTCGCCGGGAGGGCGACGTCGAGGTCGGCGCCCAGCGCGAGGGCGGCGCGGAGGTCCTTCGCCGCCAGCTCGACGAGCGGCGTGACGTTGTCGGCATACACCGCGTCGCCGCCCCGTGTGGCGAGCAGGTCGCGCATCATCGGGCTGAGCGTGCCGGTGTGCTCGAGCACCCGCCCGAGCTGCTCGGGATCGGTGCCCGCCGCGGCGGCCAGGGCGCGGCCCTCCTGCGCACCGAGCATGGTCACGTAGCCGACGAGGTTGCGGGCCAGCTTCGCGGCCAGCCCGGCGCCGAGCGCGCCGAGGTGCAGGACCAGGTCGCCGACGGCGTCGAGCACCGGGCGGAGCCGGTCGAACGCCGCGTCCGGCCCGCCGACCATCACGCACAACGTCCCAGCGCGCGCCCCGCGCACGCCGCCGCTGACCGGCGCGTCCACCACGGTGACACCGGCGGGCTGCGCGTCCGCCACACGCCAGACCGTCGACGGGTGCACGGTGCTGTGCACCGCGACGATCGTGCCGGGGCGCGCCGCGGCGAACACGCCCTCCGACCCGGTCGTGACCGCCTCGACCTGGGGGCCGTCGAGCACGGCTACGCACACCGCCTCGGCCTCCGCGACCGCGTCGGCGGGCGAGCGGGCCGCCCGGGCGCCGAGCTCGACGACGGAGTCGACCGCCGCGGGTCGGACGTCGTAGGCCACGACGTCGTGCCCGGCGCGGAGCACCCGGGCGGCCATCGGCTGGCCCATGTTCCCGAGCCCGATCCAGGCGACGCGCATGCTCCTCCGCGTGCCCGCGCCTGTGACGCGGCGGGCGCGGCCCTCCTACGATCTCGGATCGTAAGCCCGGGCCGCTCGGGGCAGCCCGGCGACGGAGGAGGACGCGTGGGTCGCTACAGCCGCGAGGAGATCGAGGCGGCGTTCCAGCACTTCCAGGAGGCCGCCGACCGGTCGGCGAAGAGCGGCGACTGGCGGGAGTGGTCGGAGTGCTTCACCGAGGACGCCGACTACTACGAGCACCACTACGGGAAGATGCACGGCCGGCAGGCGATCTTCGACTGGATCCAGTCGACGATGTCGGACCCGGCGTTCTCCGACATGCGCAACTTCCCGATCGACTGGTACGTGATCGACGAGGACCGGGGCTGGGTGCTGTGCTCGGTCTGGAACGAGATGGACGACCCCGGCGACGGGTCGCTGCACCGTGAGTACAACTGGACGATGCTCCACTACGCCGGCGACGGGCGGTTCTCCTACGAGGAGGACCTCTACAACCCCGTCGAGTTCGGCCGGATGGTGGAGCGCTGGCACGAGGTGAAGGACCGCCTGGCCGGCTCCGCCCAAAACTAGAACGTGTTGCACTTTTGCCGGGTGGTCGGTACGATCCCGGCGCCGCCGCACACCGAGCAGGGGGACCCGCACCGATGGAGTTCGGCATCTTCAACAGCCTCTACACGCCCCACCAGGTGTACGAGGACGAAGCCGACCAGTGGGCCGTCGAGGCGCAGCGGTTGCGCAACGAGGTCGCCTGGACCAAGGCCGCCGACCAGGCGGGGTTCAAGTACACGTGGGCGACCGAGCACCACTTCCTGACCGAGTACTCGCACCTCTCGTCGAACGAGGGGTTCCTCGGCTACATGGCCGGCGTGACCGAGCGCATCCACCTCGGGAGCGGCATCTTCAACATCACGCCCCCGGTCTGCCACCCGGCGCGCGTCGCCGAGAAGGTGGCGATGCTCGACCACCTCTCGGGGGGCCGCTTCGAGTTCGGCGTCGGCCGTGGGTCGTCGTCGACCGAGCAGCGCGGCTTCGGGATCCTCGACCCCGAGGAGACGAAGGCGATGGTCGACGAGGTCCTGCCCGAGTTCAAGAAGATGTGGCGGGAGAACGAGTACCGCTTCTCGGGCAAGTACTTCTCGATGCCGCCCCGCAACGTGCTGCCCAAGCCGCTCTCGGACCCGCACCCGCCGATGTGGGTCGCGGCCGGCAACCCGGGCACGTTCGAGAAGGCGGCGCGCCTCGGGCTCGGCGTGCTGTGCTTCACGACCGGCTCGCCCGAGACGCTGAAGCCGCTCATCGAGGTCTACAAGAACACGATCGACCAGGCCGAGCCGGTCGGCGAGTACGTGAACAACAACGTCATGGTGACGAGCCAGATGCTCTGCCTCGAGGACGGGCAGCGGGCCCGCGACATCGCGTGCTCGATGAACGGCTCGTACCAGAACAGCCTGGTGTTCCACTACCTCGACACGTTCCCGAAGCCGCCCGGCCT
>JBPYDT010000125.1:0-6516 GCA_051986275.1 Acidimicrobiia bacterium | reverse complement strand
GTTCCCGCTGATCACGTAGCCGAGCCCGCCGAGCGCGGCGACGCCGACGAGCCACGCCGCGGCCACGAGGCGACGCCGCGGGCTGGGGAAGAGGTACGGCCCGACGTAGGCCGTGACGTCGAGGTCGGCGGGGAGGGCGTCCGCCGGCGGCTCGCTCACGGGGCCGAACTTACGACGGCCAGGCGGCGGCGAGCTTCTCGCGGCTCACATCAAGCGGCTCGGGCAGGACCCGGGCCTCGGCGACGCTGGTGAGAAAGTTGGTGTCGCCGACCCAGCGGGGCAACACGTGAACGTGGAGGTGGCCCGGGATCCCGGCGCCTGCCGCCCTCCCGAGGTTCAACCCGACGTTCACCCCGTCCGGCTCGTACGCGGCCTTCAGCGCGGCGGCGGCGTGCTGGGTCATCCGCATGAGCGCGGCAGCCTCGTCGTCGTTCAGTGCCTCGAGGTCGCCGGTGTGACGGGTGGGCGCGACCAGCAGATGGCCGGAGGTGTACGGGTACCGGTTGAGGATGGCGAAGGCGTGCGGCTCCCGCGCGACGAGCTCGTCGTCACGGTCGTGCAGCGAGCAGAACAGGCACTCGCCGTCGACCGGGTCGACGTTCGCGACGTTCTCGATGTAGGTCGAGCGCCACCCGGCCCAGAGGCGGTCCAGGCTCACCGCCGGGCCGCGACGTCGGCCCCGAGCCGGCCCGCGAACGCGTCGAGCGCCACGTCCCGCTCCGGCCGCTCGGTCCCGCGGGCGTTGACGCCGACGGTCCCGCCGGCGACGTCCTGGTCGCCGACGACGAGAACGTAGGGCACCTTCTGGAGCTTGGCGTCGCGCACCCGGGCCTTCAGCGTGTCGTGGTGCGCGCCGACCAGCTCGGTCCGGTAGCCGTCGGCCGCGAGGCGCGCGACGACGCCCGCGGCGTACTCGTCGTGGCGGTCGGCGACCGGGAGCACCGTCACCTGCACCGGGGCGAGCCACGCGGGCAGCGCGCCGGCGTAATGCTCGAGCAGGATCGCGAAGAAGCGCTCGATGGACCCGAACAGGGCGCGGTGGATCATCACGGGGCGGCGACGCTCGTTGTCGGCGCCCACGTACTGCAGGTCGAAGCGCTCGGGGAGCTGGAAGTCGAGCTGAATCGTCGAGATCTGCCAGGTGCGCCCGATCGCGTCGCGGGCCTGCACCGAGATCTTCGGGCCATAGAAGGCGCCGCCGCCCTCGTCGAGGGTGAGCTCGAGCCCCATGCTCTCGCCGACCTGTCGCAGGACCAGCGTCGCGTCGTCCCAGTCGGCGTCGCTCCCGAACGACTTCCCGTCCGGACGGGTGGACAGCTCGAGGAAGAAGTCGGAGAGCCCGTAGTCGCGGAGCACCTCACGCACGAACTCGATGATCGAGCGCACCTCGTCCGCCATCTGCTCGCGCGTGCAGAAGATGTGCGCGTCGTCCATCGTGAGGCCGCGGACCCGCGTGAGCCCGTGGACGACCCCCGAGCGCTCGTAGCGGTAGACGGTGCCGAACTCGAAGAGCCGGAGCGGCAGCTCACGGTAGGAGCGGGGATGGCTCCGGTAGATGAGGATGTGGAACGGGCAGTTCATCGGCTTCACGTAGTACGCGCTGCCCGCGCCGGAGCCCTCGTCGACCAGCATCGGCGGGTACATGTTCTCGGCGAACGTCTGGAGGTGGCCGCTCTCCTCGAAGAGGGCCGCCTTCGTGATGTGCGGCGTGTTCACGAACGAGTAGCCGGCCGCCTCGTGACGCCGGCGCGAGTCGTCCTCCATCACGAGGCGCACCATGCCGCCCTTGGGGTGGAACACGGGCAGACCCGAGCCGATCTCGTCGGGGAACGAGAACAGGTCGAGCTCGGCGCCGAGCCGGCGGTGGTCGCGCCGCTCCGCCTCCTCCAGGCGGTGGAGGTGCTCGGCGAGGGCCGCCTCGGACTCCCACGCCGTGCCGTAGATGCGCTGCAGCGCGGGCTGGTGCTCGTCGCCCCGCCAGTACGCGCCCGCGACCCGCATGAGCTTGAACGCGCCCAGCCGGCCCGTGCTTGGCACGTGCGGGCCCCGGCAGAGGTCCACGAAGGCCCCGTCGCGGCGCGGGTTGCGGTACACGGAGACGACCGCGCCGTCGCCGACCTCGCTGGCGTCGACCCGGTCGATGATCTCCTGCTTGAAGGGCTGGTCCGCGAAGAGGGCGCGGCCCTCGTCGCGCCCGACCTCCTGGCGCTGGAACGCCTGGTCCTCTGCGACGATCTCGCGCATCCGCGCGCTGATGCGCTCGAGGTCCTCGTCCGTGAAGCGCCCGCCGTCGGGCAGCAGGAAGTCGTAGTAGAAGCCGTCCTCGATCGCCGGGCCGATCGCGTACTGCGCGCCCGGGAAGAGGTCGGTCACCGCCTGCGCGAGGACGTGCGCCGTCGAGTGCCGCAGCACCTCGCGACCCTCCGGGGTCGCGGGCGTGACGAGCCGGAGCCGCGCGTCGTGGTCGAGCGCCCGGTCGAGGTCGACCCACTCGTCGTCGACGATCGCCGCGAGGACGTCGCGTGCCAGCCGCGGGCCGATGCTCGCCGCGACCTGCGCGGGCGTCGTGCCCTTCGGAACGTCCTTCGTGGAGCCGTCGGGCAGCGTGAGCGTCACGTCGGCCATCGGCTCGACGGTATCCGACGAGGGTGTCACGCCCTCGACGTGTTCTCGACCGGCCGGTCCAGGTCCACGCCGATGAGCGTGCCGAGCTCGCGCAGCGCGACCGGCGCGCGCGGGTCGTCGCCCTCCGAGAGGACCGCGCTCGCCAGGTCGTCGAGCGCCTCGACGGCCCGGGGCGCGTCGAGGTCGGCGTCGAGCGCGGCGCGGACCCGCGCCGCGAACGGCGCCGGGTCGGGCCCACCCGGGCGGGCGGCCGCCGCGACGAGGCGGTGCAGCAGCGCGGCGCCCTCGTCGAGGTCGGTGTCGTACCACTCGAACCCGGCGCGGTAGTGGTGGCGCATGAGGGCGAGGCGGATGGCGCGCGCGTCCGCGACCTTGAGCAGGTCGCTCACGAACACGAGGTTGCCGAGCGACTTGCTCATCTTCTCGCCCTCGTAGCTGACCATCGCCGAGTGCATCCAGTGGCGGGCGAACGGCGCCCGGGTGACGCTCTCGCTCTGGGCGATCTCGCACTCGTGGTGGGGAAAGATCAGGTCGGTGCCGCCGCCGTGCAGGTCGAGCGGGGTGCCGAGGCTCGCCGTCGCCATGACCGAGCACTCGATGTGCCACCCGGGACGGCCGACGCCGAACGGCGCGCGCCAGGCGGGCTCGTCGGCGAGCGACGGCTGCCAGAGGATGAAGTCGAGCGGGTCACGCCGGTGCGGGTCCTCGGGTCGGCCCCCGCGCGCCGCGGCGAGCCGCACCATGTGGTCGTGGGAGTAGTGGGACAGCTCGCCGAACCGGGGGAAGGTCGACACGTCGAAGTAGACGGTCCCGTGCGTCAGGTAGGCGTGGCCGCTGTCGAGCAGCTCGCTGATCATCTGGATCATCCCCGGCACCGCCTCGGTGGCGCGGGGCTCAGCGACGGGCGGGCGCATGCCGAGCGCGTCCATGTCGGACCAGAAGCGGCTCAGCTCGGCCTCGGCGAGCTCCAGGTAGGGGATGCCGAGCTGGCGGGCCCGCGGCAAGATCGAGTCGTCGACGTCCGTGACGTTGCGCACCATGCGCACCTCGTGTCCCAGCTCCTCGAGGCGGCGGGCGAGCAGGTCGTACGCGAGGTATGTCGCCGCGTGGCCGAGGTGGGTCGAGTCGTAGGGGGTGATGCCGCACACGTACATGCGCACCACCGGGCCGACCTCGAAGTCCACGACCTCACGCCGCGCGGTGTCGAAGAGCCGCACGGTCATGATCTAGGCCTCGACGCCGTCGAGCCGCAGCGTGCCGTTCCCCTTGTGGCGCAGGTTCACGGTGAGGATGACCGCGGCGAAGGCCTCCACGGCCGCCGCGTTGGCGAGCGACCCGCCGTCGAGGGCGCGCAGCCCGGCGATCTCCCCGAGGACGCCCATCACGGTGCCGCGGGCGTCGTCGTCGTCGCCGCAGACGACCACGTCGGTCGCGAGCGGCGTGTCCAGCTCCGCCATCGCCCCCGCCGGAACGTGCTGCAGCGCGGCGACGACCCGCGCGTCGGGCGCGGCCGCCTGCATCGCGGCGGCGAGCGACCCCTCGGGCGGCACGACCACCCGGAACTCGCGCCCCACTTTGCGCAGCCCGTTCGCCATCGCGATGACCACCTTGCCGGCGAGGGCCGAGGCGTGGGCCCGCGTCGTCTCGAGGGCGGCCTCCCAGTTCGTGGCGACCACCACCAGGTCGGGCGCCGCCGCCGCCTCGTCGTTCGTCGCCGGGTACAGCGACGCGAGCCGCTCGCCCCACTTCATCTGCACCTCGTCGACGACGCCCGCGGCGCGGGCCCGGTCTCGAGAGCCGGCAAGCACGGTATGGCCCGCGTCGGCGAGTCGAGACGCGATGCCGCGACCTGCAGGCCCGGTTGCGCCGAGCACACCGATCTCCATCGACCGCCAGCATGGCACGGCGCGCCGGACGCGGCGGCTGGCCGTCGCCCTACGCTGGGCGCCGTGGAGCAGGCCTCGCGTCCACGCGCACCGTGGTCGCTGAAAGCGTTCGGGATCGTGGTGCTCGCGCTGCTCGCGTGGCTGCTCCTCGGCTCCGCGATCAGCGCGGCGCGCGCCGCCGTCGCCATCGTGGGCTACGTGGTGGTGGCGCTCGTGGCGTACACGGTCGGCAAGTGGGTCGGCCGGCACTCGGCCCCGCGCGCCTGACGCGCGGACGTCAGCCGATGCAATCGGGGCCGAGCAGGATCCGCAGCTCGGCGTAGAGCCCGTTCGTCGCGTCGACGCAGAAGTCGTCGGCGAGACGCAGCACGGTGGTCCGCTCAGGACGCTCGAGGTGGACGAAGACCGGGCTGTCTCCAGGGTGACGGGCGAGGAGCTCGCGCAGGTCGTCGATGCGGGTGTCGGAGAGCCGGCTGAGCGGCACCCGCACCCGCACCGGCGCAGCTCCTTCGAGGGTGATCTCGGGGCGGGAAAGCTCCATCGCGACGATCTTGGGCTGCTCGTCGCGGCGGTCGACGCGGCCGCGCACGCAGACGATCGCGTCGTCCTCGAGGAGGTGGCCGTACTCGGTCATGGTCTTCGGGAACACCATGACGTCGAGCGCCGCGCCGAGGTCCTCGAGCACGAACGTGGCCATGAGGTCGCCGCGGCGCGTGTACTTGCGGGTGAGCGAGGTGACGATCCCGCCGACCGTGTGGGCCTCCCCCTCCCGCCCGTCGCGGAACTCGGCGAGGGTGCAGTCGACGAGGCGGCGCAGCGCGCCCTCGGTCCCGAGGAGCGGGTGGTCGCTCACGTAGAGGCCGAGCATCTCCTTCTCGAAGTCGAGGCGGGTCTTGCGGTCGAACTCGGTGTCCGGGATCGCGGCCGGCTCGCCGAGGGCCAGGCCGTCGCCGCCCATCCCGTCACCGAACAGGCTCATGATCCCGGCGTCGCGCTCCCGGCGCCGCGTGACCGCCTGGTCGATGATCGGCTCGAAGACGTGGAGCAGCCCCTGGCGGGGATGGCCGAGCGAGTCGAACCCGCCGGCCTTGATGAGCGACTCGACGGTGCGCTTGTTCAGCGCCGCCGGGTCGACGCGGGCACAGAAGTCGTGGAAGTCGCGGAAGGGGCCGTCCTCGGTGCGGGCCGCGACGAGCATCGCCACAACGCCCTCCCCGACGTTGCGGACCGCTGACAGCCCGAAGCGGATCGACGGCCGGCCGCCGGCGTCGGTGTGGACCGAGAAGTCCGACACGGACTCGTTCACGTCGGGGACGAGCACCTCGATGTGCTGCTGGCGGCACTCGGACAGGAAGACCGCGGTCTGGTCCTTGTTCGTGCGCACGCTCGTGAGCAGCGCGGCGAGGTACTCGACGGGGTAGTTCGCCTTGAGGTACGCCGTCTGGTAGGCGAGGTAGCCGTAGCCCACGCTGTGCGACTTGTTGAACGAGTAGTCGGCGAACGGCTCGATGGTGTCGAAGATCCGCTCCCCGAAGGCGCGGTCGTGGCCCTGCGCGAGGCAGCCCTCGACGAACTTGGAGCGCTCGCGGCTGATAAGCACCCGGTCCTTCTTGCCCGTCGCCTTGCGGAGGTTGTCAGCCTCCTCGAGCGTGTACCCGGCGAGGCGCTGGGCCACGAGCATGAGCTGCTCCTGGTAGATCATCAGCCCGTAGGTCGGCGCCAGGATCGGCTCGAGGTCGGGGTGCGGGTAGTCGACCGGCCGTCTGCCGTTCTTGCGGTCGGCGTACGCCGTGTGCCAGGTCTGGGCCATCGGCCCCGGCCGGTAGAGCGCGACCATCGCGGCGACGTCCTCGAACGTCGTGGGAGCGAGCCGCTGGAGGAGCGCGCGGACCGGGCCACCCTCCAGCTGGAACACACCGATCGTGTCGCCCCGCCGGAGCAGCTCGAAGGTCTTGGCGTCGTCGAGCGCCACCCGGTCGATGTCGGGCCGCTCGCCGGTGCGCGC
>JBPYDT010000124.1:0-2241 GCA_051986275.1 Acidimicrobiia bacterium | reverse complement strand
CGGGACGATCCGCCCCTTCCAACGGACGTGCCCCCGCACGTTCAGCACGACCGACGCGGCGACCAGCCCGACGAACACCACGGCGAGGAGGGGGTAGAGCACGGCGGCAACGATCCCGAAGTTCCCGACCTGGCGGAGCATCACGTAGCACTGCAGCGCGAACGCGGCGTAGACGAGCAGCCAGACGCCGTTGCCGGTGAGCGCGCTGAGGCCCGCCGCGAGCGCGGCGGCGATCCACACGAGGATGGCCACGAGGCGCAGGAACGGCGTCGTCGTCGCGCCCGCCGCGAAGTTCTTCGTGAACCCCTCGACGAGCGCGCCCGGCCGGTCGTACATGTGGAACGCCACGAGGTCGCCGCCGGCGTAGGAGCGCACGGGCTGCGACGCGGCCGCGAAGCGACGGGCGAGCGCGACGTCCTCGAGGATCGCGCGACGCACCGATCGGTGGTCGAGGTGCGTGAGCAGCGCGTCGCGGGGTGCGATGAGGCAGGGACCGAAGGCGGCTCGCGCGCGGGCCCGCGCCGTGCCCGGCGACGCGAGGCCGACGCCCATGACCGCGACGAGGTTGAAGAAGGCGGCGGCCCGCTCCCACCAGCGCCGCATCTCGTGGTACGGCTGCACCGACACGAGTCCGCCCCGCTCGGACCACACCTGCCCGAGGCGGGCGAGTAGGTGCGGGGACGGGTCGACGTCGGCGTCGAGGCACACGACCACCGGCGCCTGCGCGGCGCGCACGCCCTGATAGAGGGCCCACGGCTTGCCGGTCCATCCGGCCGGGAGCGGCGCGCCGGTGAGCACCTCGGCGCCGCGCGCGGCCGCGACCGCGGCGGTCGTGTCGGTCGAGCCGTCGTCCACGACGATCACCTCGCGCGGCGCAGCGGTCTGCGACGCGAGGCCGGCGAGCACGGTGGGCAGGTTGTGCTCCTCGTCGCGCGCGGGGATCACGACGGCGACGCGCGTGGCGGTCGGGCCGGGCTCGGGCGCGTACGGCACACCGTGCACGCGGAAGCACAGGTACCAGCCGAGGAGCCACGCCGCCCCGAGGGCGAGCAGGCGGACGTCCATCTCCAGGGGCGAGGTTAGGGTGCCGCTCCATGGACTTCGCCCTCTCGCCCGAGACCGAGGCGTTGCGCGAGCAGCTGCGCACCTTCATCGACGAGCGCGTCGAGCCCGCGGTCCCGGTCTATCGGGAGCAGGTCGAGGCGTCGGGTGACCCGCACTCGCACCCGCCCGTGATGGAGGACCTCAAGGCCGAGGCGAAGCGCCGAGACCTCTGGAACCTGTTCCTGCCGGACAAGCGATTCGGGCCCGGGCTGACGAACGTCGAGTACGCGCCGCTCTGCGAGCTCATGGGCACGAACCTGCTGTCGGCCGAGGCGACGAACTGCTCGGCACCCGACACCGGGAACATGGAGATCCTCTCGTCGTTCGGCACGCCGCTGCAGCAGGAGGAGTTCCTCGCCCCGCTCCTCGCGGGTGAGATCCGCTCCTGCTTCGCGATGACCGAGCCGTGGGTCGCGAGCAGCGACGCGACGAACATCCAGAGCCGGATCACCCGGGACCACGACCACTACGTGATCAACGCGCACAAGTGGTGGACGAGCGGCGCCGCGTCGCCACGGTGCCGGTTCGCCATCCTGATGGGCGTCTCGAACCCCGACGCCGACCCGTACCACCGGCACTCGATGGTCCTCGTGCCCCTCGACACCCCGGGCGTGCGCATCGTGCGGACCCTCCCCGTGTTCGGTCACGACGCGGGCGGAGGGCATTGCGAGACCCTCTACGAGGACGTCCGCATCCCCGCCGAGTACCTCCTGGGAGAGGAGGGCGGCGGCTTCGCGATCGCGCAGGCGCGGCTGGGCCCGGGACGGATCCACCACTGCATGCGGGCCATCGGGATGGCCGAGCGGGCGCTCGCCCTGCTGTGCGCCCGGGCGCAACAGCGGGTCGCGTTCGGTCAGCACCTCGCCGACAACGCGGTGGTGCAGGAGCGGGTCGCCGAGAGCCGGATCGAGATCGAGCAGGCCCGGCTGCTCACGATGAAGGCGGCCTGGCTCATGGACACCGTCGGCAACAAGGGCGCACGGTTCGAGATCGCGGCGATCAAGGTCGTCGCGGCGCGCCTCGCCACCACGGTCATCGACCGGGCGATCCAGCAGTTCGGCGGGGCGGGCGTCTCCGACGACTGGCCGCTGGCGCAGCTCTACACGCACGCGCGGACCCTGCACCTGGTCGACGGGC
>JBPYDT010000123.1:0-14422 GCA_051986275.1 Acidimicrobiia bacterium | reverse complement strand
TCCGCGAGCGCGTCGTGGTGCGCGAACGGGTGCACCTGACTCGTGGTGAGCTCCCCGCGCCAGAGCTGGTCGGCGAGCGCGAGCAGGTCCGTCACCGCACGCGACGCCCAGTGGAGAGATCGTGTGGCACGCGAGCATCGTACGCACGCGCGCCGGCGTGGCTCCCCGCGGTGCCGGGGCGCACGGTTAGCGTGCCGGCGTGGACGCCGACGCGGGAGCGTGGCAGGCCGCCGGGCTGTACGACCCGGACGCGGCGGACGCCGACGACGGACTCGGCGCGTTGCGCTTCCTGACCTCTCATGGCGCCACGCTCGACGTGGCGCTCTACCGGGTCCGGCGGACGTAGTGCCGCGCGTCCGGAAGGAGCTGCTCGACGCGGCGGCGCGGCTGTCCCGTCGCGACCGGGCGCTCGGCAAGGTGATCAAGTCCGTCGGCCCGCCCGACCTGCGGCGCGGCCGGCCGGCGCGGACGCACTTCGCCGAGCTCGTGCGGGCCGTCTGCTACCAGCAGCTCGCGGGCTCGGCTGCCCGGGCCATCCACGGTCGCCTCGAGGAGCTGCTCGGCGGCGACGTGACCCCCGAGGCGGTGCTGGCCGCGGGACCGGATCGCCTGCGCGCCGTGGGGCTCTCGGGCAGCAAGGCGCGCACGATCAGCGACCTGGCGGCGCACGTCGTGAGCGGCGAGGTCGAGCTCGACCGGGTGGCGCGCCTCTCGGACGACGAGATCGTCCGCGAGCTCACGGGGGTGTGGGGCATCGGCCGCTGGACCGCGGAGATGTTCCTGATCTTCCAGCTCGGGCGCCTCGACGTGTGGCCCGTCGGCGACTACGGCGTGCGCAAGGGGTACGCGACGGTGCACGGCCTGGCCGACGTCCCGTCGGCCCAGGAGCTCGAGCCGCTCGGGGACGCGTACCGCCCGTACCGGAGCGTGGCCGCCTGGTACTGCTGGCGGGCGGCCGACACCGCGCTTCCGACCGCGTGAGTCAGGCGATCCACTCCCGGCCCCACAGCACGCCGCGGACCCGGTACTGGTGCTCCATGTCGCGGGCCTGCGCGGCGAGCGGCGCCATCCCGACCCGGAAGCGGCGCTGGTCGACCGCACCGGGATCGTCGATCGGCCAGGGCATGAGCGTGTCGTCGTCGTGGACGACGAACTGCGACCCGTACACCTGGGGTCGCCCCTCGCTCATCCGCACCCGGTCGAGCAGGCACGCGTAGTGGGACGGGTGCGCGTCGCCTTGGTCGACGGCCGCCTCGACGTGGGGGAGCGCACGGCGCTGCAGCTCGGCGTCGCCGCACTGCGCGACGAGCCAGGCGGCACGCTCGCCGTCCTCGCCGACCAGGCGCAGGCCGGGCCACTCCTCGTAGTCGTCGAGGATCGCCCAGAGCCGCTCGGCGTGGCGCGGGTCGCCGGGACGCTCGGCCATGGCGACGAGCTCGGCGCGGAGCCCCTCGTCGCGTGGGCGCCTCGGACGGGGCATTGACGGCAGGATAGGCCGATCGACCCGCGGCGCCGCCTTTCGCGCGCGGGTCGAGCGGGGCCGCGGCGCGCTCGGGTCAGGCGGTCGTCGCGTCCGGTGCCGGGACCGGCTCGGCGCCGGCGTCGACCGGCTCGATGCCGAGCACGGCGAGGACCCGACCGAGCCCGAGGAACGCGGCGCAGCAGATCGAGAGGTCGAGCACCTCGGGGTCGCTGAACGCGGCGCGCACCCGGGTCAGGAACGCGTCGTCGATTCCCTGGTGATCGAGCGCGAAGCGCTCGGCGAACTCGATCGCGAGGCGCTCGCGGTCGGTGTACGACGCGGCGTCGGGCTCGCTGACGTGCTCGTACAGCTCCTCGGTCGCGCCGCCGGCGCGGGCCGAGCGCGCGCGGTAGTCGCGGCAGATCACGCAGTCGTTCAGCTCGGCGATGCGCATGCGAGCCGCCTCGCGCTCGCGCGCCGGCAGGCAGCTCCGGTGGTAGGGGCCGTCGATCATCGCCTGCACCGTGGGGAGCAGCTCGGGACGCAGGTTCCAGAGCTGCACCGGGGGCCCGCCCGGCCCGTCGGGGATGTCGAGGCGAGGCGTCACCCGGCGGTCGCCTTCGACCACGGCGTCTCGGGGCGAGCCTGCGCCGCCCCGTCGAGCGTCAGGTCGCTGCGCTCGCTGTAGAAGCACACGTAGCCCGCGATCGTGGACGCGGCGTCGATCGGCGCCTCGTAGCTCCACGCGAGGTCGCGGTGCTCGCCGGCGGGCGTGCGCACCGTCCAGTAGGAGGCCTGGCCCTTGAACGGGCAGACCGTCTCCGTCGGGGTCGCGTCGAGCAGCTCGAAGCGCACGTCGTCGCGGGGAAAGTAGTAGCGGGGCGGCAGGCCGGTCTCGTGCAGCACGCGGGCGCGCGTCGACGCCGCGACCTCCGCCCCGTCGACGCTGACCACGACCCGGCGCGGCTCGTCGGTGATCTCCACTCGGTGTCCTTCCATGCAGCGAGCCTACGCCGCTCACGGTGCGCCCTCGCCGGTCGCGCCGCGCACCGTTTTCCCCAGCACGCGCCCGGGTACGAACGCGACGAACCCGAGACATGAGGGCAATCAGCATGGCGACTACGCGACAGAAGCAAGCCGCCCGGCGCAACATCAAGCAGGCGCGTTCCGTGGAGAGCCGCCGCGCGCGCGGCGCGTCCGTCCCGCGCCGGACGAAGGGCCTGAGCACCGCCGAGCAGAACCGGCTCCCGGACAGCCAGTTCGCGTTCCCCAAGCAGCGCAAGGAGCCGCTGGTCGACGCCAAGCACGTGCGCAACGCCGTCGCGCGCTTCGATCAGGTGGAGGGCGTCAGCAACGCCGACCGTGACCGCGCGTGGCGACGCATCCGCGACGCGGCGCGCCGCTACGGCGTCGAGATCCACGAGCGGGGCTGGCGCCAGCTCATGCAGCGGTAGCGGCCAGCGCCGGGTTTCGTGGCGACGCCGATGGGGAAGGCGAGGCGGATGCTCACCGAACGCGACCCATCCCCCGTTCAAGTTGGACGCCGACGCGCGTATCGCCCGATTCGGCGCGTGAAGCGGTTTTCGTCCGTCGTGCGCGCCGAGCCCCGGCACGTGGCGCAGATCTGCGACGAGGTCACCGACTGCCTGCGCGCGTGGGGCGAGGAGCCGGAGGTCGTCGACCGGACGCGCCAGGTCGTCACCGAGCTGGTGTCGGGCACCGACCCGACGCGGCCGATGCGCTTCGACCTGGCGCATCGCCCCGGCCGCGTCGATCTTCGTGTGACCCAGACCGAGACGGTGCGCCGGGCGCGGCCGATCGAGGCGCCGACCTAGCGGTCCGCGGCTCCCCCCGATCGCGGTCGCCTACCTTGTGGCGCCAGCGTCCGGGGCCGAGGGGAGCACCATGCAGGCCGAAGGGATCGCGTACGTCACCGGGGCGAGCCGGGGGATCGGGCGAGGCGTCGCGCTGGAGCTCGCCCGCAGAGGGTTCGACACCGTCGCCACGATGCGCGATCCGACCGCGGGCGCGGCACTCCCCGACGAGGCGGCGGCCCTCGGCGGCCGGCTGCGCGTCGAGCGCCTCGACGTCACCCGGCCCGACACGATCTCGTTCCCCGAGGGCCTGAAGGTCCTGGTCAACAACGCCGCCGTCGAGAAGCCTCACCCCGCGTTCGAGGACACGCCGGCCGACCTGTGGCGCGAGATGTTCGACACGAACGTGTTCGGGCTGATCGAGGCCACCCGGCGCGCCATCCCGCGCCTCCGGTCGAGCGGCGGCGGCGTCCTCTGCAACGTCACCTCGTCCTCGGTCCTCGCCCCGGTCCCGTTCTACGCGCCCTACCGCTCGAGCAAGGCCGCCGTGAGCGCGATCGGGGAGAGCCTGCGCGCCGAGCTCGCGCCGTTCGGCATCCGGGTGCTCGAGATCATGCCGGGGCCCATCGCGACGGACATGCTCGAGGGATCGGACCGGGCGCCCGAGGCCGTCGAGCGGCCCGAGTACCGAACCATGGCCGAGCGGTACTTCGAGGGACGCAAGGGGATCGCGCCGATGATCACGAGCGTCGAGGACGCGGCGCGGGCGATCGCCGACGCGGTGCTCGACGACGGCGCGCCCCTCCGGGTGGGCTGCGACCCGATGGCCGTCGGGATGATCGACGCGTGGCGCGGCCAGTCCGACGAGGACTTCCAGCGATCGATGCTGCCGGCGTGGACCGGCCGGGCCTAACTAGGCGCAGAGGCCGCCCCAGGGCGCGGCGCCCTGCCACTGGTAGAGGTCCCAGGCGATGTCGTCCTGGTCGTACTCCGACGCCGTGTTCGGCGGCACGCCGATGAGCGAGGTGCGCCCCGCGTGGTTCGCGGCGCTGTCCCACGTCGCCTGCAGGAACTGGTAGGCGCCGAGATACGGACCGGCGGGGTTCACCGCGCCGTAGTCGCCGCCGCTCTCCCGTTCACGGGTGCACACGAGGAACGGGTCGTCGTGGTGGGGGTTCACGCCCGGACTCGGCGTGTAGCTCGGGTTGCCGCCGCCGGCCGGTGCCGACCCTCCGCCGCCGCTGCTGGCTCCACCGCCCGGGGGCGCGGCGGGCGCGACGGGCGCGGCGGCCGCCGCGGCCGCGGCGGCCTGCTGGTTGGCCTGCGTCTGGGCCGCGGTGAGCTTCACCTCGATCGCCGTGCTCTGGGCTTGCAGGGCCGAGAGCGCGCCCGCCGCCTCCTGCTGCTCTGTCTGCAGCGTCTTCTCGTCGGTGCGCAGTTTCGACTCGGTCTGGCGCAGCGCGGTGAGGGCGTGGCTGTCCGCGCTGTTCAGGACGGTGAGCCACTCGACCCGCTGGGCCGCCGCGAGGACGTCCGCGCTGCCGATCAGGGCGCCGAGCTGCTGAGAGCCCGCCCCCTCGTACGCGGCGACGGCGCGCTCGAGCACGACGCGGGTGCGCGCCGACTCCTCCGCCTGCAGGGTGGGCAGCTGGGCCTGGAGCGCCGCGATCTGCGTGGCGAGCGCCTGGTAGTGGTCGAGCGCGGCGAAGTAGGCGGTGGACGCCTGGTCGGCCTGCTGGCGAAGCGACGCCACCGAGTCCGTGCTGGTGCCGTCACCGCTCGTCTGTGCGCCGAGCGGCGCGGCGCCGAGCGCCACGACGGCCGCCGTGGCGAGGACCGCGCCCAGGGCCCGGCCCGGGCCGAGGCGACGGCGCGCCCTGACGGGGGAACGGCGCACGCCAGCGTCGAGGATCTCGGTCAGGTCAACTCCACCCTCTGATGACGGGCGCACAGCCGGTCTGAGGGCACCCGCCGCAAGCGACCGACTCACCCTAGGCGCCGGGTCTCGGCGCAGGGCGCTGGGCCGCATACGCTCGCCGCGCCCCGGGAGGTGGTCGGCATGCCCGAACGGCCGGAGGGCGCCGGCCCGGCCTCACCCCGGGAGCCGCCCCCGACGCGATGGGCGCTGCCCGACCCGGGCGAGGCCGACGGGGACCTCGTGGCGCTGGGCGCCGACCTGGAGCCGGGGACCCTGCTCGCCGCGTACCGCCAGGGGTTCTTCCCGATGCGCGTCGAGGCCGGTGGCGCGATCGGCTGGTGGTCGCCGGAACCTCGAGGCGTCATCCCCCTCGAGGGGTGGCACGCCGCCCGCTCGCTCCGCCGCTCGGCACGCCGGTACAACGTGACGCTCGACACGGCATTTCCCGAGGTCGTCGCGGGGTGCGCTGACCCGGCGCGGCCGCACGGGTGGATCGACGACTCCTTCCGGGTCGCGTACGGCCGGCTCCACGAGCTCGGCTGGGCGCACAGCGTCGAGGTCTGGACGACGGACGAGGGCCCGGCGCGGCTCGCGGGGGGCCTCTACGGGGTGGCGGTCGGCGGGCTCTTCGCCGGCGAGTCGATGTTCCACCGCGCGCGGGACGCGTCGAAGGTCGCGCTGCTCACCCTCGTGGAGGCGCTGCCCGCCGCGGGCGGGGTGCTGTTCGACGTGCAGTGGAGCACGCCGCACCTCGAGACGTTGGGCGCGGTCCCGCTGCCGCGAGACGAGTACCTCCGTCACTTGGCCGACGCGCTGCGCCGGCCGACGCTTCGTCTCGCGCTCTAGCGGCCCCGGTCGGCGGCGACCGCGTCGAGCAGCTCGTACTCCATCTCGGTGTCGGGCGCGTCCTCGAAGTCGATGACGCCGATCTCGGTGAAGCGCTCGCGGAGCCACCCGTCGCCCGCGTCGAGCAGCCCGAGCTTCTTGCAGTTCGGGACGATCTTGGCGAACAGCGACGCCTGGAACGGGTTCACCCCCGGCTGGCGCAGCTCGAAGAGCATCTTCGTGATCGTCTCTCGGTCGACGCCGCAGCGCTCCCACACGGCGTGCATCATCAGGCGGTCGCGCATACGCAGCGCGGCCTCGAACGCGAACTCTTGGCGCTCGCGGATCTCGGGGCCGCTCAGCCCGGCGTAGTACTCCTGCAGCGAGAGGACGCCGAAGGCGACGTGGCGCGCCTCGTCGCTCAGCACGTAGCGGAGCAGCTTCTTCAGCAGGGGTTCCTCGGTCACGGCGTGCATGAACCCGAACGCCGCGAGCGCGAGGCCCTCGATCATGATCTGCATGCCCATGTAGGTCATGTCCCAGCGGGTGTCGCCGATCACGTCGTCGATGAGCAGCTGGAGGTTCGGGTTGACCGGGAACCGGCCGCCGAGCTTCGTGTCGAGGTACCGGGAGAACACCTCGACGTGGCGGGCCTCGTCCATGACCTGGGTCGCGGCGTAGTACTTCGCGTCGATCCAGGGGACGGTCTCGACGATCTTCGCCGTGCAGATGAGCGCGCCCTGCTCCCCGTGGAGGAACTGGCTCATCCGCCAGCGGAACGCCTCGACGGCGAGGGTCGCCCACTGCGGCGGGCCCCACTTCTGCAGCGGGGAGTTCGGCAGCTCCTTCAGCCGGGCGAGCAGCGGCCCGGCCGCCGCCTGCATCTCGGTGGCGACCGCATTCACGTCGACCTCGGTCGACCAGTCGAGGTCGGTGCTGGCGTTCCACTGAGACGTCTTGGCCCGCTCGTAGAGCTTCGAGAGGCCGGCGCGGCTGCGCTCGTAGTCCCACGTGAACACGGCGTCGCCGCCGACCGACGTCTCGTGGGCGACGGTGCCGAAGTCGCGCCCGTCGTCGGCCAGGATCGACGCGACGTCGTTCGCGTCGTCCCGTCCGAGCGCCTGGAACTCGGCGTGGTCGATGGTCATCGCGTCCCCCGCGGCTCGTGGTACCGACAAACGGTACCCTGCGGGGCGTGGCCGGCTTGCTCGTGTACCACAACCCGCGTTGCTCGAAGTCCCGTGGGGCGCTCGACCTGCTCGCCGAGCGCGGGGTCGACGCCGACGTCGTCGAGTACCTGCAGGCCCCACCGGACCAGGCGACGCTCGAGTGGATGCTCGACACGATCACCGAGCCGCCCGCCGAGCTGGTCCGCCACGACGACCGCTTCAAGGAGCTCGGCCTCGACCCCGCCGGCTACCAGGATCGGGCATCGGTCGTCGCGCTGCTGCTCGAGCACCCCGAGCTCATGCAGCGCCCGGTCGTGATCCGCGACGGCCGCGGGCTGATCGCGCGCCCGTCGGAACGCGTGCTCGAGCTCCTCGACACCCCGGGCAGCGCCGATGCCTGAGGTGACCGCGGAGCGCGTCCGCGCCGAGGTGCGCGCCTTCGTCGCCGACGCGTGGGATCCCGACCTCACCGTCGCGGAGTGGTGGACGGTCCTCGCCGACTCGGGCTGGGCGGTGCCGACCTGGCCGGCCGCGTGGCTCGGCCGGGACCTGCCCCGCGAGCTCGCGCCGGTCGTGACCGCCGAGCTGCGCGCCGGCGGCGCGATCGGGCCACCGGCCGGGCTCGGGATGCTGCTCGCCGGCCCGACGATCCTCGCCCACGGCACGGACGAGCAGCGCGCCCGCTACCTCCGGCCGATCGTCACCGGCGCCGAGGGCTGGTGCCAGCTGTTCAGCGAGCCGGGGGCCGGTTCCGACCTGGCGAGCCTCCAGACGCGGGCCGAGCGAGACGGCGACGAGTGGGTTGTCGACGGCCAGAAGGTGTGGACGTCGGGCGCCACGGTCGCCGACCTTGGCATGCTCCTCGCCCGCACGAACCCGGATGCCCCGAAGCACCAGGGGATCACCTACTTCGCGTTCCCGATGGACCAGCCCGGCGTCGAGGTCCGGCCCCTCCGCGAGATGACAGGCCGGTCCCTCTTCAGCGAGGTGTTCTTCGACGACGCGCGGGTGCCGGCCGACGCGGTCATCGGCGACGTCGACCAAGGCTGGGTCGTCGCCAACACCACCCTCGCCAACGAGCGCGCCGGGCTCGGCACCGGAGGCGGCGGCGCGGGGGGGTCGGCCTTCCCGGGCCGCAAGGGCGGCATGCTCGACGAGCGCGTCGGCGACCTCGCCGAGCGGACGGGGCGCGCCGGGGTACAGCCCGCCGCGTTCGGCCGGGCCTTCGAGCTGCTCGCCGGGCTGGCCGACAAGCTCGGGCGAGCCGACGACCCGATCGTGCGGCAGCGCCTGGCCCAGCTGTACACGCTGAACGAGGTGGGCCGCATGACCGCGCTGCGCGTGAAGGCGGCGCGCTCGACCGGCCGCGGCCCCGGCCCCGAGGCCAACACGGCGAAGCTGCTCATGAGCCGCGTGTGCCGCCTGGCGCGCGACCTCGGTCCCGAGGTGCTCGGGCCGGAGGCCCTGCTCGTCGGCCCGGACACGACGGGCGGCGGGGTCGTCCAGGAGCTCACGCTCTTCGCGCCGGGGCCGTCGATCTACGGCGGCACCGACGAGATCCAGAAGAACATCATCGGGGAGCGGGTGCTGGGCCTCCCGAAGGAGCCCGGACCGGACAAGAGCACCCCGTTCCGGGACCTGAAGGTCGGCACGCAAGCCTGAGGCCGGCCCCGTGCGTCCGGCGGGGCACTAGTGATGCGCGCGCCTGACGTCGATCCCGAAGAGTTCCTCCCGCTGCCCGCGACGGGACGTCGCGTCACCCGGGAGCGCCACGTCCGCCTCGGCGACGTCACGACCCGCGGGCGAGCGCGCCTCGACGCGCTCGCCGGCTACCTCCAAGACGTCGCGGCCGACGACGTCGACGACGCCGGGCTCGTCGGGGCGTGGGTGCTGCGCCGTGTCGTGCTCGCGCTCGGTGAGCCGCCGCAGTACCGCGACGTCGTCGAGCTAACGACCTTCTGCAGCGGGACGGGGAGCCGCTTCGCCGAGCGGCGCACGACGCTCACCGTCGCCGGGCGGGTCGCGGTCGAGGCCGTCGCGCTGTGGGTCTACGTCGACGAGGCCGGGCGACCCGCGCGGCTGCGGGACTGGTTCTTCGACTCCTACGCCGCGGCGGCCGCCGGGCGCCACGTGCCGAGCCGGCTGCGCCACCCGCCCCCCACGCCGGACGCGACGGTGCGGTCGTGGCCGCTGCGGGTCAGCGACATCGACGTGCTCGACCACGTCAACAACGCCGCGTCGTGGGGCGCCGTCGAGGACGAGCTCGGCCGCCACCACGCCGAGCGGGTGCTGGCCCGGGCCGAGATGGAGTACCGCCGGCCGGTCGACCTCGACGAGGCGATCGAGCTGCGGACCAGCACCCGGGCGGACGGCCTGGCGTGCTGGCTCACCCGAGGCGACGATGTGTGCACCTCGGCGCGGGTGTGGTTCGCGTGAGCGCCGCCGAGCGGCAGCGAGTCAGAGCTGCGCCACGCGGAAGGACTCGACCGTGACCTCGGTGGTCGCCCAGGCCTGAATGCCGACGCGGTCGCCGCGGCAAGGCTCGCGTCCCGCCTCGAGGGTCGCGCGGCTGAGCGCGGGCACCTCGAGGACCGGGTCGCCGTCGATCTGCACGCTGAGCTGGTCGCCGACGAGGGTGATGCGCGCGACGTGGTGGCCGTACAGGCGCGCCGGGTCGGTCACCGGCGCGTGGGCCAGCGGACGCCAGTGCTGGCGGCTGCCGTCCCAGAGCCGCACGAGGTAGCCGCCACCACCGGCGACCGGGTCCATGTCGAACGAGTAGCCGCTGATGCGGTCGTTCGTCACCGAGGCCCGGAACACGATGCCGAACCCCGAGCCCGTGCGCAGGTCGAAGGACGTCTCGATGACCGCGTCACCGCCCGCCGCGAGGTTCGTGAGCGCCCAGCGCGCGTCGGCGCGCCGCAGGGCGAGCGTCCCGTCGTCGGCCATCGCGGTCGCCGGGAACACACCACCGACCTGCCAGTCGGCGGTCGCCTTCTCGAACTGTGGCTCGGCGGGCGGCGACGTCGGAGCCGCGCCCGGCGGGTCGGCCGCGCGCCAGGCGATCGGCTCGCTGGGCCGGATGATCGGTCGCGCGTCGGTCGCGTCGGCGGGCTCGGGCTCGTCGTCGGCCTCCGGCTCGTCCGGGGCGTCCGCCTCGTCGTGCGGCGCGGGCTCATAGCTCTCGACGATTTCGGGCGCAGGGTGCATCTCGCGCATCGGGTCGTCCACGACGATGGCGTCGAGGATCGGGCCGCTGAAGCCCGGCGTGGGCTCGTCGTGCGCGACCGGCGTGGGCTCGTCGGGCGCGACGGGCGTGGACTCGTCGGGCGCGACGGGCGCGGGCTCGTCGAGCGCGACCGGCCCGACCTCCCCGGCTTCGGGCATGGGCGGCGGTGCGAACGGGTCGTCGACGACGACCCCGTTGCCGTTGCCGTTCGTCGGCGTCGGCTCCGGCACGGTGGGCTCGGCCCATGTCGACGACTCCTGCGGCGACGCGGCGAACGGGTCGGGCGGCAGCGGAAGCGGAGCGAGCGGGTCCTCCGCCGACGGAGGCGCGAACGGGTCGCGCGGCCCGGTGGCGGTGGCATTCAGGTCGACCGGTCCGGCGAACGGATCGGGGGGCGGCACGAGGGGCGCGTCCGCCGACACCGCCGGGGGCGCGTCGGTTACCGGCACGCCGGGTGCGGCGGCGACCATCGGGTCGACGACCGGCGGCGCGTCGACCGGGGTGGTCGGCGGCGGCGCCCAGACGGGCGCCGGCGCGGCGAGGTCCGGCGCAGGCGGCGGTGCCCAACCGGGAGGAGGCTGCGCGACCAGCGGCGCGCCGACGGTCGGGTCAGCGACGAGCGGCACCGCCGTGCCCGGCGCAGCGAACGGATCGGCGGGCGGCGCAGGCGGCGCGACCGCAGCGGCGGTGGGCGGCTGCCCGGTGAACGGGTCGACCGCGGTGGGCTGCCCGGTGAACGGGTCGACCGTCGGCTGCGGCCCGGTGAGCGCGTCGACGGTCGACGGCGCGTCCGCGGCGAGCGGCTCGGCGCCGACGGGCGCGGACGCGAACGGATCGACCGGCCCCGGCCCCGAGAAGAACTCCTCGATCGCGGGTGAGTCGTCCGCGCGGCTCAACAGCTCGTACGGGTCCTGGTGCGATGCGTCGCGGACCGGGCTGGGCAACGACAGCGGCGGCAGGATCATCGTGCGCAGCCGCACGGCCTCCTCGTGGGGGACGCCCGTGAGCTGCATCAGCCGGGCCTCGATCGATTCTGGCGTCCCGCCGAGCGCGTCGGCGAGCGCCGCGAGGTCGGGCTGACGCAGCGGCACCGGCGCGCCGGGCGGCACGCGGCGCAGCTCGTAGATCATCGAGAGGTACTCGCGAAGCATGTCGTCGGACTCGGGGTTGCGCAGCCGGCGCACCGTGTCGCCCACGCCGATCGCCGAGTGGTCGGCTGCGACGTGCAGCGGGTCGCGACGCGGCAGAAGGTCCGACACGTCGACGCCGCACGAGCCGGCGAGGCACCACAGGTCGCTCTCGGGGACCTCGGTGCGGCCCCGCTCGTACGCCGCCAGCTCGCGGCGCGTGAGGCCCGCCGAGCGCGCGACGACGGTGCGGGACAGCCCCTGCTGCTTCCGCACCTGGCGAAGATGGCGGCCGACGTCCTTTGGGGACGGCTGGTCCAAACCGGCGTGCTCCGCGGTCTTGGCCATGGCCCCATATCGGCGGGCGAAGGCCGCCCCTGAAGGGCGTATGGTCCGCCGCCAGGCTGGGGGGAGGGAGGGATCCGATGGCTGACGAGGGGGCCCGCTTCGACGGCAAGGCGGTGTTGGTGACCGGCGGCGCCTCGGGGCTCGGGGAGGCCGCCGTCGGCCTTCTCACCGGGGCCGGCGCGCAGGTCGTCGTGGCCGACCTCGACGCCGACCGGGGGGCGGCCGTCGTCGAGGCCGTGCGGGGCGACGGCGGCGAGGCGATCTTCCAGGCGACCGACGTGACCCGGGAGGACGACGTGGCGGCCGCCGTCGCCCGGGCCCTCGACACGTACGGGCGCCTCGACGGCGCGATCAACAACGCCGGGACGACCGGTCCGTCGAGCCCAACGGCCGACTACTCCCTCGAGGACTGGAACCGCGTGCTGGCCCTCAACCTCACCGGCGTCTTCCTCGGCCTGAAGCACGAGATCCCGGCGATGGTCGCCCAAGGCGGTGGCGCGATCGTCAACACCTCTTCGGGCGCGGGGCTCGTCGGCTTCGCCGGGCTGCCGGCCTACGTCGCGAGCAAGCACGGCGTCATCGGGCTCACCCGCGCCGCGGCGCTCGAGTACGTGAAGGCGGGCGTCCGCATCAACGCCGTCTGCCCGGGCAGCGCGCGCACCCCGATGCTCGAGGGGTTCATGGCCGGTGACCCGGTGATCGAGCGCGCCATGGCGAACTCGGCGCCGATCGGCCGCCTGGCGCGGCCGGTCGAGATCGCGTCGGCGATGGTCTGGCTGCTATCCGACGCGGCGTCGTTCGTCGTCGGCCACGCCTTCGCCGTCGACGGGGGCGCCGTCGTCATGTGAGAGGCGGGTCGCCAGGTCGTCCTGCTCGACGCCCTCGGCGAGCAGCGTCTCGATCTGGTCCCACACCATCGGGTCCTCGTCGGGCGCGTCGCCGAGCATCTCCACCGGGTCGTGCTTGTCGATGTGACCGATGAGCCCGGTGTAGATCCCGTACCCGACGAGGCGGCGCAGCCGCGGTGAGAACCCGGCCGCGACCTCGCGGGGGATGCCGAGCTGCTGGTTCTCCTGCTGGCGGATCCATCCGGCGCAGTAGTTCATCGCGATGCCCACGCGCTTCGCGTCCGTGCGGTTGGCGCCGCCGCCGTGCCAGAGGCTCCCGTGCCACACGAGCACGCTGCCCTTCGGCATCTCCGCGGCGACCGAGTCGTAGGGCGCCCCGTAGTCCGGCGAGGCGTCCGCCGTGTGGGTCCCCGGCATGATGCGCGTCGCGCCGTTCGCCTCGGTGAAGTCGGTGAGCGCCCACATCGTGTTGCAGACCGTCGGCACGTGCGGCTTCGGGAGCGGGATCAGCTGGTCGTCGGCGTGGATCGGCTGCGCCGACTCGCCGGGCAGGATCGTGATCGACGACAGCGACGAGACGAGACAGCCCGGGTCGAGGACGCGCTCGACGATCGGGAGCACGTGCTCGTGCACCGGCACCGCCTCGAAGCGCTTGTCGAGCGCGAGCAGGTTGTAGATGCGGAGGGTGTGGCTACCCTCGAAGCTGTTCGCGGACGGTCGCACGTCGTAGGACCGCTCGAGGTCCTCGAGGTCGGCCGCCAGGGCGTCGACCAGCTCGGGCTCGATGACCCGCTCGAGGATCGTGTAGCCGTCGCGCTGCACCGCCGCGACGTGCGCCTCGATCGTGGCCGAATCGAGCACACCCCGAGGCTACCGTCGCCGCGCGTGGCCATCTACCGGCTGGGTGAGGCCGTGCCCGACATCCACCCGGACGCCTGGGTGCACCCCGACGCGACGGTGATCGGCAACGTCACGCTCGGCGCCGGCACCACCGTCTGGCCCCAGGCCGTCCTGCGCGGCGACTACGGGTACATCCGCGTCGGCGATCGCACCTCGATCCAGGACGGCACGGTGATCCACTGCACCGCCGAGCTGCCCACGATCGTCGGGGACGACTGCGTCGTCGGCCATCTGGCGCACCTCGAGTGCTGCATCGTCGAGGACGGCGCACTCGTGGGCACGAACGCCGTCGTGCTGCACCGCGCCGTCGTGCGCTCGGGGGCCCTGGTCGGCGCGAGCGCGCTCGTCCCGAACGGCATGGAGGTCCCGTCGGGTGCCCTGGCCCTCGGGGTGCCGGCGCGGCTGCGGCCCGACAGCGTCGACGCCGACGACATCGCGCGCAACGCGGCGAACTACGTGCGCAACGGCCAGCGGTACCGCGACTCGATGCAGCGCCTCGACGGCGCCTAGCTCCCGGTCGCGTCGCTGCGGTACACGTCCGGCTCGAGGTAGATGACGCGGGCGTGCGGCACGCGGGCTCGGATGCGCGCTTCGATCCGGTCGATCGCACGCGCCGTGTCGGGCTCGGCGCCCGCGGTGAGGTCGATCTTCGCCGCGACGAGCAGCTCCTCGGGCCCGAGGTGCTGGGTGCGGAGATGGATGAGGCGCTCGACCTCCGGGCCGTTGACGATGGCCGACCGGATGTCGGCCTCGTCGCTGGCCGACGCCGCCTCGCCGATGAG
>JBPYDT010000122.1:0-13077 GCA_051986275.1 Acidimicrobiia bacterium | reverse complement strand
GCGAGCGGGCGGGCACGCCGAGCAGGCTCCGAACCACGTCCTCGGTCTGGGCGTAGTTGCCCTCGCCGATGTCCATGTAGCGGAGGTGTCCCGTGCGGTCGGCGACCCACGACTCGGGCCAGTACTGGGCGCCGAACGCGTTCCATATGTCCATGTTCGGGTCGAGCGCGATGGGGTAGAGGACCTTCAGGCGCTGCACGGCCTCGGTCACGTTGGTCCGGTCCTGCTCGAACTGGAACTCGGGTGAGTGGATCCCGATCACGACGAGCCCGTCGGGGCCGTACCGGTCGTAGAACGCGGCGAGGTGCGGGATGGTGCGCACGCAGTTCACGCACGAGTACGTCCAAAAGTCGTAGAGGACGACCTTGCCCCGCAGGTCGGCGGTCGTGAGCGGCGGGCTGTTGAGCCAGCCCTGCGCCGCGGCGAGCGACGGCGGGGTGGGCCCGACGGGCAGGTGGTGCACGTCGACGCTGCTACCGGCGACCTTGCTCGGGTTCGACCCGCTGGCGACGATGACCGCCGCGACGGCGAACACGATGAGGGCGAGCGCGAGCACGCCGTACTTCTTGCGGGATGACCAGCGACCCACCGACGGCCGCGCGGCACTGACGCCGCCCAATGACGTCGGCCGGGGGCGACCGTCGCCCTCCTGCTCACTCACGATCTCGACCCTCCCGGTCGGTCCCCGGCGTCCTCCAGTGAAGCGCCCGACGGCGCTGCTTCCAACGCGGGTCGCTCAAATCCCCGGCGTCGCAGGGTTCGGCGGCCATACTCGGCGCGATGTCGTTGTCCGCGCACGAGCGCGCCATCCTCGATTTCGAGCGCTCCTGGTGGTGTTTCCCGGGGCCGAAGGAGTCGGCGATCCGCGCTCGGCTCGGGCTGTCCACGAGTCACTACTATCGGGTGCTCGGCGAGCTGATCGACCAGTCCGATGCCGCCGAGTACGACCCGCTCACTGTGAAACGCCTCCGTCGCTCCCGTGAGGTTCGTCGGCGCAGCCGCCTCGACAATCGGCGTGCTGACCCCGGCACACGATGACCGCGGTCGCGCACCCCGATCTCAGTGCGCGCGTGTGGCGGACCGCCGCGCGGGGCGCCGCGCTGGTCGGCGCTGCGGTGGTGCTGGGCATCATCCTCGTGCAGGTCGTGAACGGCTCGGGCGCTCCCTCGAGCGGGGCGAAGGGCGTGGGGACGACGGGCACGACGGGCGCGGTGGGGGGCACGACCACGACGACCCGGCTCGCCGGCCGCAGCCCGGCGGACATCAAGGTCGCGGTCTACAACGGCTCGGGCGTGAGCCAGGCCGCGACCACCAAGGCCAACCAGCTGCGCGGGCTCGGCTACGCGATCGTCCAGACGACGAACGCCCCGGGTCTGCAGACCGGCACGACGGTCGCCTGCCGTTCGGGGTTCAGCGTGGAGGCCGACGCGCTGGCGAAGATCGTCGCGGTCGGCACGACCGTCGGGGTCTTCCCCAACCCAGCACCCGCCAACGCGAACAACGCCGACTGCATCGTCACGCTCGGCAAGTAGCGCGCGCGTCGCGCCCGTGACCGTCGCCGGAGCGCTCGCCCCCCTCGCGGCGTCTCCGCGAACGGCCGGGCTGCTGTCGGACTTCGACGGGACGCTCGCCCCGATCGTCGCTGACCCGGCGGACGCGCGCCCCCTGCCGGCCGGGGTGCGCGCCCTGGCCGCGCTCGCGCCGAGGCTCGGTCTGGTCGCCGTGGTCAGCGGCCGACCCGTCACGTTCCTGCGCGAGCACGTCCCGGTGCCCGGCGTCGTGCTCGCCGGCGTCTACGGGCTGGAACGCCTGACCGGTGATGGCCGCATCGTCACGGACGCGCGGGCCGCGGCCCACGTCGGCGCGGTGGCGGCCGCGGCGGCGGAGGCCGAACGTCGGTGGCCGTCGCTGGCGGTCGAGCGCAAAGGGTCGGTGGCGTTCACCGTCCACTGGCGCCGGGCGCCCCAGGACGCGCCGGGTCGGGACGCCCTCGAGTCGCTGGCCGGTGAGCATGGGCTGCGCGTGTCATGGGGCCGCCAAGCAGCCGAGCTGCTCGTGCCCGTCCGGGTCGACAAGGGGACGGTCGTGGCGTCGCTGCTCGACGACCATCCGGTGAGCGTCGCCGCGGCCGCGGGTGACGACGTCGGCGACGTGGCCGCCTTCGACGCGCTGGCCGACCGGGCGGCTCGCCAGCCCGCGTTCCGTGCGGTGCGCGTCGCCGTTCGTTCCGACGAATCGCCGAAGGAGTTGCTCGACGCGGCTGACGCCGTCGTCGACAGCCCCGCGGCGCTCGCCGCGCTCCTCGCCGACCTGGCGGCCGCGCTCAGCTCGCCTGGCTGAGCTGGTCGTCCAACCAGTCGGCCGGCGTGCGCGCCGAGGCGAGCTGGCGCAGGCGCGCCGCCCGGTCGGCCCGCTCGTCCGCCGGCATCGCGAGCGCCTCGTCGAGCGCGGCGGCCGTCTGCTCGATGTCGAACGGGTGGACCTCGAGCGCCGCCTCGCCGAGCTCGTCCCAGGCGCCGGCGTCGGCTGACAGGCAGAGCACCCCGTCGCAGGTGTTCACGATCGGCCCCTCCTTCGCGACGAGGTTGAGGCCGTCCTTCACGGAGTTGACGAGCAGTGCGTCGTACCGCGTCATGGCGGCGACGGTCAGCGCGTAGTCGTCAGCCGTGTCGAGGACGACGGGCAGCCAGTCCCCGCGCGCCCACCGGTCGTTCACCCGCTCGGCGGCGAGCTCGACCTCGCGGTGGTACGCGAGGTACTCGGCGACCGTCTCGCGCGACGGGTTCATCCGGGCGAGGAACACCACACGCTCTCGCCAGTTCGGCGACGCCTCGAGCAGCCGGTCGTACGCCGCGAAGCCGCGGAGCACGTTCTTCGACGGGTCGATCCGGTCGACTCGAAGCAGCAGCGACCGGTCGCCGATCCGCTGGTCGAGCTCGCCGATCGCCGCCTGGGTCGCGTCCGACGCGGCGAGGGCGGCGAGCGCCGCCGGGTCGGGCCCGATCGGCGCGACGAACGTCGGGGCGATCGCGGTGTCGTCACCGAGCACCTCGCGGGCCGACGCCACGAACGCCCGGGCCCAACGCTCGGCGTGGAAGCCGCACGGCACGCTCGCCATCGACGAGCAGAGCGCGCGCGCCGCGTCGCGGGGCAGGACCCGGATCGAGTTCGGGCCGCAGAACGACGTGTGGGTGAAGTGGGTGAGGCGGAGATCCGGCCGCTTGTCGCGCAGCATCCCGGGGACCAGCGCGAGGTGCATGTCCTGCACGAGCACGACGTCGCCCTCGCCCGCGAGCTCGGCGGCCGCGTCGGCGAACGCCCGGTTCACCGCGTCGTAGCCCGCCCAGGCGTCACGCCAGCGCGCGTCGAAGCGCGGTCGGCGCGGCAGGTCGAAGAGCCCGTGGTACAGGAACCACAGCGTCCCGTTCGACACGAGGTCGTAGGCGAGGCGGTAGTCGCCGGGGTCGAGGTCGAGGAGGCGGAGCCGGATCCCGGGCGCCTCCACCGCGTCGGCGCGGACCGCGGCGCGGTCGCCGTCGGTCATGGCCGCGGCGAGCCACGCGCCGTCCGGGCCGACGGCGCCCGACTCCAGCAGCGGCCGCAGGCTGCTCGCCAGGCCCCCGGCGCCGGGCCGGGCGAGGAACCCACCGCCGGGATCCTCGCTGAACTGGTAGGGGCCTCGGTTCGAGACGACGACGGTCAACGCAGCTCGCCGAGCAGCCGGAGCCAGTCGAGCACCTCACGCGTCGCGAGGAAGTGCGCGCGGACGTGCTCCTGCCCCTGGGCGCCGAGCGCGTCGGCGCCGACGGGGTCGGCCAGCAGGTCGATGACCCGCTGGGCGCACGCCTCGACGCCGTCGACGAGGTAGCCGCTGAAGCCGTCGATGATCTGCAGCGTGATCCCGCCGGCGCGGCCCCCGACGACGGGCCGGCCCTTCCAGAGCGCCTCGCTCACCGTGAGGCCGAACCCCTCACGGACGGACTTCTGGACCATCACCGTCGCGATGCGCTGGAACGCGTTGATCTGAACCGACCCCACCTGGTGCAGGTTCGACAGGAGGTGGATGTCCTTGTCGCCGTCGCGGGCGAGCTCGGTCGCCTCCCAGACGCGGAACCCCTCCGGGTCGTCGGTTGCCATCGAGCCGGCGAGCACCAGCTGGGCCTCGGGGACGCGGTCGCGCACGAGACGGAACGCGTCGATCACCCCGACCGGGTCCTTCCACGGGTCGAAGCGGCTGATCTGGCACACGATCGGGCGCTTCGTGTCCACGCCGTACTGGCGCGTCAGCTCCTCGCAGAACGGCCGCGCCAGGTCCAGGTTCTTGACCGAGAGCGGGTCGATGCAGGGTGGCAGCACCTCGACCCGGTCCATCTTCAGCGAGGCGGGCACGAACGATTCGAGCGTCCACACGGAGGCGTCGTGGAGCTCGACGAACGGTCGGAAGAACTCCCACACGGTCGGGTTCGCGTCGGTGAGGTCGATGTGGCAGCGCCACACCCACCGGGTCCGGTCACCCGCGCCGAAGCTCGGGTGGTCTCGCAGGAAGTGGAGGAGCGCCGCGGGCTGCGGGTCGTGGACCACCACGAAGTCCCACGAGTCCTCGAGGAGCAGCGCGTTGTCGAGGATCCGCTCCAGGTACCCGCGCTGCATGGCGGGGGTCCACTCGACGTCGGCGCCTTGCAGCGCGTTGTGGACCTGCTTGGTGATCATGAAGAACTCGTCGCTGCCGTGGAGCACCTGCCACTCCGCGTCGAGGCCGACGCTGCGCAGCAGCGGGACGTGCGTCGCGAGCAGCTCGGCCACGCCGCCCCCGTACGCCGTCGCGCTGAGGTGCAGCACACGGGCGCCGCGCAGCGGCTCGGCCGCCTCCCGGATCTCGGCGATGGTCTCGGCGCCGACGACGTCGGCGTAGTGGTCGAGCTCCTTCTCGAGAAGCGGGACACGCTCGAGCATTCCAGGCCAATGTAGTGACGTGGCTGTCGCCGTTGTGTGTCCTGACAAGTTCCGGGGCACACTCAGCGCGCCCGACGCGGCCGAGGCGATGGCGCGGGGCCTGCACACCGCCGGGTTCGACGAGGTTCGGATCGTGCCCCTCGCCGACGGCGGCGAGGGGACGCTCGACGCGCTCCTCGCGCGCGGCGGCAGTCGCCGGCGGGTGCCAGTCACGGGCCCACTCGGCGATCCGGTCGACGCGGAGTACGGCGTGACCCCCGCCGGGCTCGCCGTGCTCGAGATGGCGCAGGCGAGCGGTCTCGCGCTCGTCGCGCGGAACGACCCGTTGCGCGCCTCGACCCGCGGCACGGGCGAGCTGATCGCCGCGGTCCGCGGTGGCGCGCACCGCGCGCTGCTCGGGGTGGGCGGCAGCGCGTCGACCGACGGCGGGCTCGCCGCGCTCGAGGCGCTCGGGTGGTCCCTCGGGTCGCTCGACCTCACCGTGGCGTGCGACGTCACGATCGGGTTCCTCGACGCCGCGGCGCGCTTCGGTCCCCAGAAGGGCGCGAGCGACGCCCAGGTCGCGCTGCTGCGCCGACGCCTCGAGCGCCTCGCCGACGTGTACCAGCGACGCACCGGGGTGGACGTGACCGTGCTCGAGGGAGGGGGCGCAGCGGGCGGGCTCGCCGGGGGGCTGGCCGCGCTCGGCGCGCACCTCGAGCCGGGCTTCGAGGTCGTCGCGCTCGAGGCCGGGCTCGAGGAGGCGCTCGAGGACGCGACGATGGTCGTGACGGGCGAGGGGCGCCTCGACGCGAACAGCTTCGCGGGGAAGGTGGTCGGCGGCGTCCTCGACTGGGCCGGCGAGCTCGGCGTCGAGCACCGCGCCGTCATCGTCGGGCAGGCGAGCGCCGGCGGGCGCGAGGAGCTGACCGTGCACGGCCCGGCCCAGCTGCTCGTGCTGACCGACCGGGTCTTCCAGTCGGGTGAGGCGTACGGGCGCGCCGCGCTGCTCGTAGAGGAGGCGGCGGTCGAGGCGGGGCGGACGGCGCGGGCTACGCGCTGAGCTCGCGCCCGAACTTGGACTGGTAGGCGGCGACCGTGACCATCGGCGGCCGCTCGCGCACCGGCACCGGGACGAGCGTCGAGGCGCCGGACTCGTCGACGCGCACCAACGTGCTCGCGACGTCGACCGGCGCCGCGCCGGCGCGCCGCAGCCCGGTCAGGAGCACGGCCATCGCCTGCGGCGCGAGCTCGTCGAGGTCGCGGTTGCGGTGCTCGCGGATCCCGAGGTCGGCCTCGGCGATCGCCTCCACCCCGAACCGGTCGGCCACGTCGATGAGCAGCCCGAGCTCCACGCCCCAGCCCTCCACGAACGGGAGCACCTCGAGGAGCTCGCGGCGGGCCGCGTACTCGCCGCCGAGCGGCTGGCGGATCCCGGCGAGCGGCGGGAACAGCGCGTTCAGCAGCGGGCGGGCCATCAGCTCGGTGACTCGCCCCCCGCTGCGGGGCCGCCCGTCGAGCGGCCGCTCGTAGTGGGCTTTCACGAACCCGATCGTCGGGTCCTCGAGCAGAGGTGCCATCAGCCGGGTCACGAAGTGCGCCCCGAAGTTGCGCACGTCGGCATCGAGGAAGCAGATGAGGTCGCCACTCGCCACGTACAGCGACTTCCAGAGCGCGTTGCCCTTCCCCTCGCCGGCCGGCAGGTCGGGCAGGACGTCGGCGACGGCGGCGACGACCGCCCCCGCGGACCGGGCGGTGTCGGCCGTGGCGTCCTCGGAGCCGTCGTCGAGGACCACGACCTCGTCGACCAGCCCGCGGGCGACGAGCTCGTCCCGGACGGCGGACACGATCCCGCCGACCGTGGCCGCCTCGTTGCGGGCGGGGAGGCACACCGAGACGGCCAGCCCCTGCTGGGCCTTGCGGTCCGTGAGCGCTCGGAGCTCGGTGGCGGGAACCATAGAGACTGGAAGCGTACGGGACCCCGCCGCTACCATCGACGCTCAGTACGCGCTCATCCAGAGCGGCTGAGGGACAGGCCCGTTGACGCCGCGGCAACCAGTTCCCGACCGTGAGGTCGGAGACCAGGTGCCAATGCCTGACCGATGAGACAGCCAGAGAGCGGTTCCTCCGCTCGAGGCGCTCGAGAGCGCGTCGAGACCGGTGGCCGGAGGCCACCAGAGAGAGGAACCGACATGGCGCACGTGCACCAGCTGCGGTGCCGCGAATGCGGTCGCACCTACGACGTCTCACCCCGGTACGCCTGCGAGTGGTGCTTCGGCCCGCTCGAGGTCGCCTACGACCCGGACGCCGCCCGCCAGGTCACCGCCGAGTCGATCGCGGCCGGCCCGTCCACGATCTGGCGCTACGCCGGCCTGCTCCCCGTCGACGAGGTCCCGGGGTCCGCCCCGGTCGGCTGCACCCCCCTCGTGCGGGCCGACCGCCTCGCCGCCGAGCTCGGACTCGGCGAGCTGTGGGTGAAGGACGACACCCGCAACCCGACGAACTCCTTCAAGGACCGCGTCGTCGCCGTGGCGCTCGCCCAGGCGATCGAGTTCGGCCTCAAGACCGTTGCCTGCGCGTCGACCGGCAACCTGGCCAACGCCGTCGCGGCCGCCGCGGCCCGAGCCGGGCTGCCGAGCTACGTGTTCATCCCGGCGAACCTGGAGCCGGCGAAGATCGCCACGACCGCGGTGTACGGCGCGAACGTCGTCGCGGTCGACGGCACCTACGACGACGTGAACCGGCTCTGCGCCGAGCTCGCGTCGGAGCAGCCGTGGGCGTTCGTGAACATCAACGTGCGACCCTTCTACGCCGAGGGCTCCCGCACGCTCGCGTTCGAGACGGCCGAGCAGCTCGGGTGGCAGGCCCCCGACCACGTCGTCGTGCCGGTCGCGAGTGGCTCGCTGCTCACGAAGATCCACAAGGGGTTCGGCGACCTGGTCGACGCCGGCCTGCTCGACGCCGCGCCGGTGCGGGTCTCGGGCGCGCAGGCGGCCGGCTGCTCGCCGGTGGCGACCGCGTTCGCCGAATCGAGCGACACGATCCGGCCCCAGAAGCCCGACACGATCGCCAAGTCGCTCGCCATCGGCGACCCGGCCGACGGCTACTACGCGCTCGACGTGGTGCGCAGCACCGGCGGCGCGCTCGCCGGGGTCACCGACGACGAGGTCCGGGCTGGCATCCGCCTGCTCGCCCGCACCGAGGGCATCTTCGGCGAGACCGCGGCCGGCGTCACGATCGCCACGCTGCGCCGGCTCGCCGAGGAGGGCGTCGTCCGCCCCGACGAGCGGGTCGTCGTCTACGTCACGGGCCACGGCCTGAAGACCCTCGACGCGGTCGGGCCGGCCACCCCGACGGCGACGATCGCGCCCACCGTCGACGCGTTCCGGGCGGCCTTCCCCGGCGCCGCCGAGGCCTGAGCGTGGCCGTCACCGTCCGGATCCCCACCCAGCTGCGGCCCCTCGCGGGCGGCGCGGCCGAGGTCGCGGTCGACGGCGCGACGGTGGGCGAGGCCCTCCAGGCGCTCGACGCCGCGCACCCCGGCTTCCAGGACCGGCTCTTCGACAACGGCTCGCTGCGCCGCTTCGTGAACGTGTTCGTCGCCGACGAGGACATCCGCTACCTCGACGGCGTCGCGACGCCGCTGCCGGACGGGACCGTCGTGAGCATCGTGCCGGCGGTCGCCGGCGGCTGAGGGCGTCCCTCGGCGGGGCGATCGACCCGTCGGGGCTTGAAGGTCAGAGGGGCTGGACGAAGGTCAGCCGGGCGACGTCGTCCGGGACGGTGCGCTCGCCGTCGTCGGCGACGACCCGCGTGCCGTCGCTCCCCCGCCCGAGCACCGACGCCTCGGACCCGGGGACGAGGCCGGCGGCCGCCAGGAGGGAGAGGGCGCGGTCGTCGAGCTCGAGCTTCTCGCTGATGCGCGCCACCCGCACCGGACCGGGAGCGGCTTGCGCCAGCGGGACGCTGGGCCCGGCGTCGACCCGGTGCGACGACCCGGGGATCGGGTTCCCATGTGGGCAGGTCGCCGGGTCGCCGAGCAGCTGCACGAGCTTCTCCTCGACGTCGGCCGAGATCGCGTGCTCCCACCGGTCGGCCTCGCGGTGCACCTTCTCCCACTCGAGGCCGATCACGTCGACGAGCAGCCGCTCGGCGAGCCGGTGCCGCCGCACGATCGAGGTGGCGAGCGCCCGGCCACGGCTCGTGAGGCGCAGGCTGCGGTCGTCCAGCAGCTCGGCGTAGCCCTGCTCGACCAGGCGGTTCACCTGCTCGGAGACGGCCGCCGCCGAGAGGCCGAGGCGCTCGACGATCCGGGCCCGGATGGGGGTGACCCCCTCCTCCTCGATCTCGAGGATGGTCTCGAGGTAGGCCTCGGTCGCGTCGTGCATCTCGGCCATGAGCCGCAGCGTACGGCGTGACAACGGCGCCCGACGCGGCCGCCGACATTTGCACTCCCAGCGACCGAGTGCCAGACTGGGCTAGCACTCGCAGGCACTGAGTGCCAAACCCGTCGACCGTCCCTGACCTCCCAGGGAGGAGCCAGATGCCGAAGCAGATCGCCTACGCCGAGGGTGCCCGCCGCTCGCTCGAGTCGGGCATGAACAAGCTCGCCGACGCCGTGCGCGTCACACTCGGCCCGAAGGGCCGCAACGTCGTGCTGGAGAAGAAGTGGGGTGCCCCCACGATCACCAACGACGGCGTGTCCATCGCCAAGGAAGTGGAGCTCGAGGACCCCTACGAGAAGATCGGGGCCGAGCTCGTCAAGGAAGTCGCCAAGAAGACCGACGACGTCGCCGGTGACGGCACGACCACCGCGACCGTGCTGGCGTGGGCGATGGTCCGCGAGGGCCTCCGCAACGTGGCCGCCGGCGCCAACCCGATGGTCCTGAAGAGGGGCATCGAGTCGGCCGTCGACACGGCCGTCGACTCGATCAAGTCGTCGTCCCAGAAGGTGGAGACCGACAAGGCCCAGATCTCCAACGTCGCCGCGATCTCGGCAGCCGACGCCGAGATCGGCTCGATGATCGCCGAGGCGCTCGAGAAGGTCGGCACCGACGGGGTCATCACCGTCGAGGAGTCCCAGACGTTCGGGATGGAGCTCGACCTCGTCGAAGGCATGCGCTTCGACAAGGGCTACATCTCGCCGTACTTCGTGACCGACCCGGAGCGCATGGAGGCCGTCCTCGACGACGCGTACCTGCTCCTCGTCTCCTCGAAGATCGCGGCGGTGAAGGACCTCCTGCCGGTCCTCGAGAAGGTCATGCAGACCGGCAAGCCGCTCGCCATCGTGGCCGAGGACGTCGAGGGCGAGGCGCTCGCCACCCTCGTCGTCAACAAGATCCGCGGCACGTTCAAGTCGGCGGCGGTCAAGGCCCCCGGCTTCGGGGAGCGCCGCAAGGCGATGCTCCAGGACATGGCGATCCTCACCGGCGGCCAGGTCGTCTCCGAGGAGGTCGGCCTGAAGCTCGAGAACGTCGGGCTCGACCTGCTCGGCACCGCCCGCAAGATCGTCGTCACGAAGGACGAGACGACGATCGTCGAGGGCGGCGGCACGAAGGCCGACGTCGCCGGGCGCATCAAGCAGATCAAGCAGGAGATCGACGACACCGACTCGGACTACGACCGCGAGAAGCTCCAGGAGCGCCTCGCCAAGCTGTCCGGCGGCGTGGCGATCATCAAGGTCGGCGCCGCGACCGAGGTCGAGCTCAAGGAGAAGAAGCACCGCATCGAGGACGCGGTGCAGACCACGAAGGCCGCCGTCGAGGAAGGCGTCGTGGCCGGCGGCGGGGTCGCCCTCCTGCGGGCCCAGGCGAAGGTCTTCGAGGCGGCGAAGAAGGCGGACGGGGACGAGGCCACCGGCCTGAACCTCGTCGGCCGGGCCCTCGAGGAGCCGATCAAGCAGATCGCGCTCAACGCCGGCATGGAGGGTGGTGTCGTCGTCGAGAAGGTGCGCGGCCTCACCGGCAACGACGGCCTGAACGCCGCCACCGGCGAGTACGAGGACCTCGTGAAGGCCGGCGTCATCGACGCCGCGAAGGTGACCCGCTCAGCGCTGCAGAACGCGGCGTCGATCGCGGCCCTGTTCCTCACGACCGAGGCCGTCGTCGCCGACAAGCCCGAGGAGAAGCCCGCCGCGCCGGCGATGCCCGGCGGCGGCATGGGCGACATGGACTTCTAGACTCCGTCCCAACAGGCGAGCACGATCCGGGGCGCCCGCGAGGGCGCCCCGAGTCGCGTCCGGACCCGGTGCGCGTCGGCTCCCGCTCCGCACGCCAGACTGGCGCCATGCGCGAGGACCGGATCCGCTCGGTCGTGCTGGCGAAGTGGGCGGACTACGCCCCGGCGCTGCCGTCGACGCACGTGCGCTTTCTGGCCCTCGAGCCCTACCTCGACGAGGCCCGGCGCGACGAGCGGGTACGCGCCGACGTCCAGGCCGGCTGGTTCGACGACTTCGACGCCGAGTTCCGCGACCCGGTGCTCGCCGACCCCGTCGCCGAGCTCGTCACCGTCTGCCCGCCGATGATGCACGACATCATCGAGCCCGAGCCCCCGCGGATCCAGCGCGCGTACGTCGAGGGCGCGTTCCTGCGCCGCCTGTTCCGTCTGCTCGTCGACGGGACGGGATGGGAGGCCGACGCGCAGGTCCGCGGCGTCATGGCCCGCCACTTCCCGTTCCAGCTCGTCGCCGTCGAGGCCGTGGAGAGCGCGCCGCAGGCCGCGACGTAGCCTGGTGCGGTGACGCCGAGCCCCGCGACCTCGTGACCGACGCGGTCGAGGCGTCGAACGGCTGGGGCGTCCTCCACCTCTTCTACGCGGTCGACTCGCGCCGGGCCGAGGAGGAGCCGGGCGGCGCCAAGCACGTGCTCGACGCGCTGGCCCGCCTGACGAACGACGGCACCCACCAGGCCCTCACCTTCGTCGTGCTCGGGCACAAGGCGGATCTCGGCGTGATGGCGCTCGGCCCTGATCTGGCGCGCCTCGCCGCGTTCGAGCAGGACCTGCGCCGCGCGCCGCTCACCGCCACCTGGTCGTACGTGTCGCTCACCGAGCAGTCCGAGTACGCCGCCACCGAGGACGACGAGCGCGCCCGACTCGCCGCCGACGAGGGGATCACCGACCAGGCGGCAGTCACCGAGCGGCTCGACGCCTGGCGGGAGCGCATCACCCACTACCGGGAGCAGCGCATCCACCCGCGCCTGCCGGCCAAGCGGACCATCTGCTTCTATCCCATGTCGAAGCGGCGGGCCGCGGACGACAACTGGTTCGCGCTCGACTTCGACACGCGGAAGCGGCTGATGGCCGGCCACGCCCGCGTCGGCCGCACCTACGCCGGCCGGGTGCTCCAGCTCATCACGGGCTCGACGGGCCTCGACGACTGGGAGTGGGGCGTCACGCTCCTCGCCGACGACCCGGGCGCGCTGAAGGACATCGTGTACGAGATGCGCTTCGACGAGGTGTCGGCGCGCTACGCCGACTTCGGCCCCTTCTACACCGGGCTCGTCCTCGAGCCGGCCGAGGCGCTGCGGCGCGTCGGGCTCGACGCCTGAGCGACGACCCCGCCACGGCACACGCCCGCCTCGACGAGGCCGGCGCCGCGCTCCTCGCGGGCGTCGACGCCCACCTGGCGCCGTACCTCGTGACGCGGGCGACGCGCGTGCTGGACGCGTGGGGCCAGCGCGCCCACCGTCCGGCCATCGACGAACGGGTGCGCCTCGGCGCCGACGCCGGCACCCGCCGGGCCGCCCGCGAGCTGCGGGCGCTGCTCGGGTCGGACACGCTGGAGCACCGCGCGACGCCGCTGCAGATCGTGCGCCGCGCGACGACGGAGGTGACGGCCGTCCTCGCCGAGGCGGGCGTGCCGGCGGTTGCCCGCGACGAGCACGAGGAGCGCGTCGCGCCCGACGACCGCTACGACCTCGCGCCGCGCGCCTTCGCCGACCTCGATCCCGGACTCGGGCCGGTCCAGCTGGTCTGGGGCGCGGCGAAGGCGGCCGTGGTGCAGGCGGCGCGCCCCACGCGCGAGACCTAGCCGGGTTGCGCCGCGAACCGGGGAAGTGCTTGCCTGAACGCGCCCGGCGCGCAGGGGACGCCGGCCGGTGGAGGGGGGTCTTCCGATGGCGAATCGTGGTCGCGCGTTGCTGTGCA
>JBPYDT010000121.1:0-2240 GCA_051986275.1 Acidimicrobiia bacterium | reverse complement strand
TGCAGGAGATCGACGACGTCGAGATCGACGACGACGACCTCCAGATCGACACCTACCGGGCCAGCGGCGCCGGCGGCCAGCACGTCAACAAGACCGACTCGGCGGTGCGGATCACGCACAAGCCGAGCGGGATCGTCGTCCAGTGCCAGAACGAGCGCTCACAGTCGTCGAACAAGGCCGAGGCGATGACGATGCTGCGCTCCAAGCTGCTCGAGCTCGAGGAGGGCAAGCGCCGCGAGGAGATCGCCCGCGAGAAGGGCGACGCCCTGGACGTCAACTTCGGCTCGCAGATCCGCTCGTACGTCCTGCACCCCTACTCGATGGTCAAGGACCACCGGACCGATCACGAGATGGGGGACACTGCCCGGGTGCTCGACGGCGACCTCGACGGGTTCGCGCGCGCGTACCTGTTGAAGTCGGCCAAGTAATAGGAGCGGCTGCCGCCCCCCGTCACCCGGCCGGGGGGGCGGCAGCCGCTTGCCCTGCTTGGTGCGTAGAACGTGTCGGGGCGCGAAGGACCTCCGAGCGTCGTCGGAGTCGCCGTCATGCACTGTCCGCTGCGCGACCCGCCGACCGTGTTGGGCTCTGCCTTGCGGGGGAAGATGACCCCCGGGGTCATCGACGTCTCCCCGCTGTCCCACACGGGCTGGGCACCGGGCGGCGAGGTAGCCGGATGGCTGTTGCCGCTGCAGGACAGGTTCTTCGCGATGTGGCTCGCGAGGATCTCGATCGCATCGGGGTCGTCGAGACACGGGATTCCCGTCCCGTCGGGATTCGCTTTGCAACCCAGAATCGCGAATCCGCCCGCGTCGACGACGACATTGCCGGTCACCGTTAGGCTCGAGTGGTGCGCCCCGAACGCAGCTGCGTGCGCCGCGTCCTTGGCTACGGTCAAGGTCCCGATCACGTGCGCCTTTCCGGCCTTCACCGCGCACACGCCTTTGACGACGACGCCGCCACGGTAGGTGCCCTTCAACACGCCCGGAGCGTGAAACGTCCCCGAGCAAACGAATGGTCCCGAGGCCGGAGCCGCAGCGGCACCCGCGCTCGTGATCGCGAGCGCAGCGCCCGCCGCAGCGACCCAGGGACGCCCCGTCTAAGCCTCATTGGTAACCACCTCACTGTGGTTTGAATTTGCCCCGACGCACCCGGCCGCTGCGTCTGCGCGCCGACGCTATACAACGGTCGCTGCGTTTCACAACTTTCTTGACAAACGTGTGCGTATGCTCATCTTCCCGATGAGCGAGCAGACGGTTGCTGAGATCGTGGCCGGTGCCCTGGCCGAGGACGTCGGCGCCGGCGACGTGACGACGGCGGCCACCGTGCCCGAGCACGCAAGGGCCCACGCGACGATCACCCAGAAGGCCCCGGGCGTGATCTACGGCCTGGACGTCGCTGCCGGGACGTTCCGCGCACTCGACCCGGAGACGACGTTCGAGCGGCTCGTCGCGGAGGGCGAATGGCGGGACGGCGGCCCGGTGATGGCGCTCGAGGGCTCGGCGCGCGGGATCCTGACCGCCGAGCGGACCGCGCTCAACTTCCTGCAGCGCCTGTCGGGCGTCGCGACGCTGGCGGCGCGGTGCGTACGGGCGGTGCAGGGAACGGGCGCCGTGATCCTCGACACGCGCAAGACCACGCCCGGCCTGCGGACGCTCGAGAAGGCCGCGGTCGCCGCCGGCGGCGCCACCAACCACCGCACGGGGCTGTACGACGCGATCCTGATCAAGGAGAACCACGCGGCGCTCGCCGGCGGCGTGGGGGAGGCGGTGCGCCGGGCCCGCGCCCACGCCCCCGGGCTCCCGCTCGAGGTCGAGTGTCGGACGCTCGCCGACGTCGACGAGGCGCTCGCGGCCGGCGCGCGGAGCCTCCTGCTCGACAACATGTCCGTCGACGAGTTACGGGCCGCCGTCGACCACGTGGCCGGACGGGCCGAGCTCGAGGCGAGCGGCGGGTTCACGCTCGACACGATCCGGGCGGTCGCGGGGACCGGCGTACACTTCATATCAGTGGGTGCGATCACCCACAGCGCCCCGGCGTTAGACCTGTCCCTCCTCCTCGAACCGATCCTATGAACCTGCCGATGTTCGGTGCATCAGACGCACCCTTACTGCTTGAGAACATCCCCGCCCTGCAGGAAGAGGTGCGCGCGCTCGCCCAGGAGCGCGGGGCGGTGATCCTCGCCCACAACTACCAGCTGCCCGAGATCCAGGACGTGGCCGACTACGTCGGCGACTCGCTCG